>DKPS01000067.1:0-21851 GCA_002471345.1 Saprospiraceae bacterium UBA7328
TTTTTAATGCCTTTATAAAAAAGACAATTGGGACTATCGTATTCTTTTGATAGTTGCTCATCTGAAAGGTTTTGAGTAAGATAAATTTGCATGTTTTCAGGAGTATTATGGATACTATAGCTATCTATAAAAGTCTTTCTCACGAAATGAAAAGCTTGCTCCAGTTCTGTTTTTTTTACTTCTGATATGACCATGTTTTATCTGTTTCTACCAAGGGATTCATGACTCGATACCCATTCGTCTGCAAGAACAGCGCCACTTAATGAGAGTTCACCACAAAGTGCTGTGGCGGCAACAATTTCTGCAAATTTATTCACTTTGCCACTACCATAACAATCCATAATTTCAAGACATTCTCTTTGTGTAGGAAGTGACGTTCCACCACCATATGTCGCAACTATTAATGCAGGTATAGTAATAGAAAAGTAGTAGTCACCATTGTCTAAAATTTCAGGATATATAATGGCAGCACTACTTTCTGCCACATTGGCGACATCCTGACCACAGGCTATAAACATTGCCGTAATTCCATTTGCTGAATGAGCTCCATTGTTAACAGAACCGCTGAGTAGTGAACCTGTAGTGCTTAATCCTCTCTGATAAGCCATTGTTTTAGCATCTACTCTAAATGTTTCTTTTATTAGGTCCTTTGGTACAGTAATCTCTGCTACGACCCTCTTCCCTCTAGTTTTGATATAGTTGATATATGAATGCTTCTTGTCGGTGTCAAAATTGGCAGCTAAGGAGAACTTTTCTAGACATTTAGGTTTTTGAGCTAAGATCCAATTACATGCCTCTCTCGTGGCCCTCGTGACCATATTCTGTCCTGCAGCATCACCAGTATGAAAGTTAAATCGCAGCCATATCATCTTGGAGGCCGTGTACTGCTCTATATCTATCAACTTGGCAATGCTAGAAGTGCTTTCAGATAATTCTTTTATTTGTGCGTAATTATCATCTACCCACTTGCCAAATTCACGAGCACGACGGGCATCTTTAAATACAAAAATGGGAGCCCTATTCATCTTGTCTTCTATGACTGTAGTTTTTACACCACCTAATGCAGAACACAATTTCATGCCTCTGTTGTAGCTAGCAACTAGAGTTCCTTCAGTTGTTGCCATTGGAATTAAAAATTCTCCTTTAGCATGCTCACCATTCACAAGTAGTGGTCCTGCTAACCCAACTGGAACTTGGGCAACACCAATGAAGTTCTCAATATTTCCTTCAGTAACTTCTGGATTAAAAGAATATTTGTGGAGGTGAAAAGCTTCTTTTTTTGTTTGCTGATTGAGAAATCGTTGTCTTTCAGATACGATGTCGTCGGCGTAATTATTGATTTTATTTCGTGGTATTTTCATTGATCGAAATGCTTTATTCGGTATTTTTATTTTATATCCCTAACCTTTCTTTTAAAAGATCGGTTGATGTTTCTGCAAGAATGATTTGCGTGTTGTAAAGCTCCTCTCTTTATTCCATAGTGAGGTTTCTAAATATTGGTACAATCGTACATAATCAATTCAAGACTTTCAGGAATGATATTCATACGATTCACGTTTAACTTTTATTCATTTGACTTGAAGAAAATCACCTGTAAAATAGAAAATTCTCATGTTCGAGCTTAAACTATATTTGCAGCGATTTATTAATCACATTAATGAGAGTGAAATCAGATTCAGAAAATAAAGGAGAAAAGAAAAATTGGAAATCCCTATTATGGGTATTTCAGTTTATAAAACCTTACAAATGGTATTTCATTTCGGCACTAGTAATACTCAGTGTAGGAAGTTTACTATTTCTAGTCATCCCTGATTTAGCGGGAGAAATGGTGAATGTAGCCACCGGAAAAGACTCAAAATATGGATTGGACTTGACCCAATTGGGGATTGTAATATTTGTTGTCTTAGCTATACGATCAGTTATTTCATTTGTCATTGTTATTCTTTTTGCCAATGTATCTGAAAGAGGAATGGCAGATCTAAGAAAAGGACTCTATGATAAATTGATTTCTCAATCCGTCGGTTTTTTCGAAAGCCAAAGAATTGGAGAGTTGTCTAGCAGAATAACCGCTGATGTAGAGCAATTGCAGTCTGTATTCTCTATGACCTTGGCAGAATTTATGAGACAAGGGACGATTTTAATAGTAGGAATAGGTGTATTAGCTTACCTCATGCCAGACCTATTCTTGATCATGTTACTAACCATTCCCGTTGTTGTAGTTTTAGCCATCTATTTCGGTAGATACATTAGAAGATTTTCGAAGAAGAGACAGGATCAATTGGCTGATACAAATACAATAGTAGAGGAGACTTTCCAAAACTTTAGTGTGGTGAAGTCTTTTACTAATGAACTTTATGAATCGCTCAGATATCAAGAATCATTAAAGAAAATGGTGAAAATATCTCTTGACTTTGCAAAGGTGAGAGGTTTGTTTTTTGCCTTTTTGGTCTTTCTTATGTTTGGTGGTATTCTCTTCATTTTGTGGCAAGGAGCATTTATGGTACAAAGAGGAGAAATGGATTCTGGAAATCTATTATCATTTGTGATTTACACGGTGATGATAGGTGGTGCTATAGCAAGTTTAGGAACTTTATATACGACTATTGCTGGTGCTATTGGAGCCACAGAAAGAGTAAAGGAAATCATGTCGAGAGGAGTAGAGTTGGATATGTCTGTGAAAAGTGATGGCGGAAATATATCAGGTGATATTCATTTTAATCATGTTTCTTTTTCTTACCCAAGTAGAACGGAAGTTACTGTACTTCAGGATGTTACATTTGAAGTGAAAAGAGGTGAGAAGATAGCGTTGGTTGGGCAAAGTGGTAGTGGAAAGTCCACTCTTGTAAAATTGTTAATGAGATTCTATGAACCTTCACAAGGTAGCATATCTATAAATAGTAAATCTTTAGAGTCATATCCTTTAGGTGAATTGAGATCTAGTGTAGGAATAGTCCCCCAAGAAGTAATCCTATTCGGTGGAACTATAAGAGAAAATATACTTTATGGCAACCCTGATGCAACTGAAGAAGAGGTAAAGGCAGCAGCTGACAAGTCTAATTGTCTTGAATTTATAGAGTCCTTTCCGAAAGGGTTTGATACCATAGTAGGGGAGAGGGGCATTAAACTTTCAGGAGGACAAAAACAAAGAGTGGCTATAGCCCGGACTATTTTAAAAGACCCTAATATTCTTATCCTTGATGAAGCAACCAGTTCATTAGATGCTGAATCAGAGCGACTGGTTCAGGAGGCATTGGATGTCTTAATGGAGGGAAGAACATCCATTATTATTGCGCACAGATTGGCTACCATCAAAAATGTGGATTGTATCTATGTATTGGAACATGGAGAAATCAAAGAAGAAGGCGATCATGAGAGCCTTATTGAAAAAGAAGGTGGCATCTATAGGAAATTGGCGAAGTTGCAGTTTGATATGGTATAAAACCGAATGGAGTGATCAGCCTTAAGCCATACAATACTTTCAGATTAGACCATTATTGTGAAGAATTGCACTTCATTCATTCTGAAAGAAATATTCTAGATCTCATACCTTTTGTTTCTGCTCCATTGGTCATCGGTGGAGGTAGTAATATTCTTTTGACAAAAGATCATACTGCACCTGTTCTAATAAATGAAGTTAAAGGGAAGGAGATAGTTGGACATGATGATGAATCTGTTATTGTGAAATTGGGAGGTGGAGAAAACTGGCATGACGCGGTTTTATGGGCTGTTGAAAATGATTTAGGAGGAATAGAAAATTTGAGTCTTATTCCTGGAAAATGTGGTGCTGCTCCTATTCAAAACATTGGTGCATATGGGGTTGAAATTAAAGATGTTTTTGAAAGATTAGATGCCATAGACTTGGACACAGGTTCCAAATGCTATTTTAACAATTCCGAATGTCAGTTTGGGTATAGAAATAGCGTTTTTAAAAATGCTCAAAAAGGAAGATATTTTATATTACATATCTATTTGAGATTAACTCTGCCACAACATCATTCATTAAATCTTGAATATGGAAAAGTCGCAGAGATTATTGGCGCTAAAAAGATAACGTCACCTACTATTTCTGATGTATCTGAAGCAATTATAGAAATAAGGCAAACCAAATTGCCAGATCCAGATCTGATTCCTAATTGTGGCAGTTTTTTTAAGAACCCAATTATACCGCAAAAGCAATACGAAAGATTGAAGACTAAGCATGCCGGTATCCCATCATATAATTATGCAGAAGGATGGGAAAAAATACCTGCAGGATGGCTCATTGAGCAATGTGGATGGAAAGGAAAAATAAAGAATGGAGTGGGTTGCCATAAAGACCATGCTCTTGTTATTTGCAATTATGAGGCTCAATATGGAAGGCAAATTGAACGATACTATAAGGATATAATTAATTCAGTGTCAAAAGTTTATGGAGTTGTTCTCGAACCTGAAGTCAATATTTTGTAATTTAAATAAATGTGAAATTGGCATTTATAAGAATTATAAATTAGACACTTTCGTTTTGAAGAAAACATTCAGAATGAAACACTTATTTTTTATTTTTCTCTTAATTTCTGACACAACGTTAATGGCTCAAAACAACACCATGAATAAAACTGTAACTGTAACAGCAAATGCTACAATGGAAGTAAGTCCTGATGAGGTTGTTTATTCTATTAATATAAATCAAAAAAGACCTTCATTCGAACAAGCTTACGATGCATTGGATAAAGAAATTAACAAGGCAATAGACCTTCTGATAAAAGAGAAAGTTAAGAAGAGTGCGATCAAGACTACTACATATAATGTTCAGAAAAATTATCGATGGAAAGGAGATAAAAGAATGGACGATGGATTTATTGCTACTTCAAGAATAGAAGCCAAAACAGTGTTAGATACCCGTAGAATCAATAAAGTATTGGCAAGGTTTGGAAAAGTTTCCCCTGATCTTAATCTAAATGTTGGATTCTCTATATCTGATGATCTTTTGGAAATTACCAATGAAAAGCTTTTAACTAATGCAGTAATAAGAGCAAAAAAGAAAGCTAATATTATATGTACAGCTCTAGGGAAAAGACTAGGTGATATTTCATCTGTTACCTATAATGAAGGCGGTTATTCTAGACCTGTTGTTTATCATAAAAGTATGGCACGTTCTAGTACTATGGCAATGGATGAAAATGCAGGAAGTATAGAAAATGTGAAGGAGATCAAAATGGATCTAAATGTTCACAGTATTTGGGAAATAGAGTAGAATTTTATTCCTTTTCTTCCTTAGGTATTTCATCAAATCCTGGGTCACCCTCTGGATATTCATAAGCTTTACCTTTTCTACCAAAAACACTAAATCGAACGTATCTTTTAGGATGTAACCTGAAGTCTTGCATCAAAAGATTCATATTCTGATATAGGGTCTCATCTTTCATGAATTTACCTATAGTACCTTCTCCGTTTTCAATATCTGATAAGATCCCATCAATTTTTGTGAAAGAACCATTTACCTGTGCGACACTACTTTGAAGATCAGTGAGGAGCGCATTAGTTTTGTTGAATGTTTCGTCTGTTTTGTTGATTGTCTCACCTAGATCAGCTTGAGCCACTTGATTTGAGATAGTATTGACATTATCCATTATAGACTTTATCTCTCCACTACTCTTTTCTAGACTAGCTGTAATATTGGCCATGTGGGATATGGTTGTTTCCAGATCAGAATATGTCGCTTTAGTGAATTTGTCCATTGTAGAGGTTAGCGATGCAAGGTTTTGCATTGATATTTCCATATTTCGGAGACTGCGAGCAAAACTATTATCAGCGTTTTCTCCATTCGCAGCACTCATGACACTATCCATTATTCCTCCTACCTCACCTCTCAAGATGGCCAGATGATTTTTAAGATCTTCTTTTGGAAGTATAGTTTCTAAAATACTTCTAGAGGCGCTGATCATTCTATCGCCATCTTCAAGGCAATCTGTTTGACACAGATCATCAAACATGAGCACTATTTTCTTAGACCCCACTAAGCTGTTGGAGGTGCTTAAGGTAGCTTTTGTGTTTTTTGGAAAACGATAATCTCCTTCTACCTCAAAAGCAATGAGCATCGACTTAACATTTTCTGGATTTAAGGAAATCTTTTGAATAGAACCAATGCTAAACCCATTGATTTCCACTGGAGCTGATACTTCAAGACCTTCTACATTATCATATACGACTTTGTAAGTTCTGACGGTGTGAAGGATGTTTTTACCTTTCAAATATTGATATCCCCATAGGGCTGTAGCAATTATGATAAGTGAAAGAAGACCAAGCTTTAATTCTCGGGACATAATAAGATGATGTTAGTACATAATTTTTCGGATCGCGAAGATATGATATATGTGTCTTAAAGACTCGTTAAATGAGGCCGCCAAAACGACTCAATTACTTTATTTGGAAATATATATTAGAAGTCAGCAAGAAAATGATGAAGTAATACTGGAAAAATGCTGAATTTTATAATAATTCCAAGCAGTTTTTTTTAAGTTTCATACTTATTATTGAAAATAATATTTTCATTTTTGTTCACTTTCAGAACTAATATCTTCATATGCTATATCGCCTCAATTGACAAAAGTGACGCTCCATTTGATTTTGTAAAAAAAGCACAAATATTTTTTCAGTTATAAATCTTTAAAAAAGCCAAATGAGATTATTTTCTAGAATCATACAAATTAAGAAACGGTTTCCATTGACAATAAGTCGAGGAACCCACACTGGCTCAAGTAATTTATTTGTTGTGATTGACGACGGTGAGCATAAAGGAATTGGAGAAATGAGTCCTAGCAAAGATCCAAGTGATCCAAATTCTGAGGACTGTAAAAATATTCTGAATGAGTTTTGGAAGGATATTAATCCAAAATTGGGTATCAAAGAGATTTGGCAATTAGCAAAAGATAAAAATATAGCACCTTATGCTATAGCAGCATTGGATATTGCATTATGGGATTTGAAAGGAAAGAAACAGAATGAATCTATCAGAACTATGCTTAATATGCCATTGCCTTCCGCCCCAACTAGTATCACTCTTGGTATTATGAGCCCAGAGGAAGTAGCTATTCGTATTCCTTTGTTATTTGAAAATCAAAAATTCAAATCGTTAAAAGTAAAATTGGGCTCTCCTGATGGGATCGAATTTGATAAAGCGATGTTTAGTCAAGCTTTAGAATCTTCCAAAGAATTTGATGTAATCTGTCGTGTTGATGCAAATGGAGGATGGAATTTGGAACAGGCTAAACGAATGACTGAGTGGCTTGCTGAAAGAAATGTAGATTATATAGAACAGCCATTAGCAAAAGGTGATGAGGGTAATCTTAAGAATCTTTACAAAAATAGAGCATTGCCAATTTATGTCGATGAATCATGCAATTACGCAGAGGATATAGAGGAGTGGCATGAGTATGTAGATGGTGTTAATATAAAACTTATGAAATGTGGAGGAATCACAGGTGCTGTAGAAATTTTAGAAAGCTGTAAAACTCATAATTTAAAAAGCATGATTGGTTGTATGGGGGAATCTTCTGTTTCAATTTCTGCAGCTGCCCAGATAAGTGGAGTCATCCAGCATATTGATTTAGACTCTCATTTAAATCTTAGCCCTGATCCTGCTACAGGTGCAGAGTTGATTGATGGAATTCTAATGCCCAATGATCTTCCTGGACACGGGGCGAAACTCAAATAGAATATAATTTATGGTTAGAAATACTAGAATAGCATTATTCACCGAGCAATATTTAGGAACTATATATGCTAAAATGGCATATGGACTGATGCGTTATCGACCTCAAGATATTGTGTGTGTAGTCGATTCCAAATTCAACGGACAAAAGGTAAAAGATGTATCAGAATACGATTTTGACATTCCAATTGTCAAGAACGTTGATGAAGCAGTAGAGCTGGGATCAAACACTTTAGTGCTAGGTATCGCTCCTTCCGGAGGAAAATTGCCTGATGATTGGAATGCACCTATAATGACTGCTCTTCAAAAAGGAATGAGCATATGGAATGGATTACATGATAGATTGGGAGAAAAGTTCGAAAAAGAAATTTGCCGATCAGATCAAAAAATATGGGATATAAGAGTCCCAGACTTTACGCCTCAAATTGGAATGGCAAGAGCTGCTTCTTTGAAAAATAAGAGAGTGTTAATGATTGGTACTGATATGGCTATTGGTAAGATGACAGCTGGGTTGGAGCTATATCAGGCATTGCAAAAGAGTGGTCAAGAAGTGGACTTTTTAGCAACTGGTCAAATAGGAATCTCGATTACAGGTAAAGGTATTCCTTTGGATGCATTTATTGTGGACAAGGCATGTGGCGCAGTAGAGCAATTAGTAATGGATGCTGCTCACAAAGACATTGTAATCATTGAAGGTCAAGGATCATTATTAAATCCTGGCAGTACTGCCACGTTACCATTGATGCGGGGGGCTTGTCCTACTCATTTAGTTCTTTGTCACAAAGCAGACCAAAAACATATTCTTGATCTTGAAAACATTGTGATACCGGATTTGTCAGAATTTATCAAGCTTAATGAAGACTTGGCGTCTTCTTGTTCTACTTTACCTAAAGCAAAATGTATTGGAATGGCTCTTAATACTTCTATGCTTTCTGAAACTGCAGCATTAGATGAAATTAAGAAATGGGAAGATCGATTGGGTTTGCCAGTAACCGATGTTGTGCGATTTGGTTCAGATAAGTTAGTCGATAGATTGGTGTGAAAAAGAGTAATTTATAGAATAGGCAATCCTGTCCCCTATTAGTATTGGTCTGGTATAGACTAGGTGATAAAATTGGATCTAGTTTACTCCAGCAAATTTAATTTGAATGTCATTCTGATTTGAAGCGGTGATTGCATTCTTTTTAGATTTGATCACAAATGCCCCTTTGTAATTCTTTAACCTCAATTCATTCTGCATGTTTATAGCTTCAGCCAGTGTTAAGTATGGACCAATGGTATACTTATACATTCCATCTTCAAGATGTGAAATGACTTTTTTATTGTCAATTTCAGAATCTATCATAGCCTCCATTTCTAGGCCTACAGAAGAAGCTAATACAATGTCAAAAGTAACTTTAGGTTCTGCTTTAATGACAATGTTGGCAGGTTGCACTGAGGATGGAATGTTCAGTACTGTCTGTTTTTCAATTGTCGGACTATTAGATGATTGTATCTTTTTAACGTATGAATTGATTCCATCTGAAATATGAGAAACGATCTTAGATCTAGAATCTTTATTGACAAGTTTTGTCTCGTCGTTTCTATTGCTTAAGAATCCCACTTCAAGAAGTATAGCAGGCATTGTTGCTTTTTTTAATACTACAAATCCTGCTTGTTTTACACCTCTATCTCTCATGAGGTTACGATCAGAAAATTGAATCTGAATCTGATGAGCGAGCAGGATGCCTTCATTTATATATTTATTTTGTACGGCACTTAAAAAAATGTGACCAGTGGGAGAGTTGGGGTCAAACCCACTATAATGATCATTTATATTTTCCTCATGAAGTATGGACTCGTTTTCTCTTTTTACAGTTTCTAGATTTTCCTCGTTGTTCTGTATTCCCAGTACATAGGTCTCTATGCCATGCGGTGAATGTTGCGCTACTGCATTACAATGAATAGAAATAAAAAGGTCAGCCCGATTTTCATTGGCATAAGCCACTCTGCGATATATAGGTAAAAATTTGTCAGTATCTCTTGTATATCTGATTTCAATTCTTTGATTTATTTCTGACAACATTTGACCTAACTCCATAGCCAGTGTGAGTGTGGCATCTTTTTCGATAAGGTATTCACCTGACGTACCAATATCTTTTCCACCATGACCCGCATCTATGACGATGATGAATTTGTCACTGGAGGTAAAGACTGATGTGGAATGAGAAAAGTACGGGAGAAAAAAAAGAATGGTCAAAAGACCAGATTTAAGAATTACATGGAAACGTAAATCTTGCATTATTCGTTATTTTGTAGAATTCGTTTTCACCATTAGAAATAATTGCAATTCTAATAGCACAAGTAAAATTAGTAATCTGAAATACAGTCGATTACATATACAAAAATATATTAATACAATCTTTTCACATAAGTTTTGCCTTCTTTTTTTATGGATTGCTTTTATTCTACTTCAATCAAAAGAAGGTTTGACTCAAGTGCCAGGAAAAGGAAAGCCTCCTTCATTTACAGGTGAGATGCTGGATAGTCTTAAACAAAATCCTGGAAAGAAAGAAGAAACAAAAGCCCTGCAAAAGAGATCTGAACCCCTTGAAGAAATAGAATATGGGAGTACAGATACCAGCATTTTTGATGTGAAAAAGAACCAAATTGAGTTGTTTGGTGATGCATTTATAAAATATTTAGAATACGATATAAAGGCTGATTACATCTTGTTTGATTTCGCTGCTAATGAAGTTTTAGCACAATATGGTTATGAAGGTTTCTCTGGTAAAATAAAACCCACTTTTGATTATGATGGTCAGCAAGTTTCAGCAAAAAAACTGAGATACAATTTCAATACAAGTAATGGAATAGTATATGAAGCAATCGTTCAGAGGGATCAGTTATTTATTCATGGTGCTACAACGAAATTTGTAAAAGGAGCGAATGATTCTTTGCAGATTAGTGATGATGTGATTTATAATAGAAATGCACTAATTTCTACTTGTGATTTAGAGCATCCACATTGGGGAATAAGGGCATCCAAATTAAAATTAATTCCTGAACAAGTTGCAGTATTAGGACCTGCCAGAATGGAGTTAGCAGGGATCCCGGTTCCTTTGTTCTTGCCTTTTGCTTTTGCACCACTTTTTGATTTTAATGCCGCTTCTTCAGGACTGATCTTTCCTGACGATCCTATTTCGATGGACCCCAATTTAGGACTGGGAATGAGAGGTTTAGGTTACTATTTTGCTTTAAGTGATAAGATGGATCTTAGTGTTGTTGGAGATTTTTATTCCAGAGGTTCTTGGGCGCTCAGAACAACTTCCAACTATTATAAAAGATACAAGTTTAGAGGTAATTTTGCAGTTGGTTTTTCAAGACAACTCCGTGAATCACAGGGAATTATAGGAAGGAGAAAACAGGATAGTTATTCAATCAACCTTACACATAATCAGGACGGAAAGGCACATCCTTATAGAACTATAGGTGGTTCCCTTCGCTTCACAGTGAATGATTTTGATAGAAGAAATACTGCCGATGCGAATGCTCAAATCAATAGTACTATCAGTTCCAATTTTAGCTATGCATATAAATTATCACCAAAAGTTAATTTTTCAAGCTCCATCACTCATTCACAGAATACTTTGTCAAGAGAGATTAGATTCACTTTACCTGATATTCAATTAAGAGTCTCTCGGTTATCTCCTTTTGACAATCCCAATACTTCAGGCACTAGTGATAAATGGTATGAAAAAATAGGATTAGAATATAATACTCGTTTTCAAAACTCATTTTCTACTGTAGATACCTTGCTGTTCACAAGCAAAACTTTAGATCTGATCAGCCCTGGAATAACACATGAAGCTGGCCTCAGTGCATCCTATAATTTGTTGAAGTATTTTTCCTTTAACACAGGAGTAGATTATGATGAATGGTGGTATTTTAAAACAGCAAGAAGAGAATACGAACTTACTCAAGACAGTACAGGAAATAATGTAGAGCTTATAGATAAATTGCAAAATGGTTTCACACCTTATCGGGATATTGATTTCAGAGCTGGAGTGAGCACGAGTCTCTATAATACAATCACTTCTAATAAAGGATGGATCAGAGGATTCAGGCATACTATCAGGCCATCTCTAAATTTAACTTTTAGCCCTGCAACAAATAGATATGAAAGAATTGTAGACAGTGACCCAGATCCTGACATTTATGACCCTTTTGAATATAGCCCTTTTTCGAGCCAAGGAAGCGACTCGAAATTATTCCGATCAGCACCCAGCTTAGACAATGGAGGGTTGAGATTAGCTTATAATTTACAAAACTCTTTTGAAGCAAAAATCTATTCAAAAAAAGATTCTACAGAAAAGAAGATCAAATTATTGAATAACCTGAATTTCAGTGGTGATTATAATTTTAATGCCGATAGTCTTAATTGGAGTAGGATAAATTACACTGGTTCAATTCGACTTTTTGGAAATATCACTACGATGAGTTTTTCAGGTGTTCTCGATCCGTACCGTGAAGTTGATAATAGAAGAATTAATGATTTGGTATGGTCTAGAAAAGAAGGTGAAAGTGCTTTTAGGCTCCCATTTAGGTTTGAACAGTTTAGTTTGAGTCTTAACACTCAGATGACATTAGAAGATTTTAGAGATTTGTTCAGAAGTGAAGATAAGGCAAGGGCTGCAAAAAAGAATCGAAATGCTAATGCCAATGCCAATGAATTAGAGTTGTTCACTTGGTTCTCTAAATTTCAAATACGACATACAATGAGATATGTATTACGTCAAAGAGATGGGGTAAATGAAGGTGATATTCAAACTAATTCTATTACGCTGAGTTCAGGTAGAATTCCTCTATCTGATAAATGGGGATTTGGTATCAATAATCTTTCATATGACTTTGTCAGAAAGAATTTTCCTATTCCTCAGTTTAGTGTGATGAGAGATCTTCATTGCTGGGAAATGAGCTTCACATGGTCTCCTACTTCTGATATTTTTACTTTCAGCATAGGAGTTAAGGCTTCTCCTTTTTCACAGTACATAAAGTATCAGACTGGTAATCAAGTGTTTGGAGGAAGGTCCTTTAGATAAAAATTAATTCTCTAACCTGCATTTTTCGTATGTTCAAATCATCTAAAAGATTCCGATCTAAACATGTTCCGAATTCTGTTCCACAAAACAAAAACCAACAATTAATGAGAGCATTCTTAATCACTTTAGTTGTACTCATTTCTATAGGTCCTATTGCTGGGCAGAAATTTATTGATCACGGGAGTAAAGAGTTTATTCCTTTAGAAGTTGAAGAAAGTTATATCATTGACAACCTGAGAATGAGTGATGTGACTGGATTTCCGCTCAATATTAGAGGCATCAACCAAAAAGTGTCTGGAGAGTCTCTCGAATCTAAAGCTCGAGCATATCTCAGTCTCACAAAAGAATCACTCGGACTGACCGAGGAACTTATTAAGAACAACCTTAAGCTTTTAGTAATCAGATATGGACTCTCTGGTGATGTAGTGAGATTACAGCAGCATTATGACGGAATACCAGTCTATAATGCTCAGATAACTATTCACATAAATAAAAAGAGTGAGGTTACATATGTAGCCAACAGTTGGAAATATGGTTATAATTCATTGGTTATGAAG
This sequence comes from Saprospiraceae bacterium UBA7328, assembly GCA_002471345.1. Taxonomy (GTDB): domain Bacteria; phylum Bacteroidota; class Bacteroidia; order Chitinophagales; family Saprospiraceae; genus UBA7328. Next base: position 13,329 of record DKPS01000067.1, read on the forward strand.
ACTCCTTTTATTACTGCTGAAAGTGCTCTTACTAAGGCTTTAGAGCAGATAGGAATCAAGACACCTGCCATTCATGATGAAGAGAAATTATTGGTATATGTTAATCCAATAGATGATAAAAGTGCATTGGTCTATAGGTATTTACTATCTGGACAGGACCACTCAGGAGACTGGGAGGTTCTAATAGATGTTCATACTGGAGAGGTCGTCAAATCCCAAAACCTCAGTTATAATTGCAAAAGCCCTGAACGTCATAGCAGCCTTCACCAAGATTCTGTTCAGATCAAGAAATCACAAGCCCTTGTAGCTGACGGACTAGGGAATGTATTTGATCCTGATCCTATCACATCTGGGACTGCGACTTATGGAGATACTGGCTATACCGATAATGCAGATGGAACCTCCTCTCAAATGACGGCTCAGTTGTCTAATGTTGTACTAAAAGACTTAAAAGAAAATGGAGGGAATTTCGAGCTGAAAGGTCCCTGGGCTGAAATTATAGATAATGAAGCACCATTCAAGGGATTGTTTAGTCAGCCGAATTCGACATTTAATTATGATCGAACCGATGATAATTTTGAGGCTGTAATGGTGTACTATCATATTGACGCTTCTATGCGCTACCTGAATGAAACACTTGGTTTGTCCATCCGGCCTTATCAATATGTTACTGGTGTAAGGGTGGATCCTAGTGGAAAAAACGGTGCCGACAACTCAAGTTATAATGTTTCTTCGGGCAGTTTGTCATTTGGTGAAGGTGGTGTGGATGATGCAGAAGACAGTGATGTTATCCATCATGAGTTAGGTCATGGATTGCATGATTGGGTGACAAGTGGGTCATTATCACAAGTAGATGGATTAAGTGAAGGGTCTGGAGATTATTGGGCAGCATCTTACAATAGGTCCATAGATAGTTGGACTCCTTCAGACCCTGCCTATTTTCACACCTTTAGGTGGGACGGTCACAACCAGTATTGGGGAGGTCGATCAGTTAATTATCGACCCAACGCCCCATCTGCACCTTACCCTGGAGGGCTTGTCAGCGCAATCCACACTGATGGTCAAATATGGGCTACTTGTATGATGGATGTATGGGATGATTTAGGTAAGGCGAAAACGGATATGATATTTTGGGAAGGATTAGGAATGACGAATGGCTCTACTAACCAAGACGACGCTGCCAACGCAGTCTACCAAGCTGCAATAGATATGAATTTTTCTAGATCAGATTTAGTTCTCATACATACTCCTCTTGAGGCATGTGGTTATGATTTACCGGATCTTCCACCGTGCCTTGGAACCTTAGACTTAACTGGAACCGTGACAATGGATACTAGTTTTTATAGTTCCTCTAAAATCACATCGGGACAAACCATAACGGGAGGTGCGGTTGTAGTTTATCAAGCAGGGACAGAAATAGAAATAGATTCACTCCAAGTAGATATCATGTCCACTCTACTAATGAATGTTGAAAATTGTACTCCAGCTGCGAAACATTAGTCAGCTGGTCATGGAGAAAAGATCTTTTAGATAGATTTTAATTGAAGTTATTAGAATCTTGTTTTAAGGTGTTTTCACAATATTCAATGGAAACAGCAAAGAATAAACTTAACTAAATGAGTCAATACCTTTGATTTGAAATCAGAAATCAGAATTTTAAAGTCTTATAGTTTTAACCTAAAGCAATCAATAATCACAAAAAAGAAGTTCTTGCTTTAATACAATGCTGTTCCTATTGATCCCCACCAGGGCTTTAAAATATATTTGAGTCTTCCTGCTTTGACCATAGGATCATTATCTATCAAATCTTTGGCTTCTTTTTCATTTGGGACGTTGAGGATTAGAATACCTCTCCATTCACCATCATCTCCCATTGGACCAGCAAGACATAATTTTTTGTCCTCAGCCATTTTTCCTTGATGTGCAAGATGGGCAGATTGGAGCTTACTGGCTTCCTCTTTGGATTGGTTTCTATTGGGCCCTGATGTATATACAACTAGAAAATACTTTTTCATCATGTAGGTGGTGTCTCCATCTTGATATTCAAAATATTCAAAGCCTTCCTCATTTACTTGTACTTGCCCTGAGATCATATGTGAAAGTGAACAGAAAAGGGAGATCGATATGATTTTAATAAGGCCTTTAATTGGAGATGAAAATTTTCCTTGTTTCATAATTATTTTCTCTTTCTAACAAAAGCAAATACACACCCGAGATGAGATGATTGGAATTTATTCTAATAGTTGATTCATTGTTAGCATCTAGATGTCTGATAACTCTCCCAGAGATGTCCATAACTTTCACTTCTATATTTAGTGATCTGAAATCTCGATCATGGACTATTAAGTAGTTGCCATCATGATATGAAATGATTTCATTGATTCTTACATTACGATCAGAAGTTGGTATGCTTTGATTGACAAGTTCAGCTCTGCAGATATTAAGGGTATGATGTATGAGATCAACTTGGCCTTTAGTGAAAAACCTGAGGCATACATCATCATGAAAATCCATGAAATTATAGATTAGATCCAAAGATCCACATGACTCTTGTGGATATTCAGGGCAACCGAAATAAAAACTGTTATGAATAGGCGTGTCGTCTATTCCATCATTGTCTTCACACCTTTCATTCCCACCAAATGGATGCCTTAATCCCAAGTAATGTCCTATTTCATGAACTAAAGTTTTACCAAGTCCAAATCTATTGTTGAATGGTTGAAAGCCAACAACACTATTTTTTATGACTACGCCATCTTCTGCGCTGTCTCCAGTTTTCGGGAATGAGGAATCTCCTAAAATGCCATCATTTCTTGGTGATATGTATATGTTTAGATATCTTTCTGTATCCCAAGGATCAGCTCCTCCTAAGATTGCATTCATAACTTTGCGTGGTTCTTCTTGTTCAGGTACATTTCCAAGAGAAAGATCATTGGTACTATAATGGATCATACCTGTAGCAGGATCACCATTAGGATCTTTGTTGGACAAATAAAAAGAAATATTTGGATTAGAGGCTAGAACGGAAGCTTCTGGATATAAAGCACTTGGTGCATTTACTTGGCTATAGTTTTCATTCAGAACATCTATCTGTTCATATATTGTCCTTTCAGATAATGGTTCTTCTCCGGTCAAAGTGAAGATGTGAAATATGATAGGAATCTCAAATTTTGAGGATCGACTACTTATTTCATTTTGAGGTTGGTAAGGTTCATAAGTATGATTGTTCCACTTTATATGGGTGCCACATCGATCCTGTGAGTAGGCTAATGATGTGATTAAACAGAATACCGCGACTAGGAGTTCAGAATACATGAATTTGGCACTTACTGAATCTTCTATTTTAAAGTAGTATAATTTCATTCTGTTCTAAATCGAAAAATTACAAATATTGCAGATTTAATATTAAAGAAAAAAGATATATTTGCCGCTTCATTGTTAAATAGCTGATGAGGCAATATTTAGATCTTCTAAAGCATATACTAGATAACGGAGTAGATAAAGAAGATCGTACTGGTACAGGCACGTTGAGTTGCTTTGGTTATCAGATGCGATTTGATCTATCAAAAGGCTTTCCACTCCTTACTACTAAAAAACTCCATCTCCGATCTATAATTCATGAACTACTTTGGTTTTTAAAAGGTGATACAAATATTCAGTATCTCAAAGATAATAAAGTCCGAATTTGGGACGAATGGGCTGATGAGAATGGAGATCTTGGACCTGTATATGGAAAGCAGTGGAGGAGATGGGAAAGTGAAGGTGGAAAAGTTATCGATCAGATTGATGGATTAATACAACAGATTAAGAATAGTCCTGATTCTAGACGATTGATAGTTTCAGCCTGGAATGTAGGAGAACTTGAAGAAATGGCACTTATGCCTTGTCATTGTTTGTTTCAATTCTATGTGGCCGAGGGGAAACTGAGCTGCCAATTGTATCAGAGATCAGCTGACACGTTTTTGGGTGTGCCATTCAATATAGCCTCTTATGCTATTCTTACCATGATGGTAGCACAGGTATGTGATTTAGAATATGGAGATTTCATTATTTCATTTGGTGATGTACATCTTTATAAGAATCATCTGGAGCAAGCCTCACTTCAATTGACTAGGGCACCCAAAGGACTGCCTACTTTAAAAATAAACCCAATGATTAAAGACATTAATAACTTTACATATAAAGACTTCTCGTTATTAAATTATAATCCTGATCCTCACATTAGAGCGGAGGTTTCGGTGTAACTTGTTTAGAAGCAATCTATATAAAAAACTGTAAACTATTAATATTGGTTAGTAAGTGGTCTAAATCTATTTTTGCGGCATTTTAGAGAAGGCTTTAAAAAGATAAGCGGCTAGAAACGAAAGTAACATGATTCAAAAAATATCAAGTGCGTTCATATTAGGAGTGATTCTCCTTTTTACTTCATCTCTGTCTGCACAGCCTACAGTTGAATCGGGCAAAACACTTTTCAGAAATTACTGTGCCACATGCCATGACAAGACCATGGTCAAAGATGCTACAGGTCCTGCTTTAGCAGGAGCGGAAGAAAGATGGGCAGAATATCCTAGAGAAGATTTGTACGGTTGGATTAGAAATTCTCAAGCAATGATTGCCGCTGGACATCCTAGGGCAAAGGAATTATGGGATGAGTGGAATTCTGTGATGACTGCCTGGCCTAATCTTACTGATGAGGATGTAGAGTCAATACTTCTTTACATAACAGATGCATCGCAACCTAAGGCTGCACTAGGACCATCAGCTGGAGTTGGTGGTGAAGTTGAAAAAGCAGATAACTCTTTTTTATACTTAGGATTATTTGCGCTTTTAGCCATTTTGGCATTTATCCTTTCCAGATTCATTGGCAGTCTTAATGAAATCGCAGCAGCTCAGGACGGTGCAGATTTTGAAAGAAAAACACTATTACAACAGTTGACTAGCAAAAAGGTGGTCAGCTTTTTAATCTTCTTGTTTGTTGTGATTGGAGGATACACTACGGTAACAAGGGCAATTAACTTAGGAAGACAACAGAATTATGCACCTGAGCAACCTATCAAATTTTCTCACGCAACTCATGCTGGATTAAACAAAATAGATTGTCAGTACTGTCATGATGGGGCTCGAAGGTCTAAACATTCTATAATTCCAGCAACTAATACTTGTATGAATTGTCACAAGGCCATTACTGTTGGCTCTCAATATGGGACACAAGAAATAAGTAAAATATATGCGTCGATAGGTTTTGATCCTAATACCAATGCCTATATAGAAAATTATGATGAGATGTCCGAAGATGACATCAAGACGATTTTCAAAAAATGGTTTGCAACCAATTATATAGCTGATAAAGGCCAAGACGAGTTCATCAAAAGAGGAGAAGAAGTTATAACCGAACAATGGGATAACATGGTATCTTCCCTTACAAATGAACAGAAGAAATCTGTAAGAGGCCCAATAGAGTGGGAGCGTATACATAATCTGCCAGATCATGTATATTTTAATCATGCTCAACATGTAACGGTAGGAGAATTAGAATGTCAGACGTGTCATGGCAAAGTAGAAAATATGGAAGTTGTCCATCAATTTTCGCCATTATCAATGGGTTGGTGTATCAACTGTCATAGAGAGACAGAAGTACAGTTTTCTGATAATGAGTACTATGCTAGCTATGCTAAATATCATGAAGAATTGGCTAATGGGGACAGAGATAAAGTTACAGTAGAAGATATAGGTGGGTTGGAGTGTCAGAAATGCCATTATTAATAAGAAAAGAGAAATACCGATATAAATGAAGAACGGTCAACAGGGTATTTGGATAGGAGCTAAGGATTTGAATAAAGATGAGGCTTTCATTATGGAAGCTCAAGATGAAATTCAAAATCCATCTCTTGTCGAGCAACTTGGAAATAAGGAAGTTACCGAAAGCTTAGAAAGCAATAGGAGAGATTTCTTGAAATTTCTAGGTTTTGGTGTGGGAGCAGCTACCATGGCAGGATGTGACATTCCTGTAAAGCGTGCTATTCCATATGTGATCAAACCAGATGAAATTGTGCCAGGTGTAGCTACATACTATGCTTCTACATTTGTAAATGGAGGTGATTACTGCCCTATTTTGGTGAAAACTAGAGAAGGGAGGCCAATCAAAATAGAAGGTAATGCTTTGTCTTCAATGACTAATGGCGGTACTTCTGCAAGAGCTCAGGCTAATGTACTTTCACTTTATGATTCCAACAGATATAAATCTCCACAAATTGTGAGTGGTGATGAAACTAAATCTGTCACATGGTTGGATTTTGATTCTGAAGTAAAGTCAGCTTTGAAAAGTGCATTAGCCACTAGGGTTGTGACAAATACTATAATGAGCCCTACAGCTAAAAAGGCGTTAACAGAATTTACAACTGCATTTCCAAATGCTAATGTGGTTACATATGATCCTATTTCATCAGCAGCAATATTAGATGCAAATGCTGAATCTTTCGGAGACAGAACTATCCCTGAATACCGTTTTGACAGAGCCGAGACTATTGTAAGCTTTAATGCAGATTTTTTAGGAACTTGGATTTCGCCTATTGAATATGCTAATCAGTATGCTTCAAATAGGAAAATAAAAGATGTGAAGAATGCCAAAATGTCTAGGCACATTCAGGTAGAATCTCACATGTCAATGACAGGATCTAATGCAGACAATAGGATTTTAGTAAAGCCTTCTGAACAAGGTGTAGCTATAGCATATCTGTATGAACAAATCACTGGTAACTCAGTAAGTGCTGCGTCTAGACTTAATGCAAAGGCAAAAGCAGCATTGGTTAAAGTTGCAGATCAATTGAAAGAAACAGCTGGTAATTCACTGGTTGTAAGTGCAAGTAATAATGTCAGTGAGCAGATCCTGATTAATGCAATTAACTCGTCTCTTGGCAATTACGGTAACACACTTTCTTTCTCTCATGCCTCTAATCAGAGACAAGGAAGTGAAAAGGCAATGTCCTCATTGCTTGCTGATCTTAAAGGAGGTAAAGTGGATACCTTAATTTTCATGGATTGTAATCCTCTTTACAATTCTTCTATTGCAAGTGAACTAACTGCTGCTGTAGAAAAAGTGAAAAATAGAATTGGACTTAGTTATTCTAAAGATGAAACCTCGTCTATATGTAATTATATAGCACCACTTCATCATGGACTAGAAAGTTGGGGAGATGTTGAAGCAAAAAGAGGCTTGTACAGTTTGATTCAACCTACTATTTCTCCTTTATTTGATACTAGACAAGGCGAAGAGTCATTGTTGACTTGGGCAGGTGTAAGTGTAAATGAAGGTGATATAGAGCAACCATACATGACTTATTTGAAGTCAAATTGGGAAGAATCATATTTTTCCACTCAAGATAAATATTTAGGCTTTCAATCTTTTTGGGATAGTGTCCTTCATGATGGTGTTTACAACACTGATGGATATAGCACAGCCTCAGACTTTAATGCAGATTTAGAATCTGCAGCGCAAGGAATTTCTTCCCCTTCTTCTTCAGAACTAGAGGTTCAGTTTTATGAGCCACTTGCTATTGGAAATGGTCAATATGGAGATAATCCATGGCTACAGGAAATGCCAGACCCAGTCTCTCGATACACTTGGGGTAATTTTGTCGCCGTTCCCGTTTCCTTTGATGGAGAAAAAGCTTTTGAAGGCTTTAATGGATTGAAAGATGGTGATATAGTAGATGTGACCATAGGGGATCAGACCTATAGATTACCTGCTATTCAGCAGTTTGGAATTATGCCGGGTACGGTTGCAATAGCTTTGGGATATGGAAGATCAAATGGAGGATTTGCATCAAATGGCATAGGAACCAATGTAAATAGTAGCCTAGGAAATTCTAATGGGTTGACTCAATATTTTAATGTTTCGGCGTCAGTTTCAAATGGTAAAGGAAAGGAAGAAGAGTATTCTTCAGTTCAATACCATCATACTATGGGAGTGACTGCAGAAGAAACTTCAACTGGAGAAACGATCAATGCTGATGAAGCGGCCTTAGCACCTGGATATGGTAATGTATTCCAAGGATTCCAAGGCTCACTGACCGAAAGATCAATAATCAGACATACAGATCTTGGGCATTTAGAAGAAGCAATAGACCATTTGCATCATGAAAGAGAGCATCATCAAGGATTAAATGAACATACACTTTATCCTTTTGATCAATATAGCGAAGAAAAATATAGCCAAGGCCATCATTGGGGAATGCATGTAGACTTGAATGCATGTATTGGATGTGGGGCATGTACAGTAGCCTGTATGGCTGAAAATAATGTGCCTGTAGTAGGAAAGCAAAAGGTGTCAATTCATCAAGAAATGGCATGGCTAAGAATAGACAGATACTATTATGGAGATGTAGAAAATCCAAATACGGTTTATCAACCTCTGATGTGTCAGCATTGTGATAACGCTCCATGTGAGAATGTATGCCCAGTAAATGCAACTAATCACAGTAGTGAAGGCCTGAATCAAATGGCTTATAACAGATGTGTAGGTAC
>DKPS01000067.1:22210-22560 GCA_002471345.1 Saprospiraceae bacterium UBA7328
ATAAAGTGAGAAGATTTAATTGGTCAGATTATACTACGGCTGATATCTTCCCTGCAAACCAAGTAGATGTGAATGGCGAAGAAGTACCATATGGTGCTGATAACTTGACCAGAATGGTACTTAATCCAGATGTTACAGTGCGATCAAGAGGAGTAATAGAGAAGTGTAGCTTCTGTGTACAGAGAATTCAGGAAGGTAAGTTGACAGCTAAATCTGAAGGAAGAGGATTACATGATGCGGATGTGAAGACTGCATGTCAAACTTCGTGCCCTACAGGTGCAATCACATTTGGAGATAGAAACAATAAGAAAGGAGAATTGTATGAAAAATTCCATTCTCCACTGAACTAT
>DKPS01000067.1:22892-23239 GCA_002471345.1 Saprospiraceae bacterium UBA7328
TAGTCTTGGAAGAAGTAAACGTAAAGTCTTCAGTCCAATATACTATGAAGGTTAATAATAGAGACAAAACATTAGACGCTTAAATAAAGAATCTTAATGGGAGCAACAGTAAGTCCAATACGTGATCCTCTAATAGAAGGAAGTAAGAGTTATCACGATATCACAGTGGATCTCGTAAGAGCTACGGAAGAAAAGCCAGGTACGACCTGGACAATAGCTTTTTTGATATCCGTTACATTTTTGATGGTTCTAGTCTTTTGCATAGGATGGACGATATGGCATGGAATCGGAACTTGGAATCTTAATCGTACTATTGGATGGGGATGGGATATTACTAATTTCGTTTG
>DKPS01000067.1:23564-41324 GCA_002471345.1 Saprospiraceae bacterium UBA7328
GTGGATTGGTATTGGTCATGCAGGTACGTTGATTTCAGCAATCCTTTTATTATTCAGACAGAAATGGCGTACTGGTGTTAATAGGGCAGCAGAAGCAATGACAATTTTTGCGGTGATGTGTGCTGGTCTTTTTCCATTAATACACATGGGTAGACTTTGGATGGCCCCTTTTATATTTCCTTATCCAAATACAAGAGGACCTCTATGGCCCAATTTTAATTCACCCCTACTTTGGGATGTATTTGCGATAAGCACATATTTTACAGTTTCTCTTTTGTTTTGGTATACTGGACTGGTACCAGATTTTGCCACAGTAAGAGATAGGGCAAAAGGAATGAGAAAGAGGTTTTACAACTTCCTCTCATTTGGATGGACAGGCTCTGCTAAGCATTGGCAAAGATGGGAAGCGTTATCTTTAGTCTTAGCAGGTATCGCTACTCCACTTGTACTTTCTGTTCATACTATTGTAAGTTTTGATTTCGCAACCTCAGTGATCCCTGGGTGGCATACTACTATATTCCCTCCATACTTTGTGGCAGGGGCGATATTCTCTGGTTTTGCAATGGTGCTGACCTTGATGTTGATTACTAGAAAGGTGTTGAAATTAGAAGAGTACATTACTATTGAGCATATAGAGTCAATGAATAAAGTCATCGTAGCTACAGGTATGATTGTAGGAGTGGCGTACTTGACTGAGTTGTTTATTTCTTGGTATTCAGGATATATCTATGAGCAGTTTGCATTCTTTAATAGGGCATTAGGACCATATTACTGGGCATATTTTGGTATGATGTTTTGTAATGTAGTTTCTCCGTTATTCTTCTTTAGTAAAAAATTGAGAAGAAATATCAAATTCACATTCTTCATGTCTATTGTTATTAATATAGGCATGTGGTTTGAAAGGTTTGTAATTATTGCTACAACCTTAGCAAGGGATTATTTGCCTTCATCTTGGAGTTTTTATGTGCCTACATGGGTTGAAATTGGAATATTCTTAGGAACTCTTGGATTATTCTTTACACTATATCTTTTATTCACAAGAGTGGCTCCTGTAGTTGCGGTAGCAGAGGTGAAGAGTATATTGAAATCTTCAGGTGATCAATACGTAAAAGTGAATAATGAGCATCACGAACATATGCAACACGACTTCTCTAAAGCCGTAGAACAGAATAAATCTTATGTCACCCATGCTGCTGAAGCACATGATTCACACTAAGCAAGTAAGATGGTAGAAAGAAACAAAGATTTGATTTTTGGCTTGTATGATGATGAGACGGAATTGATCTCAGCTGTAAAACAAGCTAAAGAAAAGCACTTGGATATTTTTGATGTTTTTAGTCCTTTTCCCGTACATGGCTTAGACCCTGTTTTAGGCCTAGAAGAGTCTAGATTACATGTTGCAGGATTTATCTATGGTGCTCTTGGTACCCTTACTGCATTCTTAGGGATGACTTGGATCTTTACTAAGGATTGGCCAATCATTTTTGGTGGAAAACCTCATTGGTCGGTTCCAGCTTTCATTCCAATTACTTTTGAGTTGACAGTACTTTTTGCGGCGGTAGGGATGACTGTAACCTTTTACATCATAAATGGTCTTGGTCCTGGAGTGACAAATCCTTATCTCCATGATAGAATTACGGATGATAAGTTCTGTATAGCATTTGATTCTCATCATATAAGTGAATCTGATGCAAAAGCATTTTTTAAAGCAACTGGTGCTTCAGAAGTTGGTGCCAAGCACATATAAGAAATAGAAAATGTCGATGATTAAAAAAATAACTGTTCCATTCATTTTTGCTGCCTTGCTATATTTATCGGCCTGTCAGCAACCAGGTGGAAATGTAACTGGTAGTGAGTATATGCCTGATATGTCCCATAGTATAGCTTATGAGGCAAATTATTATAACTATTACTACAACAATACTTGGGGAACTGAGGATGAATATTATGCATATGCAGTACCTAGAGAGCCTGTCAACGGGACGATCCCAAGAGGATATGCTGGCAATACAAATGCAAACAATACTTCCTCAGGAATTGGTTTTACACCAAATGGAAGTGTACCCTACTATTATGAAGATACTGAAGAAGAAAGGGTAAGAGCAATAGCTGAAATTATAGATAATCCATACCAGATTACAGATGCAGGCTTAGCCACAGGAAAAGAATTGTATACAATTTTTTGTGGAATTTGTCACGGAGAGAATGGAGATGGTTTAGGATACTTAGTTCGAGATGCAGACCCTGCAAAATTTGATGAAGGTGGAAAATACCCAGTTCAACCAGCTAATATGCTTTTAGAGGAATTTATCAATTCTTCCAACGGCAGATATTACCATTCTATCATGTATGGTAAAAATATGATGGGAGGCTATTCTGATAAGTTGTCATATGAAGAAAGATGGCAGGTAATCCATCATATCAGATCACTACAGGCTAAAAGTTTAAGCCTTGCCTATAGCCAGTTAGAAAATACATTGAATACAGTAGATATTCCTGCAGGTGAAATGGCAGTGCACATTGAAGAAGATCATATGGATGAGGCAGGTCATGAAGGAGGCGATGAAGATCATGGAAGTCATGATGAACATGGAGATAATTCTCATCATTAATAATTTTACGTAAGAAGATGAATACATACGTAGTATCGAATAAACAAAGAAATTTACTCCTTTCAGGAATCGTGTTAGGTATAGCATGTTTAGGTTGGGTGTATGTTAATGATGACGCCACACATACCAGGTTCTGGACTAATTTTTTACACAATACGGTCTTTTTTACTGGAATATCATTTATGGCAGTTTTCTTTTATTCTATATGTGTAACGGCATGGGCTGGATGGTCCTCATTGTTTAAGCGTGTTTGGGAAGCTTTTGGAATGTTTTTGATTGTCGGAATCATATTGATGTTCATTGTATTCTTAGGAGCTAAATTTGAATGGCATCATTTATACCATTGGGCTGATCAAGCCTCAGTTGCTGATGATAAAATTCTCAAAGGGAAATCTGGTTTTTTAAACCTGACTTGGTTTTTTATCAGTTCAGTAGTTGTCACAGGAGTATGGTTTTTCTTTTATTGGAGAATGAGATCTCTATCTATAAGAGAAGATAAAGAAGGAGATCCAAGTTTTAAATTACATCATAGACAAAGAGTGTGGGCTGCGGCTTTTTTACCTTTAGCAGGCTTTACTTTGACCTTAGTGATTTGGCAATGGGTTATGTCATTAGACGCACATTGGTATAGTACACTATTTGCATGGTACTGTGGAGCGAGTTTATTTGTATCCATGATTGCTATGACCATACTAGTATTGGTTTATTTGAAAGGAAAAGGATATTATGAGAACGTATCCACCGAACATATTCATGATTTAGGAAAATTCTTATTTGGTTTTAGTATTTTCTGGACCTACCTATGGTTTTCTCAATACATGTTGATTTGGTATGCTAATATTGGTGAAGAGACAGTGTACTTTAAGGAGAGGGTGATGAATTATCCTGTACTGTTTTACACTAATCTTGTTATGAATTTTGTTCTTCCATTTTTCATCCTGATGAGAAATGACACTAAGAGAAAGTTTGGTTCATTAAGTTTTGTTGCACTCCTAGTAATTTTTGGTCATTGGATTGATTACTTTCTTATGATCAAACCAGGAGCTCTTCATACGGCTCATGCCTTAGGAGGGGCGGTTCATGATCATGATGGACATGGACACGATGCAGGTCATGGAGTTGCAGAAACAGCTGGACATGCTACGGAGCATGTATCAACTTTCGTTTCTGGATTTACTTTACCTGGATTTTTAGAAATAGGGACTTTTATAGGATTTTTATGCCTCTTCCTATTCATTATATATACAGTTTTATCAAAGTCTCGATTAGTACCGGTCAATGATCCGTACATCACCGAGAGTTTAAATCACCACGTATAAATTATACTTAAATGATTGGTTTTTTAATAGTTGGTATTCTAGTATTAATCGGTGTTATCGCCGTACAGATTGGTAAGGTGACCGATTTGGCTGGAAAGATCAGAGGAGAAGAAGAGGTACAAAGACGTAGTAATGACAGATCTGCCGTTTGGATGGTCATTTTCATGGTGGTCTTCTTAGTTTTTTGCGTTGTTTCAGCTTGGTATTATAAAGATGCAATGTTGGGATATGGGCCTCATATATCGGCCTCAGCACATGGTGGTACACTTGATAGTCTGTTCAATGTAACATTATTAGCTACAGTGCCAGTATTTATTCTTACGCATATTCTTACATTTTGGTATGCTTACAAATACCGAGATCAACCAGGCAAAAAAGCCACTTTTTTTTCTCATAGTAATAAACTAGAAATTATATGGACTGGTATTCCAGCTATTGTAATGACAATTCTAGTTGTTCAAGGCCTTATTGCATGGAATGATATTATGTTTGATGTGGATCCAGAAGAGGATTATATAGAGATAGAGGCCACTGGCTCCCAGTTCCTATGGGAGATAAGATATCCTGGAGCAGATAATAAATTAGGAACAAAAAACTTTAAACTGATAAATCCAGCAAACAATCCTCTTGGACAAGATTGGAGTGATGTCAAGAATATAGATGATGTCCATGTCTCTGGAGAGTTTCTTCTGCCTGTCAATCAAAAGGTAAGAGTGAGGATAACGGCAAAGGATGTGTTGCACAACTTTGATCTTCCTCATTTTAGATTAAAAATGGATGCCATCCCTGGGTTGCCTACCTATTTTGTTTTCACTCCAACTGTTACTACCGAAGAATATCGAAATAATCTCAAAGACTATCCTGAATATCAGGTTCCTTATGATGATACGGAGCCGGATGGCCCTCAAAGGTGGGAGATGTTTAATTATGAATTGGCATGTGCGGAGCTTTGTGGTAAAGGGCATTATTCAATGAGAAGAGTTCTTAGAATTGTATCAGAGGAAGAGTATAACAAATGGTTAAAAGAGCAATCTTCGTACTATATGACCAACATCAGAAATACTGATGATGATCCATTTAAAGGAAATTTGTTGCCAATTGAGGCTGAGGAAAGAGCAAAGGATTTGGGATTAGAAGTACAGAAGGCAATTACAGCTGATGATTTTGAGAGATCTATAAGGTTGACTAATTTGTTTTTTGATACAGGATCTGCTACTCTTAAAGAAGATAGTAACTATGAACTTGATAATATTGCTGATATTCTAAGTAGGAATGTTGGTGTTAATATTGAGATATCAGGTCATACTGACAATACAGGGGATTCTGGATCAAACGATATCCTATCTTCCCAAAGAGCTAAAAATGTGGTTTCTTATTTAGTGAATAAAGGAATATCAGCGACAAGATTGACAGATGCAGGATATGGTCAAAACAGGCCATTAGATACTAATGAAACATCGGAAGGGCGTCAAAATAACAGACGTATAGAAATGAGAATTACTTCAAACAATAAGATTTAACTGTTATGGCAAGTATTATTACTTACGACGAAAAGAAGTTGATCAAGGAAGATGGTTTTGATGATCATTTTCATGAGCATCACCATGGCGACAAATATCAGACTGGATTTATATTCAAATATATCTTCAGTATGGATCACAAGATCATTGCTAGACAGTTTTTAATCACTGGAATGATCTGGGCTATTATTGGGGCAGCAATGTCTATAGTATTTAGACTTCAATTGGGATTCCCAGAAGAAAGTCTTGCTTGGCTAAAACCCATATTGGGTAGATGGATTTTACTTAATGAAGAAACGGGCATAGGAACACTGGATCCTCAGTTCTATTATGCTTTGGTCACCATGCATGGTACTATTATCGTATTCTTTGTATTGACTGCAGGATTGAGTGGTACATTCTCTAATCTTTTGATTCCACTTCAGGTAGGAGCAAGAGATATGGCATCTCCATTTTTAAATATGTTGTCTTACTGGTTCTTCTTTTTGGCTGGAGCAGTAATGATGTATTCTTTATTTTTGAATACAGGTCCCTTTTCTGGAGGTTGGACAGGGTATCCACCATTGAGTGCATTGCCCCAAGCCTCATCAGGATCCGCAGGAGGAATGACATTATGGTTAGTAAGTTTAGTACTCTTTGTAGTCTCAGTGCTTCTAGGAGGAATCAACTATATCACAACTATCCTAAATCTTAGAACTAAGGGTATGAGCTTATGGAAGATGCCGCTGACAATTTGGGCATTTTTTGTGACTGCCATTATTGGTCTTCTTTCTTTCCCAGTATTAGCTTCAGGATTTTTCCTTTTGATGTTTGATAGAGGGTTAGGAACGAGTTTCTATTTGAGTGACATATTTATTGCTGGACAAGCTTTAGATTATGTAGGAGGTAGCCCAATTTTATACCAGCATTTATTCTGGTTCTTAGGGCATCCAGAGGTATATATCATTATACTTCCTGCTATGGGGATTGTATCAGAAGTATTATCTGTACATGCACGAAAGCCAGTATTTGGATATAAGGCGATGGTTTATTCTATTTTGGCAATTGCTTTCCTTTCATTTATTGTCTGGGCTCACCATATGTTTATGTCAGGAGTAAATCCTTTCCTTTCTAATTTCTTTGTGATATTCACATTGATAATTGCCGTCCCATCGGCAGTAAAAGTGTTTAACTGGATAACGACCCTTTGGGGAGGGCAGATACGATTGAACTCAGCTATGCTGTTTGCTATAGGTTTTATCTCTTTATTCGTTTCTGGTGGACTGACAGGGATCTTCTTAGGTAATTCGGCTATTGATATACAAATGCATGATACTTACTTCGTAGTGGCTCATTTCCACATTGTGATGGGAGTTGCAGCGATGTTTGGGATGTTTGCTGGGATTTATCATTGGTTTCCTAAGATGTTTGGAAGGTTTATGAATGAGACCTTAGGAAAAATTCATTTTTGGATGACAATCATTGGTGCCTATGCTATATTCTGGCCTATGCATTATTTGGGAATGGCTGGTGTGCCCAGAAGATATTATAGATTTGACTCTTTTGAAGCATTCGAGCAGTTCACTGCTATGAATCAATTCATCACAATAGCTGCGATTATTACTTTTGGAGCGAGTATCCTTTTCGTGGTAAATTTTTTCTATAGTATGAATTATGGAAAGAAACAGAAAGTCAGGAATCCATATGGTGCTAATACTTTAGAATGGACTACACCGATAGAAGCCGGTCATGGTAACTGGGAAGGAAAAATACCTAGTGTACACAGATGGCCATACGATTACGGAAAAGATGGGAATGAATTCATTCCACAATATGTACCACTAACAGAAGAAGAGAAACTTGAAGAGTCGCACTAGTACGATATCAAACTATACCACTTCTGAAGTATCTTTGAAAAAAGGTAAGGCTTCAAAAGTAACTGACTATGCACAGTTAGTTAAACTGAATTTAACACTGATAGTGGTGTTAACAGCCGTTGGGTCATTTGTAATAGCATCTGGTTTGACTGTCAATATGTTTGAGATATTGATGTTAGGGTTAGGCGGTTTTTTTGTTACAGGAGCGTCTAATGCAATCAATGAGGTCCTTGAAAGAGACTACGACAAGCATATGAAGCGTACCATGAATAGACCTGTTGTGACTGGTAGGATATCTGTATCAGAGGCTGTGTTAGCTGCTGGTATGATGTGCATGGTAGGAATTACGCTATTGTCTTTTTTCAATCCACTATGCGGACTTTTAGGCATGATAGCCTTTGTGTTGTATGCTTTTATCTATACTCCTCTAAAGAGATATAGTACTGCAGCAGTTTTCATTGGAGCTATATCAGGTGCTATGCCTATGCTGATAGGTGTTGTTGCATTCACTGGAGAATTGACATTATTGGCATTGGGACTATTTTTAGTTCAGTTTTTTTGGCAATACCCACATTTTTGGTCTATAGCTTTTAAAGGGTATAAAGATTACCATCAAGCAGGATTTAAGTTTATTCCAAAAGGCGATATGAGCAGCCCATCTAGATCAATAGGTGTAAGTGGTATTGTAATGAGCTTAATGTTGTTACCATGTATGGTGATTTTGTATTATGCTGGTGTTCAGTCTATTGTTGCTCTTTTGGTATTGTCTATCCTGACATTTGGATTCATTGCTTTATCTATAAGGTTTTATATGAAATTTGACGATAAGTCTGCTTTACATTTGCTCTTTGGTAGCATTGCATATATTCCGGCTGTATTATTAGTAATCATAATTGGAATGATATAGTGAATAATACAGTAACCATGAGCAATTCAAAAAGTCACCATACAAGACTTAATCCACTGAAGTTTGCAATGTGGATTGGTATGGGGAGCATCATGATGATGTTTGCATCATTGACTAGTGCATATTTAGTAAGAAGAGCAGGAGGAAACTGGTTAGAATTTAGTATTCCAACTGTATTCTATTACAGTACATTAGTCTTGTTAGTGAGTAGTTTGTGTCTTCATGTCGGATACTCGAGCTATAAAAAAAGAAATATACCTCTATATCAAGGTGGCTTGATCGCTGCTTTTGTTCTCGGATGCGTGTTTTTAGTATTACAATATCAAGGGTGGAATGAATTGTTTTCTATAGGGGTAGATCTTAAAGGAAACCCCTCTGGGTCATTTTTGTATGTAATTACAGGCATTCATGGCCTTCATATATTAGGTGGTTTAGCCGCTTTAGTAGTGAGCATTATTAATGCTTTCACACTTAAAAAATTTACAGAAAAAAGAAAAACCAATTTTGAACTGACACTTCAATATTGGCATTTCGTGGATATACTTTGGGTGTATCTATTGGTTTTCTTATTAATGAGCAGATAAATAGTCAGTAAGAATAATATCAATGGCAACAGAATCAACTATAATATCAGAGAAAGAAAGATGGGACGGTGGGACCCGACCGATGGGAGCCAGCTATGGAAAGCTGATGATGTGGTACTTTCTCCTTTCAGATGCATTTACATTTTCTGCATTTTTGATAGCATATGGAGCACTTCGGGTGAGTAATCCATCATGGCCAGTACCTGATTTTGTATTTCAATTGTTACCAGAATCATTACCTGGAGAAGCAGGTGGTTGGCCTTTGATTTTTGTAACGTTTATGACTTTCGTGTTATTATTCTCATCATACACAATGGTTAGAGCTGTACAAGAAGGTGCAAGAGAGAATAAACAAGGAGTGACAGTTTGGATGGTTTGGACAATTATTGGAGGCTTGGGTTTTTTAGGATGTCAAGCATGGGAATGGAATACTCTTATTGCGAAAGAACACATGACTGTATTGACTAATCCTTTTGGAGCTCATGTAGAAAGTGGAGTTTACCTTGAAGGAGATGGACATGATATTACAGAAGGAACAACTTTTGTTCCTGGAGACCCTTACCTCATACACAAGTATGAAGGAGAATACCATCAACTAAAATATAGAGTAACTGAAGGGGAAGAAACTGGAATTGTAAAGGAACAAAGCTTCGGTCCACGTGCTTTTGGAGCATTATTCTTTTGTATAACAGGTTTTCATGGATTTCACGTGCTCTCAGGGGTAGTTTTTCTACTTATTATTCTTATAAATGTGATTAGTGGAAACTATGCCAAACGGAAGAATGGCTACGAGATGGTTGAGAAAATAGGCTTGTACTGGCACTTTGTAGATTTGGTATGGGTATTTGTTTTCCTTTTATTTTACTTACTTTAAAAAGATAGACATAGAATGGCTCACGATTATGAAAAGTCTAAAAAAATAGCCCTTTCTACAATTCTCCTTCTAGGGGTAATTACAATTGTAGAGGTTGGAGTTGCACTACTTGGTAAAGGCTACATAGTAGAAGGATGGCATTGGCCTATATGGCTCATGGGTATCTTGATGATTGTCTTAAGTCTTACTAAAGCAGTATACATTGTTTTTGAGTTCATGCATATGAAATATGAGATGAATGGGTTGGCAAAGTCAGTTTTACTACCTACTTTTCTTTTAGTTTGGGGAGTGATAGCCTTCTTGTATGAAGGAAATGATTGGGGAAATAGAAGAGATCTTATAGATAATAAGAACAAAGAAAAAATAGAAGAAATAGGATATCTGAAATATGATGCTCCCGATGAACTTTTAAAAGATTATACCATTTAGGAAATAATGAAAAGCGGAGTGAACATCACTAAGCTTTTTTTATTTTAATTATACCGCATGATGCGGCTCAGGTTATGAAAGCTTACGGAAAATTAATTGCAGGTTCTGTTGTGTTTGTAATAATAGGTATGCCTATGCTTTCATATGTATATTTAAGGCAGGGGCTTTCATTTAGGATTGATGCGATAGAAGCCTTAAAGCAAAGCAAAGTGGACATCGATCTTACAAATGTGTTTGTTCCTGAAGTTGATCTTGTTCCTGAAATGGTCAATGCTTTTGTAGATATGGATGATGTCCCTAAAGCTCAGATGAAAGAAGTGTATGATAAGTATCAAGGGAATAAGTATTTTTCTCTGAGTACCTATTCAGAGATTTCTGAAAATGAAACTTGGGGAGAAAAGCATAAACTTGTTTTATCTAATCAAGTATTAGAGAAAGTGTTTATGGAGCATGATTTGATTTTAGTAGATACTAGTGGGCAGGTCAGAGAGTCCTATTCATACTCTAATGAATCTTTTAAAAAATTCATTCAACATCTCAGTGTTTTACTCCCAGTCGAGTCTTCAAAAAAAATTAAGTTAGAAAGGTAATTAATGGAAAAAGGAAATATAAAACTTGGAAAAAAATTGGATAGGGTAGCAGGTGTATTAAGTATCATCATATTCCTTTTGGTTGGGTTAATGAGAAGAGTTAAAATTGATTTAGCCATTAATTCTTCAGTATTACCTCCAGTCAATGCTATTTTGAACACGTTTACGACTTTATTTCTTTTAGGTGCACTGTACATGGTGATTAGAAAAAATTACGATGCTCATATGAAGTTTATGACGGCTGCATTGATTAGTTCAGTTTTATTTCTTTTGTGCTATGTTCTTTATCATTTTACAACTGTAGAAACTTCATTTTGTCGAGAAGGCTGGATACGAACTTTTTACTATGTGGTATTACTAACGCATATCGTTTTAGCTGGGTTGAGTTTGCCATTTATACTATTTACTTACATCAGAGCTTATACAAAACAATTTGATAAGCATAAGAGCTTGGCGAGAAAAGTTTACCCTGTTTGGCTCTATGTATCGATTACTGGACCTGTTGTATATTTGTTATTGAAACCGTGTTACGGTTTATAAAATGTCTTATCATGAATAAGAAGATTATAATTTCCACTTTATTGATATTGTTATTCTCTTTCATTTCAATAGATTTAGTTTCGCAATGCCCTATGTGTAAAATGGCAGTAGAATCTAATCAACAAAATGGAGGGACATCTGCTCAAGGATTGAATAATGGAATTCTGTATCTTCTTTCTATGCCATATGTATTGATAGGAGCACTAGCTTTTATTTGGATAAAAAATCGAAAGAAAGAAGGAGATATATCACAAGAGGCCACCCCTCAATTAGAAGGATGACCCTTGTTTACTAAAACGGCATTGAATAGCCGACACCAACTGTAATTCCTTTATTTCTTATAGGTAAATCTAAAAGTAAATTTGAAGCGTAGTTTTGAAACGAGTGTTCATAAGAGACTTCTCCAAAGAATTTCCCAGGGCCCGCATTTGTGGATAAGCCTAACCCAATTTGCCCAAACGTTTCACCATCATTGATTATATTATTTGTTGGAATATTTGCGATCTCTATATCGCCAATGATATTAGCTGATGTATTGATTTTAGGGTTCAAATGGAATGTGTAGCCACCGCCAATGAAACCATATGTTTCGAGTTGAGATATTGGTAATCTATATTTTATTCTAAGTGGTATTGAAACTGCTTTTACATCTAATTCTGCTCTAATTCCAAGTGGCACTTTCACACCAAGAATTGTTTCTTCTATTGTGTATTCTAAGCCAAAGCCTTTTTTCTTGTAGGACACACCTGTACTTATGTTTAGAGATGGGTTGATATCTATTCCAACCATAGTTTCTACAAAATGACTGAGAATTGGAGTTTTTACTGCATCTATCGCATCTAAAGCACCCTGAGTATTTACGCTACTGATATGTGCGCCATACTTGAAATTTATATCGTACTGTGCATAAATAAGAGAGGAACTTAGAATGGTAAAAACAGAGATGAGAAATATCTTTAATCCTTTCATAACCTTATCATTTTGGTTGTATGAAAGACATCTAAACGGTGTAAATTTTTGTTATTTATGAGTTAACAGAATCAAAGAGAAGGTTAAATACTTGATTTAGCTGGAGTAAATAATATCTGTCGATATTTACTTTCTAAAATATGTAAATGCTAAGGTTACCCAACCAAAGATCAAAAGTAAACCTCCAATGGGGGTAATTGGCCCCAGAATAAATGGTACAGCATGGTCAAAGTATTTGCAAAGCACAATGCCATATAATGAGCCAGAAAAGCAAATGACTCCAAGTGTAATTATTAGGTAGGCCAAACGAGTATTTCTTACTGATATATCAAGAGTACTAATGAGTAAGAGGCCAATAGAATTAATGATGAAATATTGGTTAGCAGTTGCCAAAGTACGAATGTATTTCTCTTCAAGGCCTGGATTTAAAATGTGAGCACCAAATGCTCCTAAAACTATCGAAAACCCAATTAGGAGCGCTGAAGCGCCTATAAAATTGTTATTTGTTCTATTCATATTATTCTATTTTCCAGTTGATTTGAGACTGATTTGTTTTAGTAAGAATATCATTAGCTTTTGAAAAATGTTTAGATCCAAAATATCCTCCTCTGGCTAATGGTGATGGATGTGGAGCTTGGAGAACATGATGCTTAGTCTGATCGATTAAATCTGATTTTGACTGAGCAAATTTCCCCCAAAGCATAAAGATCAGATTCTTTCTTAAATTTGACAATTGACTTATTACAGCATCAGTAAATATCATCCACCCTATCTTTTTATGTGAAGAGGCCAATTTATGTTCTACAGTCAGAATGGAATTGAGTAAAAAAACACCTTGATCTGCCCAGGAACTGAGATCTCCATGTCTAGGCATGTCATAGCCTAAATCTTCTTTCATTTCTTTATAGATATTGAGCAAAGAAGGTGGTATCCTTTTACCTCTTGGTACAGAAAAACTTAGTCCCATTGCTTCACCTGGACCATGATATGGGTCTTGGCCTACAATTACTACTTTAACTTCATTAAAGTGAGTAGAATCAAAAGCATTAAAAATCTTAGACCCAGGAGGATAGACTGTTTTGCCTTCAGATTTTGATAGAAGAAGATGATTTTTAATTTCCATAAAATATGGTTTCTGAAATTCATCCTTTAAAACATTCTTCCATGATTCATGGATTCTGACATCCTCTACTTTCATACTTCAAATTACCAAAAAACAAATACAATTCTCATCAATCCTACTACTTCATTAGTTACATTAGCCATTCTTCTATCTTAATTATGAAAATTAAAACAGAACATACTTTTTGTAGAATATGTGAGTCATTGTGTGGCCTCGAAGTCGATACAATAGATAATAAGATTGTGAATATTCGACCCGATGCTAATCATATTACGACTTATGGATTTGCTTGTCCTAAGGGGCTAAAGCAGCATAAAATGTATGATTCACCTGATAGATTGAGTTCACCATTGATCAAAAAAAATGGAGAATGGTGTAAATCGTCTTGGGAAAAAACCCTTAAAGAAATTGGTGAAAAGGTCAAAAAAATAATAAAAGAGGACGGCCCTAATGCCATTGGTATGTACGTTGGAACTGCAGCAGGATTTGGAGTTCTTCATCCTATTTTTGCGCAAGGTTTTATGGATGGCATTGGATCAAACAATCTTTTTAGTTCGGCGAGTCAAGATTGTAGTAACAAGTTTGCGGTGTCACAACGAATGTATGGTTATCCATTTACTCTTACATTTCCTGATATTCTAAATACAGATTTTTTGATAATAGTAGGTGCTAATCCCATTGTTTCGAAATGGAGTTTTCTTCAAGTTCCTAACCCAAGCCTGCACTTAAAAAATATCCTTAAAAAGGGAGGAGAAGTTGTGGTTGTAGATCCTAGAAAAACAGAAACAGCCAAAATTGCAAAAAGCCATATTCCTATAAGACCCAATACTGATGTGTTTTTCTATTTGTCCTTTCTGAATGAGTTGATAAGAATTAATCAAATAGACAAAAGTTGGATTTCAAATTATACTACAGGATTTGACGAACTTTTTGAATTGGCAAAACGATGGTCTGGAGAAAGAACAGAAAGTCTTACTGGTATACCGACGGCTATTTTGAAGGATGTTGTGAAAAAGTTTCACTCAGCTAAAAGAGCTTCTATATATTGTTCTACCGGTGTAAATATGGGTACACATGGAGCCTTAAGTTTTTGGATACAGGAATGTATTAACATAATCAGTGGTAATCTCGATAAGGAAGGGGGAGCATTAGTGAGTAAGGGAATTATAGACTTCCCTTCTTTTGGTAAGAAGAATGGTAGGCTATTGAGGTCAGATAAAAGCCGAGTGCATTCATTCCATAGTACAAATGACGCTTTCCCTGGAGGACTACTTGCTGATGAGATATTAACTAGAGGGAATGGTCAAATTAAAGCTCTTTTTGTCACTGGAGGTAATCCCCTCATTACAATGGCGAATTCTAATAGATTAAGAGAAGCTTTTTCATCACTTGAGTTATTGGTAACCTTGGATATATACCCTAATGAGACAGGTTCAATTGGGCACTATATGTTGCCCTGCACCAGTCCATTAGAGCGGCCTGATTTACCGTTTATATTTCCATTAATGTTAGGGCTGCAGACAAAACCATATTTACAAGCTACTAAATCAATGATTGAACCTCAAGGAGAACAAAGAGATGAGGCCAGTATTTATTTAGACCTTTGTAAATATTCTGGAGTGAATATATTTGGATCCTGGACAGGACAAAAAGTATTGGAAATTTTTTCCTTTTTTAATTCAATATATAGCAAGAAAAAGCAAAAGAGCATTCCTCAAGAATTTCTTTTGAATCTAATACTAAAGCTTTCTGGACAAAAAGGATTTAAGAGTTTGCTAAAGCATAAAAGTGGGTATGAATTAGATTCCCATGAAGCAGGAACATTTGTCCCAGACCGGGTCCTGACTGATGATAAGAAGATTGCTCTTGCTCCACATGATCTATTGGAAGAGGCCCAAAATTTGGATCTTTTCTTTCAAGAAGAATTGGAGGCTATTCAAGAATACAGATTGATTACAAAAAGAGATGTAACCACTCATAATAGCTGGACTCATAATATTGATGAGTTTACAAAAGGAGATAGATACACCAACTATCTTTACTTAAACCCATCGGATGCTGAAGACCTAAGTCTTTCATTTAAAGACTTAGCTAAAGTAAGCACGGACATTGGTTCTATAGTGTTGCCCGTGAAAATTACAAATGATTTGAACAAGAAGACTGTTGCTATTCCGCATGGATGGGGCCACCAGTCTACCAGTATGAAAATTGCAAAGAATACGAGTGGGGTTAATGTGAATATTTTAGCTTCAGATGGAATTGATAGCTTGGAGCGTATAAGTGGAATGTCTCATCTTACAGGTATCAAAGTGAAAATCGAAAGATTTCAAGGTGATTTTGCCCCTAATAGTTGGTCAGGACTAAAAGAAGAACAACTTGAAGTTCCACAGATATTGCAATAATATATCATGACAAGTCTTACGTAAAAAGATCTGAACTAAGGTATCTATCTCCTCTATCACATGCAATGAAAACTATAATACCCTCATCTAATTCATTGGCCAATTTTAATGCGGCGAATGCAGCCCCTCCACTGCTCATCCCTGAAAAAATAGCTTCTTTTTTAGCTAAATTTTGTGACATGGATTTAGCGTCCTTTTGATTGACATCGATCACTCTATCTACTCTGTGAGCTTCATATATCTTAGGTAAAAATTCTGGAGACCATCTTCTTATACCAGGAATTCGTGAACCATCTTCTGGTTGAGTTCCTATGATTTGAATGTTTTTATTTTGTTCTTTGAGATATCTAGAGACTCCCATAATTGTACCAGTTGTCCCCATAGCAGATACGAAATGTGTCACATTCCCTTTGGTGTCTTTCCATATTTCAGGACCAGTGGACTTGTAATGCATCCCATAATTATCAGGATTTGCAAATTGATTCAGCATGAAGTACTCATCTTTTGAAGCCATCTGTTCTGCCAATTCTCTACTATATTCAATAGTTTTTTTCTGTGGTGTAAGAATTACTTCTGCTCCAAATGCCTTCATTGTATCAATTCGTTCCTTAGTCGCCCCATCAGTCATGATCAATGTCATTTCTAGTCCTTTGAGTTGCGCAATCATTGCAAGAGCAATACCAGTATTACCACTTGTGGCTTCTACGAGCTTATCTCCTTTTTTGATATCACCTCTTTCTAGAGCTCCTGTTATCATTCCCAACGCAGCTCTATCTTTGACACTACCGCCTGGATTATGCCCTTCTAGTTTTGCGAAAACTTGAACATTTTTAGGCTTGGTCAAGTTGGTAATCTCTACCAATGGTGTGTTTCCAATTAAATCTATTATGTCCATATTTACTTGCTGAATTCTCTGAATACCTGCACATCAGATTCTTGGCAATCTTCAGATTTTGACTCTTCACTACTCATTCGAGCCTGATAATATACTTTAGTATTAGGTGCCACACTTTTGGTAATCCAAACATTACCTCCAATAGTGCTGTCAGCCCCTATTACTGTATTCCCACCTAAGATGGTAGCACCTGCATAGATAACAACTCCGTCTTCTATAGTAGGATGGCGCTTATTATCTGCATCTTTCTTCTGTACACTCAATGCGCCTAAAGTTACTCCTTGGTAAATTTTCACATTTTTGCCAATATCTGTTGTTGCCCCTATTACCATACCTGTCCCATGATCAATACAAAAATGTTCCCCGATTCTTGCAGCAGGATGAATGTCGATCCCTGTTTGACTATGAGCATGTTCAGTTATAATTCGGGGGAGATCTTCTACATCTAATTTGTGAAGTAAATGAGCAATTCTGTAAGCTGCTATCGCATAGAATCCAGGATAACTTCGAATTATCTCCCTTCTGCTTTGTGCGGCAGGATCTCCGTTATAGATAGCCTCTATATCTTTGTCTAAAGTATCATAAATGGCTTCAAAATTATTAAAGAATTTTTCTGAAACATTGTTAGCTATTAATTTGAAATTAGCAGGATTACGTCTTATCAGAATGTCCAAGTCAAGTTTTAGTTGCCTTAGGTTGACATCAATGGCTTCTAAAGAATTGAATTTCTGATCCGAATAATCTAGATATAAAGCTCCTAGTAGTTTTACAAAAAAATCTCCTACCTCTTGCTTTGAAGGACAAGTAGGACAAATTTGATGCTCTCTTAAGAGCTTATCTAAAAATTCTTTTCTCATGATTCCGATTTGACTTCAAAGATATCTTAATCTCTTACGTCAAAACAGTCCCGGATATTACAACTGATATAGACTAATAACTTTAGTATTTTGCCGCTTCACCTGATTTTGGCAAGGAGTCTTTAATAAACTCTCGTAAATGTTCATTAGCATTCTCTAAATCTTCATATCTGAGATACATCATGTGTCCAGATCTGTAACCTTCGAATCTCAACCTATCTTGCATCTTTCCACTTGGATCAATATGCCACATAGAATACTTTGCATTGAAATATGTTGTTGC
>DKPS01000113.1:0-1173 GCA_002471345.1 Saprospiraceae bacterium UBA7328
CTTTTCTCAAATCATTCATCAACTAAGTGCTAGAAAACATAATAAATTTATTGCGGTAAACTGTGGAGCAATTCCTGAGGGTACAATTGATTCTGAATTGTTCGGACATGAAAAGGGCTCTTTCACTGGTGCTAACGATAAAAGAAAAGGATATTTTGAGACGGTTGATGGAGGTACCATATTTTTGGATGAGATTGCCGAAATGCCCATTGGGACTCAATCTCGGTTATTGAGAGTACTAGAAACAGGAGAATTTATAAAAGTAGGCTCTTCTCAAGTTCAAAAAACCGATGTTCGCGTAGTTGCGGCTACCAATAAAAATCTACTAAAAGATATACAAAAAGGGAAATTCAGAGAGGACTTGTATTATAGATTAAGCACTGTTCAAATTGAAATGCCCGCTTTGCGAGATCGAGGAGAAGATATTGAACTTCTTTTTCGAAAGTTTTCATCCGATTTTGCCGAAAAGAATCGTTCACACAATATTCGATTAATGCCGGATGCAGCTTCCGTATTAAAAAGATATACTTGGCCTGGTAATGTTCGCCAATTAAAAAATATTGCAGAACAATGTGCAATTCTAAGTGACCAAGTGGAGTTAAATGGAGTTGATCTTTCTAGATTCATACCAGACAACCCAAGCAACTTGCCAAAACTAGTCGATAGTAAAGGTTCACAGGATAATTTTTCAGAACGAGAGATCCTTTACAAAATTATGTTTGATTTAAAAAATGACATGAATGAGCTGAAAAAGTTTGTTTTACAAATGGCTAAGTCTAAGGATTTTTCCACTGATGCAATACAACATGTCGGGCAAGAAAGTAATAATGAGATAGAACAGTTGCCTCAGCGCTATTCTGGGCAAGTAAAGAGCGAGGCGGAAAGTAAAGCGGCTTTTATTATCCAAAATAATGACAATTTCAATGAAAGTGAGGAGGTAGAGGAGACTTTATCTTTAGCAGATATGGAAAAGATGATGATCATCAAATCTTTAGAAAAATTTAAAGGGAAGCGTAAAAATGCAGCCGATGAATTAGGCATTTCTGAGCGCACCTTATATCGAAAAATAAAGGAATACGAAATTAACTTATGAGAATTTTAGCAAGTATATTAAGTTTGTTTGTGCTTCTCAGTGCCTGCAAAGTATACAGTTTCACTGGAGCAAATATCAAT
>DKPS01000113.1:1473-1902 GCA_002471345.1 Saprospiraceae bacterium UBA7328
AGTTTCACTGGAGCAAATATCAATCCCGATATTGGTACAATATCAGTTGCCTACATTTATAATAAAAGTGGAAATGGTCCAGCGAGTGCAAGCGATGTTTTTACTAATCTGTTGAAAGACAAAATGAATACCAACACCAATCTCAAGATGATTAACGTGAATGGGGATGTGCATTTTTCTGGAGAGATTTCAAATTACAATTATACCATACAAGCACCATCGGGAAGTACAAGTTCAGATTTAAGAAGAATAACGATCTCAGTTACCATTAATTATTTTAATCGAGTAGATGAAACGGATAGTTTCGAGCAGAAGAAATTCACTCGCTTTGCAGATTATCCAGTTAGTGAAGATTTGACAGCTGTGGAGGAGACTATAATCACAGAAATAAGTACGCAACTCGTAGATGATATTTTCAATCAAGCATTT
>DKPS01000113.1:2213-4045 GCA_002471345.1 Saprospiraceae bacterium UBA7328
GATGATATTTTCAATCAAGCATTTGTAAAGTGGTAAATAAAAATTACATAGAATCCATTCATTCCCTTGAAAAAAATCAAGTATCCGCTTTGGATAAGTTGTGGATTGATAAAATGCTGAATAAATACCCTTGTTTTCACGGTATGTTTTTATTGCAGGGTATTTATTTAAAGCAACACGATGAAGAGGGATACGAACAAGCTCTTTCTAATATAGCTATTCACGTTAATGATAGGGCAGTTTTGTATGATTTGGTCCATAGAAAATATGGTGATGTAAAATCAAAAAAATCAGCTCCTCTAGTGAACAAAATCAGCCCTGTAAAAGAAGATATTGTTCAAAAGGAGCCCGTGATAGATGAAAATAGTGAAGATTTAAAATCATTGGTGCAAGCTATTCGTTCCAATCGAAAGAAACAAACATCTCCGCAAGAAAAGGAAAGAAGCCCGAGGAATATAGAAGGTTCGGTAAACAAAAATAAATCTAAAGCCAAACAGGAGAAACCGCTGGCGCCTAAGAAGAGGAATCAGGCTAAGAAGATGCAAGCTGCTAACTCGTTTACGGAATGGCTGAAAAATCAAAAACCAGTTGACTTAGCTGGCCAATCCCAGGTGCCAATAGACCCAACAGTTAGTCATGAGGCGGAGTTGATTCTTGAGGCGAAGCGATCGTCGTTTAAATTAGAAGATTTTCTTGTCAATCAAATTCAACGGAAGCAGAACAAGAAAGAAGAAGCTGGTGCGACTAGTATTCATGCCGTAAGTGAAACTTATGCTAAAATTCTTGCTAATCAAGGGAAATTAGAGCAAGCAGCAAGTATTTATAAAGAGCTCAGTATAAAATATCCGAAAAAAAGTTCTATTTTTGAACGTCAAATAGAAAAATTAAAACCTAATTAATCATGTATATTGTTATTTCAATTGTAATCCTTTTACTATGCGTACTCCTTAGTCTAGTAGTATTGGTTCAAAACCCAAAAGGTGGTGGGCTAACTCAATCTTTAGGAGGGGTAAGTTCGCAAGTATTCGGCGCCAAAAATTCTGCCGGTTTAGTAGAAAGAGTGACCTGGTACTTAGCTTTGGCAATTGTTGTTCTTAGTATGTCTTCAGTCATGTTTATTTCAGGAGGAACAAGTTTTGATGAGATCGAACGTTCTGATGCTGAAATTTTTAACGAAGAAGGTGAATTTAACCCTAATCAGGAAGTAGAAACCTTAGACTTACCCATCCTGCCTATGGAAGGAGAATAGTAAGGTCCTCCAATTATTTATAGCCAAGCGCCCATTGATGTTAATCAGTGGGCGCTTTTTAGTTGAGGGAACTTTAGGAAAGAGCTCTTTATTTAATTTGATTCGCAACAAGAGTATAAATTTCAGTAGTTCTGATACTATTATCTCCAATGTTAAGGTATATTAAAGCTGACTTTTGACCTAATCCGCCAATTTTTCATCTTATTTTTCATGTAAACTGACACATTGTTCATGTAATACTGACAAACTTACTTCTTTAGCATTTGGCACAAAAAGTGCTGAACCCAGAGTATACAATTAAAAACTAAAAATTGATATACTTATGAGTAAAATTAACATTAAACCAATAGCAGGAACAAACAACAGAGTTGTTGTTCTCCCAACAGCTGCAGAAGAAACGACGGTGAGTGGAATAATTATACCAGATTCAGCACAAGAGAAGCCTCAAAAAGGAGAAGTTGTTTCAGTAAGTGAGGAAGATGAGAAAATGATGAAACCTAAAGTGAAAGCAGGAGACATCGTTCTTTATGGTAAATATTCTGGTACAGAAGTAAGTATCGATGGTAAAGATTATCTAATCATG
>DKPS01000052.1 GCA_002471345.1 Saprospiraceae bacterium UBA7328
TGCTGGATTAGCAGGTTCACTACTAGCACTTTATTTAGGGTTTATCACTCCTAATTCTACCATGTTCACTTTTATAGGTTCTATTAACTTTTTAGCTATTGTGGTATTAGGTGGACTTGGGTTTGTGGCAGGTTCTGTGATGGGAGCAATAGTCATGACTTTTCTCAATTTACAATTAGAGAATGTTGTGGATTTACCCTTAATTGGGCCTCTACTGTATCAATTTTCAGAAACATTCATGAGCACTACAGGCATTGCGAATGTATCATGGGTATTTACTGGTTTGATTTTGATTTTGGTCATCCTCTTTGAACCTTTGGGTTTATATGGACTATGGATCAGAGCGAAAATTTATTGGATGAGATGGCCTTTTTAGGTAAGAATAAAGAATGAAGAAAGCATGTTAACACAACTCATCATAAGCAGCCTAGTTATTGGGAGTATTTATTCTCTCATGGCATTGGCAATGAGTATCACCTATAAAGCATCTGAAATTCCAAATTTTGCTCAAGGCGAAATGGCAATGATCTCCACCTTTGTAACATTTGTGCTGTTAAACAGCGGAGGATTGAGCTTCTATCCGGCCATTTTGATTACGATTCTCTTCTCTTTTTGTCTTGGTCTGTTGTTAGAATTTATATTTCTTAGAAGGGCAAAAGATCCGACACCACTAAGCTTTATAGTAATAACAATAGGTTTCCAATTGATGCTTTACGGCATTGCGGGGTGGAAATGGGGAAGCGACCAGAGGCAAATAAATCTCCCGTTTTCAGAATCAAAAGTAATCTTCCAAAATGATTCGGTTGCCATTACAGAGTTAAATCTTGCTACTCTAGTTATTGCTGTCGCCGTGCTCTTTTTGATCTTTTTATTGGTACAAAAAACCAAATTAGGCTTGGCCATGAAAGCCTGCCAACAGAATGTGAATGCATCAAGAATGAATGGTATTCCGTCCGATAAAATACTCGCCATAAGTTTTGGAATCAGTTCAGTAGTAGGAACTATAGCAGGAGTGCTCGTAGCTCCAATTATCACCCTTGATCCATCTATGATGTGGGACCCATTATTAAAAGGCTTTGCTGCAGCTGTTCTTGGTGGCATGAAAAGTCTATATGGCGTTGTCATAGGAGGGTTTCTTCTGGGTATAATTGAAAATCTATTTGGATTTTATATATCCATTGAATTCAAATCGGTGGTGGCTTTTGCCATTATTGTTTTGGTATTGTACTTCAAGCCATCGGGGCTATTTGATAAGCATTATGTAAGAAAAGTGTAGAGATGGCATTCTTTGAAGTAAAAAATTTAAAAAAGGTTTTTGGTGGTCTCACAGCTGTGGACGGATTAAATTTTGCTTTAGAGCAAAAAGAAATCTTTAGTATCATCGGACCAAACGGGGCAGGAAAGTCAACCATCTTTAATTGTGTAAACGGCCTATATACTCCTGAAGAAGGTGAAGTAATATTCAAGGGAGAAAATTTAGTAGGCAAAAGACCAGATCAGGTGGCTCAGTACGGTATTGCTCGAACTTTCCAGAATCTCGAGTTATTTGCCCACATGAGCACATTGGACAATTTGATGTTGGGCAGGCATATCAAAATGAAAACGTCCGTTTTAGGATCCTCATTTCTATCTTTCAAAAGATCTAAAGCAGCGAAGGAAGAAATGCATCATCGCCGTAAAGTGGAGGAAATTATAGATTTTCTAGAGTTAGAATCCAGTCGTGATCAATTTGTTTCTAACTTACCTTATGGCAAACAAAAGTTAGTAGAATTAGGGAGAGCGTTATCCCTCGAACCTGACCTTTTACTCTTGGATGAACCTGCTGCTGGTCTTACTCAAGAAGAAAAAGAAGAGATGATTTTCTGGATTAGAGATATTAGAGATTTATTGGGAATTACAGTAGTTCTGATAGAGCACAATATGCAAATGGTTAAGAACATCTCAGATAGAATATTGGCAATCAATTTTGGGAAACCAATAACCCAAGGGACTCCTGCAGAAGTATTAGCCCATCCAGAAGTAATCAGAGCTTATTTAGGTGAAGATGTAAATGAAGCAGTATGAGTGAAAACATCCTAGAAGTAAAAAATATCGAGACTTATTATGATAAAGTCAGAGCTCTTCATGGTGTATCTTTTGAAATACAAAAAGGCTCAATAACAACAATATTAGGTAATAATGGTGCTGGAAAGACAACAGTTCTCAATACTGTATTGGGTCTATTAGATGACCAGCCTGACAAAGGAACGATCCTCTTTAACGGGAAAAGGATTGATGGTAAAGATACTGAAAAGATAGTAGGAATGGGCATCGGTTATGTCCCAGAAGGCAGAGAAGTATTTGATGAACTTACAGTAAAAGAGAATCTTCAAGTTGGAGCATTTCTGAGAAAAGATAGTAAAGGTGTCAAATCAGACATGGAGAAAATGTATGAATATTTTCCAGTTCTTAGAGACCGAGCTAATCAACAAGCAGGAACACTTTCAGGTGGTGAACAACAAATGCTGGCCATTTCAAGAGCGCTTATGAACCGTCCAAAGTTATTGCTGATGGATGAACCTTCATTAGGACTCTCCCCTGCCTTGGTAAAGATGATATTTGAAATCATTCCAACTATAAGAGACGAAGGAATCACTGTAGTACTAGTAGAGCAAAATGCCAATATGGCATTGAAAGTTGCGGACTTCGGATATATCATGGAAAATGGAAGGTTTGTAACTTCAGGAAGCAGTAAAAATCTAAGAGAAGATGAAGATGTCAAAGAATTTTACTTGGGAATAAAATTGGAAGAATCTGTAAAAGGAGAACAGAGATATAAGAGAAAAAGAAGATGGGGATAAACTAGAAGACAGAAATTATTGAAAATAAATGGCAAAAGTCAATTCATATATTGTACCACATCAGTTCAAAGTGATAGCTGATAGAATGGGATCTAAAGTCGCCATGAGGCATAAAAAATATGGACTTTGGCAAGAGATTTCATGGAGTGAATATTATCAAGAATCCTTGAAATTAGCTTCTGCTCTCATAGAAATGGGAGTAAAAAAAGGAGATTTCGTTGGAGTCATTGGAGAAAATTGTCCTGAATGGCTTTATGTGGATATGGCTGCCCAGATGGTAGGTGCAACCTCTGTAGGGATATATACTACAAATGCGTGGCCTCAAGTGAAGTATGTAGTGGAGCATTCGGAATGCAAGGTGCTTTTTGCAGAGGATGAAGAACAAGTTGATAAATGGTTAAAGTTCAGAAAGGGTGTTCCTTTTTTAGAAAAAGTAGTGTATTGGGAGGATAAAGGTCTCACTTCGATGGATGATGATCATCTGGAGAGATTAGAAAACCTTCTTGAACTAGGAGCATCTCATTTGAGTAAGAATAAAGAAATCATTTCTGAAAGATCAAATTCAATAACAGAAGACGATACTGCCATTCTGGTATACACTTCTGGCACCACAGGCAATCCAAAGGGAGCCATGCTAACTAATAAAAATCTGTTGTGGGCAGCTGAAGCCATTGCCAATATTGACAATGGTTCATTAATTAGTGAAGAGGAAGAGATTATGTCTTTCCTACCACTATGTCACATTTTTGAGCGGACTTTTAGTGTGTATTTACATCTTGTGATGGGATACACTATCAATTTTGTTGAAAGCATAGATACTGTACCTCAAAACCTTAGAGAGATCCACCCAACTATAGGTTATGCCGTTCCTCGAATTTGGGAAAAATTTTACTCTAAGATCTACATTCAAATGGAAGATGCAGATTGGTTTAACAGACAAGTGTATAAATGGGCAATTGGAGTGGCTACTAAGTATCAAGCAAACGCAGAAGCAGGAAAGTCACAAAGCCCTTTAGTTTCATTTGGAAATCTTATTGCTCAGAAAGCTGTATTCTATTTCTTAAAGGAAAGATTGGGAATGGAGAAAATGCGATATGGTCTAAGTGGAGCTGCACCAATTTCACCTGAGATATTAAGATTTTACAAAGCTATTGGACTTACTCTAGTAGAAGGATATGGAATGACAGAGACTTCTGCAACCATCTCATTCTCGACGATGAATGAACATAAATATGGAACAGTAGGCAAACCTATTCCTGGATCTGAATTTCAGATAGCAGAAGATGGAGAGATACTTTCAAAGCATCCAGGAATATTCAAAGGATATTATAAGAATCCTGAAGCTACGAATGCTGCCCTCAATGATGGATGGATTTCTACAGGAGATATTGGAGAAATAGATGATGAAGGATATGTAAAAATTGTAGACCGTAAAAAAGATCTGATTATCACGGCAGGTGGTAAAAACATAGCACCTCAATACATAGAAAACAAGCTTAAGTTTAGTCCCTATATCAATGATGCCATTGTTATCGGAGACCGAAGAAAGTTTCTTTCTGCCATTCTTGTATTAGATGAGGAGAACATTAACAAATATGCTCAGGATAATAAGATACAGTACTCCACCTATGCGGATCTTGCAGAAAATGAAGAGGTTCTAAAACTTCTGGACAAAGAAGTAAATGGGGTAAATAGGTCTTTGGCTAAAGTACAGAATATCAGAAAGTACAAAGTTCTCAACAAACGATTATACCAAGAAGATGGTGAAATGACTCCAACAATGAAAGTAAAAAGAAATTATATAAATGAGACTTATAGTGATCTGATAGAGTCTATATATGCTTGATTATCAGAATTGTACGAAATAGGTTTATCTTTGTGCTCCAAAAATTTATTATAAATGAAACCTCCAAAATGGGCTTATGTTATTGGGATTTTAATGCTTCTTTTTGGAGGTTGTGGAATGGTCCAAGATTATCAAACCATCCATGCGCCTAAGTTTCTAGATATGGGTGAAAGTATTTTCGATGAAATTACAGAGGAAATTGCAGAAGATATTGAAGAAGACCTGAAAGAACAACAAGAAGAAAATACTGAAAGTGAATCTTCTCTATCCGATACTACTGTAGACACAACTAATCTCAGTGATAATAATGAGACAATTGATTCTGAGGATGAAAGTGCAAATTCAGCTTCATCAGATGATGACACCAATGGTGATCAAAGAAATGATGATCTCAAAGAAATAGAAATGGTAAAAGATATGCTGAACGTATCTGATTATTATAAAACTTGGATGGTCAGATTTGGATATGTTGGCATAGTAGTTTCTATTCTCTTCATATTTGCTGGAGTATTCATGATGATTCCAAAGAATTTTTCCATCCCATTTGCTTATGCCGTCTTAGGAATTAGTCTTGTAGTAGGAATTGTTCAGTATATCATCTTTTCAAGAGATGATAGTAGCGGAATGGTAACCATGTTTTCTGGTGTGAGTGTGATTTTCAGTGTGGTCATTGATATCATACTCTTAGCAGTGATAATAGCTTCAGATAAAGACGCTTATTCTCCTCTTGAAGAAAACTTTACCTAGACTTTTTCAAAATACATCTAAGACAAATAAATCGATAAATAAAATTGAAATGAATACATACTTCAAAACGACATTAGCAATACTGGCTATCTCAATGATTTTTTGGTCATGTGGTGGAAGTGGAGACTCAAATGCTCCTAAAGCCGAATCAACAGGGACTACAACAGGATTAACAGATACTGAAATCAAAATTGGGTCTTTTGGCCCTCTTACAGGTCCTGCTGCTTTGTGGGGCAATATTATGAAAGGCATGGATGCCTATTTCAAAATGATAAATGATGAAGGTGGAGTGAATGGTAGAAAGATCAATTTCGTGATGAAAGATGATGCTTATGATCCTTCTCGGACTGTGCCAGGAGTAAGAGAGTTAGTCCAGAGAGATGAGGTTTTTGCTTTTGTTGGTGGTATAGGTACAGCACCATGTATGTCTGTGATGGACTACCTCGTCGAGGAGAATATTCCTTGGATTTCTCCGATATCAGGAGGAACACATTGGTCCATTCCATTAAAGAAAAACATATTCAGCGTACTACCTTATTATATAGATGAAGCTGTAATTCAAACTACCCATGCTATAGAGACTATGGGAAGTGAAAAAATAGGAATCATCTATCAAAATGATGATGTGGGTAAAAGTGCGTTAGTGGGTGCTAGAAGTGTTCTCAAAGCTAAAGGTTTGGATTTTGTAGCAGAAGTACCTGTAGAGATTACAGATACTGACCTCAACTCACACATTGCTCGATTAAAGGATAGCGGTGCGGAGACAGTTTTGCTCTGGACTCTTCCTAGACAAGGAGTTATCACTGTCACCAGTGCAAATGTGATCGGGTACAAACCAAATTGGATAGCATCATTCATTCTATCTGACATGGCATTGATGCACGATTTAACCAAGGGTGCTTGGGAAGGAGTGATCTTTGGTTCATTTGCTACTCCACCCTATGATTATACTAATGAGAAAATAGTAAAGTATAAAACTGCTCTAGCAAAATATTATCCAGATGTGAGATGGGGCGTATTCTCATTCGCAGGATTCATGTATGGTGAGCCATTTATTGAAGGTCTCAAAAGAGCAGGAAAAGATGTGACCAGAGAAAACCTCATTGCTGCTATGAATAGCATAGATGCT
Organism: Saprospiraceae bacterium UBA7328; assembly: GCA_002471345.1. Taxonomy (GTDB): domain Bacteria; phylum Bacteroidota; class Bacteroidia; order Chitinophagales; family Saprospiraceae; genus UBA7328. Next base: position 6,563 of record DKPS01000052.1, read on the forward strand.
TACGATCTTATTGGGACCACCTTGTCATTTAGTGAAGATAATCACCAAGGACTGAGATCAATGCAGTTATTGAAATGTGTAGGTGCTGAAGAATATGAAGTGGTTTCTGACCAAATTACAAGCAAGTCAGATATTCATGCTCTAGTTGCAGAATTAGAACATATGTAATTTTAAAGCTTGAACTCAAGTATCAAATTCTAACTCATTTTTAATTTTTGAAAGTGAGCTAGAATTTGTTTTTTATTCAGTATTCAAAGAATCTATTTCTTTGCCCTCCATAAATATAGACTGGTTGCAACGCATCCAAGAATGAATTGAGACAGACCTATATAGATTATTTCAATCGTAAACATATTAAGTGGTTCATATGACTTTTGAAATCTAGAAATTTGATTTTTTATCTGATCTGTAGATAGATTTTTTTCTTGTAACATAATCGTCCACTTTTCAGAAATAGTCTCAATCCAATTCGGATCCACAAAATTTATATATACATACATATAAGCTTGGAAAATGTATCTTGATATTAGGATCACAATTAAAACAGACAAAAATGATTTTAGGAAACTAAAGTCTTCTAAAAGTTTTCTTTTTAATTCTTTTGTACAGAGTAGTACTGCCGTAATGACCAAAACATAAGTCAATACTATAAACCAATTGCTTGTTCCTAATCCAAGCCAGGTCAGAATCTGAGTGCCTATAACCAATGCTACACCAAGAATAACGCCCCATTTAATACTTATTCTGACCATTCTTTTTGTAATTAAAAATACAGGTTTTGAAGTGGTCATTGTTTCTTATCGTACTAAACTATACTATTCTTAGACTATGAAGTGATTTAAGGACTATAAGTCGTTCACTGAAAAAGGGTATACAATGGTCTCTATAGTAGTAAACCCTGAACCGGTATTGACCGTTGATCTAGATTCCTTCTTGTTTTATCTATAATTTTCTTAAAATTCACTTTGCAATTTGTAATTACGAATGTTTTCGTATATCATTATTGTACGAAACAGTTCGTAGAATATAATACGATTCTCAAACGTCATCATGAAACGGGTATAAACCATTCTAAATTGAATAAATATTTTGTTTAGAATTGGTTTAACCCTTTCATTTAGAAGAATCGATAGCATAAGAATAGAAAATGAAAAAATCACAAAGACCGACTGAATCGGAAATGGAAATTCTCCAGATCTTATGGCAAAATGGATCATGCACAGTAAGAGAAGTAAACGAGATTCTATCTGAAAGAAAAGAAGTAGGATATACAACGACTTTAAAAATCATGCAAATCATGGCAGATAAAAATCTAGTCATGCGTGATACCTCAAGTCGAACTCATATTTACACTGCAGCTATAGATCAAGTGAGCACTCAAAATTCTATGCTTAATACCTTTATAACAAATACATTCGGTGGATCTGCCTCCTCACTTGTATTACAAGCTTTAGGTAATTATAAAACAAATGATTTAGAGCTCAGAGAGATCAAAAATTTAATTGAAAAAATCGAAAAAGCTCAGAAATGATAGACTTCATCTCCAATTTGGTTTCTTCAACAGTATTATACAACCTCGCAATGACCATACTGCACTCCTTATGGCAAGGAGCTGTGTTGGTACTATTAATGAATCTCTACCTGAAATATAGCCATAATAACTCCCCCACATTTAGGTATAACATTGCATTTGCCACACTAATTCTTTTAGGGATATCAGTATTGGCTACATTTTCCTTTTACAGTTTAAATGTCGATTGGGGAGGGAGTAAGAACAGTGGTTTAAACCCGGCATCGGAAGGGAGTCCACTAGGATCAATTCCAATAATAGCTACAACAATAGCTGCAGAAAGTTTTGATATAAAAAAAATGATACCACTCATAAGTGGTATTTGGATTATAGGAGTAGGTTTCTTTACAATGAGGCTTCTATTTGGATATGCTCAAATCATTAAAATAAGGAAGTCATTGGTGCTCGATATTCCGAATTGGTTAGTCATAAAAGTGAACCATCTCAAAAAAGAATATGGAATAGATCGTAACATAAAAGTAGGAATATCACAACAAGTTTTGTCACCGCTTATGATGGGTGTGATAAGACCAATAATAATATTTCCTGTTGCTGCCATCAACCAACTGACACCAGAAGAAATAGAACTTATACTTCGCCATGAATTGGGCCATATAATCAGGCAAGACTATGTCCAAAATTTCATCATTCGGACTATGGAAGTTTTGATGTTCTATCATCCATGTATATGGTGGACCACCAGAATTATAGAAAAAGAAAGAGAAAATCACTGTGATGATTATGCAGTGCAAAGTCCTGAAAACAGAATGTTTTATGCAAAAACATTGGTCAAAATAAGAGAAATGAGAGCTTCACAGCATTATCAATTGGCTCTTGGCTTCTCAAAAGATAATCAATCATTACTAAATCGGATTAAAAGAATTTTAAGTCACAATCAAAAAATGTCAATCATGAAAGGAAATTTAATAGTAGGAATTGTACTCCTATCATCACTTATATGCCTTAGTGCAGGAACCTATTTTTTCAATAAAACAAAAATTGATCTTCCTGAGAGAATAGAAGTAAAAGATATCAGATCCTTAGATATATCTATACCTACATTCCCAATAAAACTAATCTCTTCTCCTCAAGACACTTCGAAAGAAGAATTGAGAAAAATGATCAGAGAAAGGCAAGAAAAAATAAGAGAAAAGAGTAGAGAAGCGAGAGAAGCATCAAGAGAATTGAGAGAAGAACTTAGAGAATTACGAAAACAAAATGGCGACCATTCTTACAGAATTCGTGTGAATAGAGACTGGGATGAAAAAGATTGGGAAGAGTTTTCTGAAAAAATGGAAAAATGGGGGGAAGAATTTGAAGCGAAATTCGAAAGTGAAGAATACAAAGAGAAAATGAAGAAGTTTGAAAAAGACATGGAAGAATGGGGGGAAGAGTTTGCTGAAAAATTTGAGAGTGAAGAATTCCAATTACATTTAGAAGAATTGGCTGAAGCTAGTAGCGAACTTGGAGTAGGTGTTGCAGCTTCTGTAATGGAGGCTCTTGGTGAAGGTTTTCAGTTTAATTTTGATCATGATTTTGATTTTGAACATGATTTTGATTTTGGTGAAATGGGAGAAGGAATAGGAGAAATGGTATCTGAAATAGTAGAAGAGGTAAGAGAAAATATAGGAGACTTGCATGACTTAGAGCACGATTATGTTTACGTAAATGCCGATAAAAGCGAATTCACTAACCTATTATTGGAAAAATTAAAGGAAGACTTATTTTATAAAAAGAATAAGGTGAGTCTTACTATGGATAATGATGGAATAAAAATAAATGGCAAGAGCCAATCATATCAAATAAGTGATAAGTATCTAGAGCTTATCGAAGATTACTATGATCTTGAACCTGGCTCAGGCCAGAAATTATTATTTGAATATTCTGATAAAAAAGGAAGTAAAAAGAACTCATTAACAATTGAAAAATCCAACTAATTCTTTGTTATTGTTTTATTGAGAAATGATTTATTTAAGGAGGAGGAAGTAATTTCTTCTCCTTTTTATGTGATTACTTTGAACCTAAGCTTTCAAATCTATTCCATTTCCTTCTTGACCCTTGCTCATGCCGAAAAAATTAGGAAGTTTGAATGAATAGTGTCAGAACAAGTCCAGTGGTTTATTGAATTGTGGATGATGTTCTAGAGGTGGAAAGCAAATCAAAACGCTGTCCTCTCTTTGGTGCCTTGTTAAAAAAATTGTCTCTTTATTCTTTGTCACAGGTTTCATGCATGGTTCTATTTTATACGGTATATGTCAAAAAAATGCATTTGCCGATCAACCCATTCCAACATCATATATCCCCAAGTTCTACATCTAATTTCTAAGTTCACTATTTATGAGTCTTTTCATTTTCAGAGCTCCTTGCATATCTTCCTCAAACCATTCAATAACCGAATAAGTAGCTAAAAACTTCAATTTAATAATATTGACTACTTCAAATATTCGGTCTTTTTCCAAGAGATTTTTATTGGTTTGTTCTAATTGACTTGGCAAATTTTCTTCAAGTCCTGTTGAGACTTTTAGTGTGCTTTCAAAAGTGAGGTCAATGTTCTTAATGAAGATAGGGTTTATAACAAAATCTTTAACATCATTATTCTTTAGAACAATTAATTCCCTTCGTTCAAGTTTTTGATAGTAAGAAACAATCTCATTTCGTAAACTGTCATTGCGAATCAAACCAATGTTTCCACTAGAAAGAAGTTGAACATAAGTAGGCCGAGTTGCTAAAAATGTAGTTCTATCAAAGACACTTCCAAAATATTGAAGTGTAGTATCATTTAATAGAAAGCCTTCATTTTCATGGAAATGAGAGATTAACTTTTCCATTTCTTCTAGATTGCTATTCTCCTCTTTTAGATGGTATTCAAGATTGCTAATGTGGAGATCTATATCATTAACAATGTTTTGGAGATACTCAATCTGTTTCTCATTATTAATTCTGTCTTGGTTCCAATTGTTAATATTCAATGCAATCAAAATTCCAATCACCACTAGAGCAATCTCACCAACAGCATAAACGAAATACTTTCTTGTAGAACCTGAATCAATCAATGACTTTCTTATTTTTCGTAAAAAGGTGAGCATATAATAAAGATATAGAATCAAAGAGGAGGAAAGCGAATGGGAAGGGAGTAATATTACACCCTAATTATGATCCTTTTTCATTGAAAAAAGAGACTTTATCAAAGAGAGGCAGGAGGCCTCAAGTCTTCCAAATCGAAATTCTATTATTTTCTGTATCACTTGTCAGTGTTGGGATTTAAAGATGATGTTTCAATGACCAAATGCATTCAAGTAATCAATCCCTTTGTCATCTACACCATTCATCATTATCTTGACGCTATAATTTTTGAGCTATGAAAAAGATACTGGGATTTATTGCTGTTGTTTCTTTTATTTTCACTTTCAGCTGCGCATCACCTGAAAGCGAGTCAAGCAAAACCAATTATAAGCTCGGGGCTATTGGTGCTTTTGGAGAAATGGTAGATGCTGGAGTCAAGCAACTTGCTCTTAGCGCTGTGATGTCATCAGAAGAGATGGATGTGTTTATAAATCAAGCTCAAGAGGTGGCAGAAAGGAATCATGTTCAACTATACCGTGAGAATGACTTAATAATTACAGACCTTTTTCCAGCTGATGTCGCCAAAGACAAAGAAGTGCTGGTAATCTACCAAGGTAGCACATTAGATGCTTATCTAAAATTGAAAAAAGACAGATCCGAATTGGTTTCTTCGAATAAATATACCGATGAAAATCGATTAGAAATCGCACGGAGATTCGGCCGACTACTGAGCTATTCACCAAAAAAAATCAATTCCCTGTTGAGTCAAAACACGGAAGCACGAACAATGACCGATTTTGGATTGAAGGCCACTAATGTGTTTCTGTATTACAAAGATTTGCAACGTGCTACGGACTTCTACACAAAAATAATTGGGTTGGAGTTACTTGCCGAATATGATAATGCCAGCATTCTTAGAATTGCCGAGTCCTCATTTGTGATTCTTGTAGATGCCGCAAAAGGAATGCACAGTGCAGATGAGTCGAAGACTGTTGCATTAGCACTCTTGACCAATCAACTATCTAAATGGTATGATCACATCACTGAGAATGGTGTCGAAATTAAATACTCTTATAAACCAAAAGAAGGAGGACCTCATGATGGTTTTGTTGCGATAGATCCGGAAGGTTACTTATTAGAATTTGAAACCTTCAAGCAACATTCCGAAAATGAATTGTTTATTCAATATTTAGATAAAAACAAAACCATTCCAACGGCTGTAGATGATGATCTTGGATTCAATGGTTCTATTACCTGGATGTATTATAAGGATGTTTTGAAAATGCAGGAATTTGTTGAAAATGTACTGGGACTTGAAATAGTTGCAGACCAAGGCTGGACTAAGATTTACAAAGCAACTGATACAGGCTTTATTGGATTAGTGGATGAGCGTAGAGGCATGCATAAATTCACAGAGGAGAAGGCTGCAACGATCTCCTACATTATAGATGATCCTGATGGTTGGTTCGATTATGTTGACTCCAACCAATCATTCAAACTAAGATCAGACTCTGTGGGGACTGGGCCAGATGGAAAGTACAGAGCATTTGTTGGATATGATCCAGAGGGGTACTTTTTAGAGTTTGATAAATTCTATAAACATTCAGATAATTCAAAATTGATGGAGTATCTAGAACAGCTCTAGACAAATTCTCTCTTCAAGTAGAACAGGTACTTTGATACTGCAATATCGCTATCACAATAAGCGCTATTCCCATAATAGCTTCAAGGAGGTGTTTTGCAGTAGCACCGATCAAGATATTTTTGTCTCTACTCCTAGAAAACCACCATGCCTACAGCAAGACCTTCTGAATGTGCGGCTTCCTTTATAGCATCTATTTCTCCTGCATCAAGCCAAACGCCATTACAATTTGGACAACGATCAATAATTATTTGATTGTTCTCTTCTTTCAGCAATGTAGCACCATCTACTGGGCATATGCGATTAGATTCTCTACCTTTCAAAATTTTCATTTGACATTCTGCACAGGTAGGCTCGTTCTCAAAATCACGTTTTGTCTGATTTTTTTTACAATGACTACAGTCTTTCTTTTTCTTAAACCAATTCATAAGTTTTCTTCTTTGAAAATTAACTTCTTCTTGTGCAAAATCGCATCTTTTCGAATGTATGACATTTCATCTTGAGAAGGAGTTTAAATTACACATTTCAGATTGTTATAAAATGCTTTCCTTATGAGAAACGAATATTGAGTTTAAACTTTCAAGGTTAGTTAAGAAACTTTTGAATCTGCAATCCAGATTTTAGATGTGGTTTTCAGACTCAAACTCTTTGAAAACAGTTTGATTATCAAAGTTGAACTTAGAC
>DKPS01000235.1 GCA_002471345.1 Saprospiraceae bacterium UBA7328
CTGTGAAGGCGATTCAATCATTGTTTTTAAAGCTTCTCCAAGCGATTCTCAGAATCTTGTCGAATGGGAATTTATATTGGATAATGGGGCAGAGGTAGTTGGTCTCGTCAATGAGGATAGTTTGATGGTAAAGTTTAGTAATCCAGGGGATTATATACTTCAGTTTAGAGAATATGGCTCTCCAACATGTTTTACTGCAGTTGAGAAAACAATAAAAGTATTTGAAAACCCAACAGCTGATTTCACCTCTGAAAAAGTATGTATTGATGATACAGTTAATTTCATAAATACGTCATCGTTCCCTGCTGGATTACAAAATTCTGTTTGGAGGATTGGCACTCAACGCTTTGATGCTTTTAATTTTGATTATAAATTTAATGAATTAGGCGACTACCTCATTGAACTTTCAATTACAGATAACAATGGTTGTTCGGATAGTCAGTCACTAACATACAGTTTATTAGAGCCGCCAAGAGTTGATTTTTATTTTTCTCCTGAACATCCAACTACTTTAGATCTTGAAGTATCCTTTGTTAATATTTCATCTTCAGGTGATGCATTATGGACTGTGGATGGCGATACTCTATTATCTGCCTGGCAGCCGAGCTTTGCCTTTGACTCTGCTGGTTGGCATACTGTTGACCTAGTAGTTGTAGATGAGCAAGGGTGTATAGATTCAATTTCAAAAAATGTCCTTGTTGAATCAGAAATTATTTTCTTTCTGCCTAATACATTCTCTCCTGATGGTGATGGACTTAACGATACTTATGGGGCAAAAATATTTAATATAGAGCGTTACCAATCCTTTCAGTTTGAAGTGTACAACCGCTGGGGAGAAATCGTATTTTACTCGAATAGTCCTGAAATAGAGTGGGATGGTAAAACTACAAATGGTAATGATGCCATTATAGATAAATACAGTTGGTCTTTGAAGCTAACCGATGAGTTAGGCAGAGAAGTCAGAAGTTTTGGTACTGTAAATCTATTGAGGTAATTACCTTAAATCAATCACGTCAACATTTGGGAATTTACTAACATCAAACTGAAAGAAGTTAGTGCTAAACGATTTATTTGGTATGAATGAGTTTATGATATAAGAATACAAACTTCCTTGCTTGTCAACCATAACAAAAGAACTAATTTGCATTTTAGCTTTATCTATAAATAGCTCTACTCTAGAAAAAGCACCACTTTCTTCTGGGAATAAATTGATTTGATAATTTTTAGAATCTTCTTTTATAAATTGGTATTTGTACCCTTCCTCGTAGATAGTGAAAATTTTGGACGGACTAATTTCATTTTCTTCTTCATCCTCTTCGGTGATGTTTACCTCTTCTTCGTCTTTGAGGTATATCCAATTGGTTTCTCCATCGGAGATGATAGTCTGGCCGTCAAGTTCTAGTTTAAAAGCATCACCTTGTAGATAAATAATTCCGCTTTGTGATTCGTTAATATCGGCTACAGTACTCGAAAAATTATTGGTGAAATGAGCCTCTATTGAAGAGTATGTGCTTGTTTTTTCACTTAGCTTGTCAAGAATAGACTTTGCTCTTTGGTCTTGTCCTAAGGATATAAGTGGTAAAAGGATTGAAAATAATATTAGCTTTTTCATAAGTTGGGGTTGTTTATATTTCTTAATACTTCTTCTAACGCCATTTCATCACGAATTAGTACTTGACGTGCCTTACTTCCTTCAAAAGGACCAACAATTCTGGCAGCTTCCAGTTGATCAATGATACGACCAGCACGGTTATAACCCAGTTTTAATTTTCGCTGAATAAGAGACGTTGAACCTGACTGATGTTGTACAATTACTCGAGCAGCTTCCTCAAACATAGAATCTCTATCATCAAGGTCAGCACCTGAGGTTCCACCTTCAGCATCACCCACATATTCAGGAAGTAAAAATGCATCTGGATAAGCCCTCTGATTTCCTATGTAATCGGTTATTTTTTCTACTTCTGGAGTATCTATAAACGCACATTGCAGACGTATAAGGTCACTACCCAATGAAATAAGCATATCACCACGACCAATAAGTTGATCGGCACCACCGGCATCTAAAATAGTTCTAGAGTCAATTTTAGAAGTTACTCTAAATGCTACTCGAGCAGGGAAGTTAGCCTTAATAATTCCTGTAATAACATTTACAGACGGTCTTTGGGTAGCAACAATCAAATGAATTCCAATTGCTCTAGCCAACTGTGCCAAACGGGCAATGGGTGTTTCTACCTCTTTACCAGCTGTCATGATTAAATCTGCAAACTCATCAATTACCAATACAATGTATGGTAGATATTTGTGTCCGTCATTTGGATTTAGTTTTCTAGCAATGAACTTTTTATTGTACTCAACAATATTTCTACATTGGGCATTTTGAAGTAAATCGTAACGCTGATCCATTTCAATACACAATGAGTTTAGGGTATTAATTACCTTTTTGGTGTCGGTAATTATAGCTTCTTCAGAATCTGGTAGCTTTGCTAAAAAGTGTCGCTCAATTTTATTAAACAAAGTCAGTTCAACTTTTTTAGGGTCAACCAAAACAAATTTTACTTCAGCAGGGTGTTTGGTGTAGAGCAGAGAGGCTAAAATGGCATTCAGGCCTACGGATTTACCCTGTCCAGTTGCACCCGCCATAAGGAGGTGAGGCATCTTAGCTAAATCAGCTACAAACGTTTCGTTTGAAATGGTTTTACCAAATGCAACAGGTAACTCCATTGATGTTTTTTGAAATTTATCAGATGAAATAACAGCTTTCATAGAAACAGTTGCTGGATTCTGATTAGGTACTTCGATACCAATTGTTCCTTTTCCTGGAATAGGAGCAATAATTCTAATTCCTAAGGCCGAGAGTGATAGAGCAATGTCATCCTCTAAATTTTTGATTTTTGAAATTCGCACACCC
>DKPS01000076.1 GCA_002471345.1 Saprospiraceae bacterium UBA7328
CTTAAGAATAGCAAGGCTTCATATCCGCCTAATAGAACACAATAAAATAATTAATCGTCAATTGAAAATAAAGGGATATACTAAGTCTACACTAAAAAGATATGCATATTTTCTTGAATCCTTCTTTTATCTTTACACTCGTGCAGTCCATGAATTGAAAAAGGAAAATGTTATCCGTTTGTTAAATTATAAGTTGGCTAAAAATTGTCTCACTCTTTTTAGAAAAAAGCTCTAATATTATTATTTGAGAAAGTTCTTCATAAACCCACCAATTATTTCCTAAATAATCAAAGAAAGCAGAGCATAGACCTCCAATAGTTCTTCCACATAATGATATGAAAAGCATATTTAAAGTTTTCGGTAATCTAGGATATAAGTTGATTCTCAAAACATTATATGCACTTGGACTAAGAGTCCAATAGCTCTTTATTTAAATCTATAAGATTTAAATAAAGAAAGAAGGTGAGTTCATAAAAAATTGGCTAGGAAAATCACAAATCGCATTTTAACTCTAACTGAATTGTTATTTATAGATTTTAGATAATGTTTTAAAACTTGCTCTCCTGTAGTAGAACTATTTGAATCTTGTAATGGTTTAGGCACTTAACATTGTGCTGACAGTGAGCAAAAAAGTTTAAAAGAGCTTTTTTAAAATATGGTATAAATTATAAAGTTCTAACACATTCTTTACCTCATTCATATGCAACACTTCTTATGGGTAAATAGACCTAAAAACATTTCAGACCCAATTAGAACATCAATCATGAAAAGTGCCCAAAATTTACTCTTATCAATCTTATGAAAATATTCTAATGACACCTTCATCATTAGAGTTTATATATTAGCAAATAAATTGAATGCCGTTTATACAGACTATATAATTAACAATAATGAAAATTCTACTAACAGGTTCAACTGGATATATAGGTAAAAGATTGCTTCCTGTATTAATTGAATTAGGGTATGAAGTAGTTTGTTGCGTACGAGATATTGAAAGATTCAATCCACCTAAGTCTCTAAGAAAAAATATCACAATACTAAAATTAGACTTATTAGATAAAGCATCCCTGGAAAACGTCCCTGAAGATATTGATGGTGCATATTATTTGGTGCACTCTATGTCATCATCTGAGGACTATCAATCTTTGGAAGAGACTTCTGCAATAAACTTTAGAGAAGCATTAAAAAAAACAAAAGTAAAACATGTAATCTATCTAAGCGGTATTATTAACGAGAAGCAGCTTTCTAAGCATTTGAGCTCTAGAAAAAATGTTGAAATAGAACTCAGTAAGGGAGATTATAATTTCACTACATTAAGAGCAGGGATTATTATAGGGTCTGGCAGTGCTTCTTTTGAAATCATAAGAGATTTAGTTGAAAAGCTTCCTGTTATGGTTACACCAAAGTGGCTTCAAACAAAATGCCAACCTATTGGAATTACAAATGTTATTGAGTTTCTGTCCATGTCATTATTCAATCCAAAAACATTTGATCAAAACTTTGATATCGGTGGACCAGATGTGCTGTCATACAAAAACATGCTTTTAGGTTTTGGAAAAGTCCGAAATCTAAAACGTAAAATCTTCATTGTGCCAATAATGACTCCCAAACTTTCTTCATACTGGCTATATTTCGTTACCTCCACTTCATATAAACTAGCAACTTCCCTCGTACATAGTATGAAAATAGAAGTGGTTTGTCGTGATAATCGTTTAAATACGATTCTTGGAATAAGCCCATTAAGTTATGAAGATTCATTAAAAAAGGCCTTTGATAAAATTGAAAACAATGAAATCATTTCCAGTTGGAAAGATGCTTATTCTAGCAGTGGATTAGATTTTAACATATCTGACTTTATTCAAGTACCATATTTTGGATGTTTTAAAGATAGCAGGACAAGGTTGATTGAAAATCGGAAAAGTTCTATTGAAAAAATATGGAGTATTGGTGGAAATACCGGGTGGTATTATGGCAATTGGTTGTGGAAAATTAGAGGATTTATAGATAAGTTATTTGGAGGTGTTGGACTAAGAAGAGGACGGACTAACCCATCAATAATAAACGTTGGTGATTCGATAGACTTTTGGCGTGTATTATATTCTAATAAAAAAGAAGGACGCTTACTATTATTTGCAGAGATGAAACTACCTGGAGAAGCTTGGTTAGAATTTAAAATTGTTCACGATAAACTGATACAAACTGCAACATTCAGACCTTTAGGACTAGCTGGCAGACTATATTGGTTTGCCGTATTTCCTTTTCATGGCTTTATCTTCAAAGGAATGTTAAAACGAATTACTGATCACAACAAAATGGAAAAGCAATTAAAAGCAGCTTAGTCAAACCATTGATGTTCATTAGGAATAATATAATGAAAAATAACTAAGAAAATTCTGTTCTAGAGCAGGTTGAATTTATCAATTAAAGAAAAAACCAGGAGATATTTGATTTATGCCTTTAGCAAACCTGAAAAGTAATTATGAAGAGGATAACATATATAAGTAGAATTACCAACCCACTTTCGATTAAAGAGATTGAGACAATTGGGATGATTTCAACCAAAAATAACAAACAAGTTAATATTACTGGCTTGTTAGTATTCTTTGAAAAACTGTTTTTTCAGATTATTGAAGGTGATGATGAAGAGGTTAATCGACTATATGTGAAAATCGGAAAAGACCCAAGACATGGTGATATTCTAAGGATAAAAACTGAACATGGAATAAATGAAAGACTTTTTCCTATATGATCCATGAAAACAATCAACCTTGATAATAATGTGGATGATTTGCTGCGTCCAATTAAAATTTTACTTCAAACAGTTGTAGATTCTCATTCCATTGCAGAAAAATACACCCAACCAACTATTCGAAAGATATTGAATGAAGGCATAAACCCTCTAACTGTTGCACCAGTTCGAGTAGAAAGAGTAATCCTCTTTGCTGACATTGTTTCCTACACTGTCATAAGTGGAAAAATGCCAACAGAAGATATTCTGCTGATTTTAAATACTTATTTTGAGATTTGTAGTCGGATCATTTTTAAAAACGGTGGGGAGGTTAACAAATTTATTGGTGATGGATTAATGGCATATTTTGATGTTAGCCTGGCGGATAATGCTATACATGCATGTCTAAAAATCTTGGAAGAATTACAAATTTTACACCAGAATTCCTTAGAGAACTCACCTCTACAGTTACTTCATTCTGGATTTGGGCTTGCTCAGGGATCCGTAATTGAAGGGAATATGGGGTCTAACTATAAAACAGACTATACAATTATTGGCGATGCTGTGAATATTGCATCTAGATTAGAAGGAGTGACTCGGGAAGTCAATCGTTCATTGGTTTTTTCAGAGTCTCTTAAACAGAGCACTAAAAAACCTTGGCCTTTCATAAACCTTGGAAAATTAAACCTTAAAGGAAAAAAATATGAAAGTGAAGTTAATTCCATTGGCCATGAACTTGTCAATAACTTAAGAGGACCCATATCATAGGTGTACTTAATTTAAAAAAGAGAGTAATATGAAACCCATTATATAAAATGAGGTACTTCACTAGCTGAAATCATTCTAATGTTGATTAAGTCCTTTTTATAAGCATTACGGATAAAAGTTCTAATTTTTAAGAGAGTTGTGGCTTCACAAGATACTTCTTTCCACTACCAGCCTTGACATACTCTAAAATATGATCAGGTTCACATACCTGTTCTAAAGAAATCGATTTATGAAAATTACTCTTAAAGGTTGTATGTATCTCATCTGCTACTCTTTTTTGCATGGTCATAAATCCTTCTACACCTAATTTTTGGATGATGGGAGACACTAACCAGCCACCAATATTCCAATACAAACCAAAAGATCTACTAAACGTCGTTGGTGCTTGATTTAGACTGCCATAGATATAGATCTGCTTGAGCGTAGTGGTACCATATACACTGTAGTTATCAGCTTTGCTAGCTAAAGCTTTTTCCATAGCATCCAAAATCTGTCCTGCCATATCTCCACCTCCTATACATTCAAAAGCCAAAGTTGCCCCTGTTACAGTGATTGCATCGATGAGCTTTGCTTTGAAATCATTATCACTAGAGTTCAGAATATATTCTCCACCAATGGACTTTAATAAGTCAACTTGTTCTTTTTTCCTCACAATATTTATGAGAGGTATTCCATCTGCTTTACACACTTTGAGGAGCATTTGTCCTAGATTTGAAGCTGCTGCTGTATTAATGATAGCAGTATGATTTTCCATTTTCATAGTGGCCACCATGCCCAAGGCCGTATATGGATTCACGCAACTTGCAGCTGCTTGCTCAGGAGTAGTTCCTTCATTCATCACCATACATGATTGACCGGGAACACATCGATATTTGGCAAAACAGTTTGCTCCAAAAAGAGATACCACTTTCCCCTTAAGGTGCTGCATATCGCTCCCCGCTTCTACAACTATCCCTGATCCTTCATTTCCACTAGGTAGAGGTTTGTCCCATCTTCCTTTCATATGATTAACAATACCTTCTGGATATTTTATAACCTTTGGATCAGTAGTAGTGCCTATAAGATCTATTGAAATCATATTAGAAAGCCCAAAAAGAACTCCTACATCAGAAGGATTTATAGGAGCAGCATGAATTTCGACAACTACTTCATGAGCAGCAGGTGAAGGAATCGAAGTCTCAATTACACCTAATGTCAATGTTCCTTCTTTACTAAGCGTTGATCTAATTTCTTTATTCATATTTTCATTTCTAATAGTGAGGCCTGAAAGTACAATATTGTTGTCGCTAACACAGCTGTACCGCTTCACAGAATTTTGTAGGAAGAAAATTTTTTAGCCTTGAGCTTTAGATACAATCATTTAGTCATTGATTAACTTCCATAGCATATCCTTCAACTGAATAATATTATGCTGAATCGCAGAAGAGAAAAAGATAAACGGTACACCTTGTGGAAGGTCTGTGGAGATCATCTCTTTAAGTTCTTCATCTATAAGATCATATTTGGAGATTCCTAGTAGTCTAGGTTTGTCAAGTAGCTCTGGATTGTACATTTTCAGTTCGTTGACAAGAGTCTCATATTCCTTTTTGATATCATCAGAATCTGCTGGCACGACAAAAAGAAGGGCAGCATTTCGTTCTATATGTCTAAGGAACCTTATTCCCAGACCTTTACCTAAATGTGCATCCTCTATAATACCTGGTATGTCGGCCATTACGAAAGATCGACTGTTTCTATATGATACAATTCCCAGATTAGGCTTCAGTGTAGTGAAGGCATAGTTAGCAATTTTAGGTTTTGCTGCCGTTACTGCAGAAAGTAAGGTAGACTTTCCAGCATTCGGAAACCCTACAAGTCCTACATCAGCAAGAACCTTTAATTCTAGAATTTTCCATTCCTCTTGGCCATCTTCTCCGGGTTGGGCATATCTGGGAGATTGATTTGTTGGTGATTTAAAATGAACATTTCCTCTTCCTCCTCTCCCTCCTTTAAGTCCTACATAGATTTGATCATGTTCAGTGATTTCAATTAAGGTCTCTCCTGTTTCTACATCTTTGACTACAGTTCCCAGAGGCACCTCAAGAATTACATCTTCTCCATCTGCTCCTGTTTTTCTAGAAGCACTTCCTACTTCAGCATTACTTGCTATTACATGTTTTCTGTATTTGAGATGTAAAAGGGTCCACAATTGCTCATTACCTTTTAAGATAATGCTCCCTCCATTACCACCATCACCGCCATCGGGGCCTCCTCTTGGGTTAAGTCTATCTCGAAAAAAATGAGTTGAGCCTGCTCCCCCCTTTCCTGATCGAAAGCATATTTTGACGTAGTCTACAAAATTCTGTTCTGCCACCTTATTGGTATATGATCTAGTATATGATACTAGAAGAACGTGCTTATGAGATTGTTAAGTCTAGAATTAATCTCTTCAATTGAACCTTTTCCAGGAATGGTTTGAGCCAAGTTTATTTCGTTATAAAAGGTATACACCGGAGCAGTCTCTTCATTATATACGTCAAGTCTATTTCTTATCACACTTTCATTCGCATCATCTGCTCTACCTGAAAGTTTTCCTCTATCTAAAAGTCTAGTGACTAACTCTTCATTGTCCACATCAAGTGCGATCAGAGCTGTAACACTCTGACCCATTGTTAATAACAAATTCTTGAGTGCATTTGCTTGTGGAATAGTACGTGGAAAACCATCGAAAATAAATCCATTGACATCCGGAAATTGAACAATCTTGTTCTTCAACATTCCAATAGTCACTTCATCTGGAACTAGTTGTCCCTTGTCCATGTAAGTTCTCGCTTTTTGACCTAGAGGAGTATTGTTACCTAATTCGTATCTGAAGAGATCACCAGTAGATATTTGAATCAGACCAAATTTATCTTCTAATTTTTTAGCTTGAGTACCTTTGCCACTACCTGGAGGGCCGAAAAGTATAAGGTTTACTTTTTTACTCTTCTTTTTGATACCAAAAAATTCTAAGATAGACTGTAACATGAGTGATCAGTTTGTGTATTCTGATTACTCAGCAGCTGCAGTTTCTTCTGTTGCCCCTTCTTCAGTTCCTTCAGCTTCATCTCCTTCTTCGCCATCATCCAATTTAGCTGCTCTTGGTACTTCTACAAGTGCTACAGGAGTAGATGGAGTATTCATTATCTGAATATTTTCAGGAACTTCAAGGTCTCTGATTCTGAGAGAACTTCCTAACTCCATTTGAGAAATATCACCTTCTATTCTGTCGACAAGATATTCTGGAACAGTCTTGAGATTTACTCTTCTCAATGTCTGTGTTAGTTTTCCTCCGGTCTTAACTCCGGGAGAAACTCCTTTGAATACAACAGGGACATTACATTGTATAGGATGGCCATCGATTAATTTCAAAAAGTCAATATGCACAACTTTGTCAGAAACAGGATGAAACTGAATATCCTTAACTATAGCCCTATGTGAAGCACCATCAATTTCCACTTCTGCAAGTTTGAAATCTGCTGTGTATATAAGAGGCTTTAAATCTTTAGGAGATACAACTACATGTTCAATTCCTTCCTTGGAGTATACCACTGCAGGTACCATACCTGTCTTTCTGATATCTTTGCTTGCTTTTTTACCAAAAGCATCTCTTTTTTGAGCTTTGATAGCTACTGTTTGCATGACTTTATTTTAATACTATTAGCCAAAAGGAGTGCAAAGATACTATTACTCCGCCTATAAAAAAAGACCTTAATCAAAAAAAGGCCTTGTCTTTACAAGGCCCTATGAAATAACGCTGAATTAAAAATCGAGATCAAGCAATTAATCTCACAGGGGAAGACGAAATTTACAGTGCAAATGTTGGCATATTAACACATTTTAATGCTCGATTAACAAAACAATAATCATAATCACTAAAAGGCTCACATTTTTATGATAGAGACTTTCGATCCTATTTATATTGCTACTCTTATTCAGAATACAATCTTTCAAATAATTGAACTAAAAAAATGGTCTAAATGATGAAATTAAAAGCTATTAAGCTATCAGTTTTCTTTTTGTTGGTATTATTTTCTGGAATTGAGATGCAAGGACAAGATGACAATTCTGACATAAAGGGGAGATGGGATCTTGTGATAAATATGAATGGAAATGAATTGCCGTCCTGGCTTGAAATTTATAAATCTGGCTATAATACATTAGTAGGTAGATTTGTATTTGCATCTGGCAGTGCTAGGCCCATTTCAGAAATAGAAAATAAGGGTAAAATATTTAGTTTTAGTATTCCACGTCAATGGGAACCGGATGGTCTCGATCTGAATATTACAGGTAGAATAGATAAAGGTCAACTCAATGGAAATATGACTTATGTCGACGGCACCTCGCACATCTGGACAGCTACGAGGGCACCAAACCTAGAGTATAATGAAAATCCAAAATGGGGGAATCCTATTCAATTATTTAACACAAAGGATATCAGAGGATGGCATGTCAAAGGAAAAAATGAATGGATTGTAGAAAATGGTATTCTTAAAAACCAAAAAGCAGGTGGAAATCTCATCACAGATCAAAAATTTACTGATTTCAAATTACATCTAGAATTTAGATATCCAAAAGGAAGTAATAGTGGAATTTACTTAAGAGGAAGATATGAAGTACAAATAGAAGATAATCAAGGTATGGAACCATCACCAATTCTTTTTGGTGGGATTTATGGATTTTTATCTCCTAATGAAATGGTAGCTCGTGCTCCTGGAGAATGGCAAGAATATGATATTACACTAATAGGTAGAAGAGTTACCATTATCGCAAATGGAAAGGCCATTATAAACGATCAGATTATTCCCGGTATAACAGGTGGTGCTCTGGATAGTAGTGAAGGAGAGCCAGGACCCATATTTATTCAAGGAGATCATGGTCCTATTGATTTTAGAAGTATAGTTATTACGCCTATTAAATAAGTTCTTCTGTGGATGTCTTGACTAAAGAGATTTCAAAAGATAGTTCCTGAATTTTCTGGCAAAGTCTTGCATTCTTTCTAACTGCTGTGGCGTAAAACTGTCCACTGAAAAATTATACGTCATATGATTTTCATTCAATACAGATTCGTTATTAAGTCCTAACAATTTCTTGTCAATTGAATTCATTTCCCAGGGATGACTCAGACCTAAGAAATGACCCATTTCATGGACAAGGGTTGATTTATCTTGGAGACCAGGATAAGCGATAAACATTCGATCAAATCTTGGACTGTTAAAAACGTATGTGCGATGCTTACCAGTAAGTATAGGTGTGAATCCCATTAGGGCTTTGTTCTGAGATCCTTCGGTATACGTTTCTAATAAATAAACATTAATAGCTCCTGACTCTTCAATGTCTCCAACCAATTCTTTGACATGAGTTCGAGTTTTATTCTTAAATGACTTATAGATATCTGGGAGGTACCTGTGCTTTTCTTCTAAGAATAATTTATTCAACTCAAACTTTACTTTTCCCTCAAACTCCTCGTTCAGATATGCCACATTATCCCCGATAGCCAAAATAACCTCTTGGTCTATCTCCGTTTTACCCATAAGATAAAAATTCAACATTAGTATAGGTGATTCTACGACATCAACACACGATTTATTATAGGTCGATTCTTCAGAATAACCAAATAGAATATTGAATACTAATATGTAAACAAATGCTATCATTGGAAATACTTTGTTGGATGGGTTCTATGAAAACTTCGAAACTCCTTGGTTTATTATGCTTTTAGCTACAATATTTGCTGGGTTTTTGTCGCCTAGATGTCTCCTGATCTCTTCGTACTTTTCTTTTATTCTATCTAGACGAGTCAGGGTCTCAATTTCACTGATAGATAAAATCAGATTATCTATTGTAAGATCATTTTGGATTCTCTCGTCAATAAAAGATTCATCAAGCAAGATATTAGGGAGGGAAATGAACCTGCTCTTAATAAACCTTTTTCCAATATAATAATTAAGAATAGATGTTTTATACATCACCACTTGAGGACATCCAATAATGGAAGCTTCTAGTGTAGCCGTGCCAGAAGTAATTAGTGCAATTTGTGTTGAAGCCAAAAGGTCATGCGAAGGAGCCTCGCTGATCGAGGCAGATATTTTTTCTCCAAGAATATTATTATAAATACTTTTTGGAATATGAGGGACTTTAGATATAATCCATGTGTAGGCAGGGAGTGCTTCTATCAGACCTCTAATAACAGGCAATATAGATTTCAATTCCTGTACCCTACTTCCAGGAAGCACCGCTATAGTATTTCTCTTAACCGTTTTACTCCTTATTGTGATTTTACTCAAAGAGTTCCCAACATAGGTGGCATTGACTCCATTTAATCTAAAATACTTTTCTTCAAAAGGAAAAATACAATATAAATGGTCTACGCTTCTAGCGATGATCTTGTTTCTACTTGCCCGCCATGCCCATGTTTTTGGTGCTATGTAGAAGTATACTTTAATGTTTTGTTCTTTGGCCCATTGGGCAATTCTTAGATTGAATCCGGAATAATCCACAAGTAAGAGCGCATCAGGTTTAAATTCTTTTATTTGAGATTTGCACTTCCTATATAGGAAATAGAAAAAGGGCATTTTTTTAATAACATCTGTAATTCCCATTACAGCGAGTTCCTTAATATGAACTTTGATTTCCATTCCAGCCTCGTCCAACTTATCTCCTCCCCATCCTTTTATGACAATATTATGATGCTTTCTTTTTAACTCTCTTACCACATCACTTGCATGCAAATCTCCTGAAGACTCACCTGTAATTACAAAAAGCTTCATAAAGTATATCTAAAAATCAGCGAATACCTCATCATAAAACATTCCTAACCATAATAATGCAGCAATAAAAGTGACAATCAATATTCCTCGAAGTGTGTCCTGTGTAAACCTTTTATTAAATAGCTTGATTAGAATCATATTTCCACATAAGGTAATCAAGGTAGTAGTCCTCAACCGTCTTCCTTTCATTGGGTCAGCAACTGCATCAATGAGCCCCATATCTGTACCAAATTCAAAAAGCATCAAAACAACTCCAAATACCATTATTGGAAATACAAGAGCCAGAATCATCCCTAACCAAATGTTATTCTTTTGAAGCAGATTCATTTTCTTAAGAGTTATTTATTTGGTTCTCAAGGCTCTGTAGTGGGGTTATAGACTCATACTGAGTGAGATCATGATGAGAAGGCACTACTGATATGTATCCATTATTTAGCGCCCACAAATCCGTGTCTTTTGGTTGTTCAGTCATAATGAATTTTCCTGTGAGCCAATAATATTTTTCACCCCGAGGGTCCTCTGCTTCTTTGAACTCTTCTTTCCATGAGGCTTCACCTTGCTTGCATATTTTAATGCCTTTTATTTCAGAGGGTGGAAGTTTTGGGATATTAACATTAAGCAAATTGCCTACTCCCAAATCATTTTTAAGCGCATGACTAATCAACTTATCTGCATAATGTTTAGAAGCTGAAAAATCTGCTTCAAATGAAAGATCAAGTAGAGAAAAGCCTATAGATTTAATTCCCTCCAGGCTCGCTTCCATAGCTGCTGACATTGTACCTGAGTAAATGATATTGATTGAAGCATTGGAGCCATGATTGATACCTGAAACACACAGATCCACATCTCGATCTTTGAGCACCACATGCTTAGCCAATTTCACACAATCTACAGGAGTCCCTGAACATTCATATGCCAGCACATCATCAAAGGCATCCACTTTATGTAACCTTAGTGGAGTAGTAAGAGAGATAGCATGACCTTGGCCACTTTGTGGAGAATTCGGAGCTACAACTACCACTTCTCCGTGACGTTTTGCCACTTCGACAAGGGCTTTAATACCAGGTGCAAACATGCCATCATCATTAGTAACAAGTATAAGAGGTTTCTTCATTGCGTAAATGTAATTAAACAATGGGTTTAAAACCATTGTTAGAATCTCAGTATCTATGCACAATTTTTCAAATCAGTATGATGGCAAAGAAGGGTATCTTATTAGTTAATTTAGGGACTCCTGATAGTCCCACATGGAATGGCCTGAGAACTTATCTCAATCAATTTTTAACAGACAGAAGAGTTATTGATCTGCCATGGCTATTTCGGAATCTGCTTTTCAGAGGAATAGTCGTACCTATTCGATCTGGTAGAGTATCTAAATTGTATCAAAGGCTATGGCTAAAAGAAGGCTCACCCCTTAAAGTCTATGGGCAGAATGTTGCCGAAGGTGTTCAAAACAGACTAGGCTCTGCATATCATGTTGAATTAGCTATGAGATACCAGAATCCTTCTATATCAGCTGCTTTAGATAAAATGAAAGACAATGCGGTATCTGAGATTACTGTATTTCCACTTTTTCCCCAATATGCTTCAGCTACTACAGGTTCGATATTCGAAGAAGTAATGCGTATCATGAAAAAGAAAGAATTGATTCCTTCTATTCGATTTATCAATTCTTATTATGATCACCCTAAAATGATTTCACTTTATGCAGAAAAAGCGCAAAAGCATAATCTGAATTCTTACGACCATTTTATCTTTTCATTTCATGGCGTACCAAAACGGTACTTAAAAAAAGAGAACAATTACTGTAAATGTGACACTCATTGTTGCAAAAACATTGTAGATCAAAACCAGTTTTGTTATTCTGCACAATGCAACGCAACAGCATTTGCAATAGCAGAAGAATTAGGAATTCCTGAAGAAAAATATACATTAAGTTTTCAAAGTCGCTTTGGCCCTGAAGAGTGGATACAACCCTATACTGATCAAGTCATGTTTGAACAATTAGAAAAAGGAAATAAGAATATACTGGTGTTCTCACCTGCATTTGTTGCGGACTGCTTAGAGACTACAATTGAAATAGGCTATGAATACAAAGAAGAATTTATGGAAAAAGGTGGAAACCAATTAGATCTAGTTGAAAGTCTTAATGATGACCCAAAATGGATAGAAGCAATTGTAGATATTGTGACAACATAGATTGAAGGTTTTGTATATGCACAAAATAGGTTAAAGAGTGGTTCTCTTCATTTTTTTTAGTGCTCAAACTAAATTGATGTCATTTTTCAAACCTCTTTTAGTCTCTTCATCCTTTCTGAGTATTATTTCTGAATCAAATCTGTGTTTTATTCATCCCATTTCGTGATCACTCCATAGATTAAAAAAGACCCTTAATCGATGTTTTGCTTGTAAAATCGAGTAAATCCTAGCATTAGTCTTACAAAGTGGAACGGTAGTGACTTTACCCCCATATTTGAGTCATTGATCACTTAAAAACAACGAAATCATGAACAAAACAAGACACTTTATTAAAACCGGATTATTAGTAATAGTATTAGCATGTATGGCAGGAGTACTCTTTGCTAATGTCATAATATAGAATAGAACAATAGTTTTTTCATACTTTTTTTAAGGGCGGTGAGGTTGAGTAAGTCTCACCTTTTTTATTCTCATTTTTGTGAGAACTCTTTTCGATAAAGAATTGAGTTTCTGATAATCAATAGGTTATGTATTTCATGTAATTCTTTAAGAATAGAATTAAATGACACAATTGAAATTTTGAATTATAGAAATTTTGTAAACGATAATATAATTCATTAGGATTCAGAAATTAAAGTACAATGTTTTGAAAAAAATTATTACTTTAAACATCTATTTTGTTAACTCTAACATTATCAAAATTATGAATATAACATTTGAAGAACTGAGAAACATCAAGCATGCTCTACCTACAGGAAGTGTAAACAAAATCGCCCAAGACCTTGGCATAGATCAACAGACTGTAAGAAATTATTTTGGAGCTCAAAAATTTGGATCAGGTATTAATATAGATCGACATCGACAACCCGGTCCTGAAGGTGGTATCGTATCTCTCATGGATTCAACTATCCTTGAAGCTGCAAAAAAAATATTAGCTGACTCCAAGTTGGAGTTAATAGAAAACTGATTTCGTTATTTATTAGTATGGTCCTGCAATTATCTATTTAGTGAGGACCATTGAAGCGGTCCTCATGACCGAAAGAAATTATGCCCTTGATGGTAGAGATTCAAGCTATTGTCAGGGCATTTTTTTATAATATAAAATAGACTTGTTAATCATTTCACCACATACCTGAAGCATTAAATTTTGCTTTATTAAAAGATCACCACCTATTAAAACCATTATCGACAACTTTTCTCAAAATTCAAGTCTCTATAAAAAATATAGACCGATTTATCCTGCTGGGCTTTATGAGACGATACTAAGTCATGTAAAGATGAATGGCAAATGTTGGGATTGCGGAACAGGAACTGGCCAAGTCGCATATGTATTAGCTCATCACTTTGATCATGTAGTTGCAACGGACATAAGTCAAAATCAATTAGAAAATGCTCTCCAAAAGGATAATATAAATTACACTAGGACTAGATCTGAGGCAACAGGATTTAAACCCAATACTTTTGATCTTATTACTGTTGGGCAGGCTATGCATTGGTTCGATTTTGATGCATTTTATAGAGAAGTCAAAAGAATTGGGAAATCAGATGGGATAATTGCAATTTGGGGCTATGGACTTTTATCTGCCCAATATGAGGTCAACGAGTTAATAAGAAAGTTTTATTCCGAAAAAATTGGGCCATATTGGAATAAAGAAAGGAAGCATATTGACAATCAATACAGCTCCATCCCTTTTAATTTTGATTCTATAAAGGTTAATCAAGGCTTCAAAATTAGCACTTCTTGGAGTTTAGATAATTTAGAAGGATATCTAAATACTTGGTCAGCTGTAAAAAGATATGTAAAACAAAACAATGAGAATCCAATACCACAATTGATAAATCAAATAAAACCTTATTGGGCAAAAGAAGAGTCACATAGGATTGAGTTTCCACTTTTTATAAAAATCGGAAGAATAGGTATCTAAGAATTTGCTCTACTTCTCTCCTACAACTTCGCTTGGTTTGAACCCCACCTTGTGCGCAATTGCTTTCAATGTCACTCCTTGAGGGACTTCGATCGGTCCTGTATACACTTCCCAAATATTAGTCAAAGACTCTAATGGATCAGACAGCAATTGATATCCTAGAGAAGCTCCTTCAGTTTGATTTTCAACACTCACTCTTACTCCTTTTCTAGACACCTTCGGGTTTGCAGTAACAGGCTGAACACCTTTTGGCCAAAGCTTTTTGAAATAGTCAGATTCTTGTTCAAAGTTGAGATCAGGAACATCATCCATCCACTTTTCTAAAGCAGCATTTAGTTCCTTCTTTTTTTCGGCGAAAGCCAGGTCATCAGCTAAATTATAAATCTCATGAGGGTCATTTTTTGTGTCAAATAATTCCTCTCTTGGTTTTTGATCTCTAAACCATAATTTCTGTGTATCAGTCAGTTTTCCTTCATCTCTAAGCCTATAGAGCTCTTGCATGATAGGCATTTGGTCTCTATAATTGACGTGTAAAAACATAGATTTTTCAGGTTCAAAGTATCTAATATATTTATATCGATTATCTCTTACAGCTCTATTCTTGTCATACGTTTCGTCAAATCGGTCCGCAGCAGAAAACACATATTGAGCAGGCTCTTCATTTTTATGCTCGCCCAAAAACGCTTTGCCATCCATATAATCAAAAGGTTGCACTCCAACTAGTGACAAGATGGTTGGAGCCAAATCAATAAAGCTAGTCATCTCATTGCTTCGAGTAGATGCCAGCTTGCCATCAGGAAACCGAACAATAAGTGGCACTTTAATTCCAGAATCATAAAGCAACCTCTTTTGTCTTGGCAATGGCCCTCCATGATCTGTATACCAAAAGATAATTGTTTCATCCAATATGCCTTCATCCTCTAATTCTTTGATGAGTTCCCCTACCCTAGCATCCATCATTTTTATATTAGAATACATTCTTCTAATGTCATTTCTTCCTATTTCGGTATCAGGCAAGTAAGGAGGAACAGGAACGTCTAAATTTTCATCAACCCAAAGACTATCTTTTGCTCTTGCCCAAATTTGAGATTCATGAGTTACGCCAATATTAAATATAGAGAAGAAAGGTTGACCTTCTTTACGATTTTTCCAATGTGCTTTATTACTTGATTCGTCCCAAGCCATTAAGGATTTTTTGAACTGATAGTCCTCTTTGCTATTATTTGTGCAGTAATAACCATTTTCTCGAAGTATTTCGCTCATCATCTTTACTCCATTCGGCAAAATGACCTCATATGGCTGAAGTCCAGGTGGAAGAGCTCTTTCAGCATAGTTATCAATCATTTGTTGTGATACATTGCTTACATACCAAGGGCCAGTCCGCATATGATTACTTCCCAGATGAGTAGGATACATTCCAGTAGCAATTGCTGATCTTGCAGGGGCACAAACTGCAGCTGGGGAAAAAAATTGATCATAACATATTCCCTCTTCTGCTAATCTGGAAAGATGCGGCGTGACAATCGTACTATCTCCAAACGAAGGAATATACTCACTTAGGTCTTCGGCTACAATCCAAACAATATTTGGTTGCTTAAAATCTGCTTCACTCATTGTGTCCGCATAATTACAAGAAATTTGGAGTGAAATTATAATTGAAAAGAAACAGCTGATTTTCATTTTAAACTAGTCTAGAAATGTAAAATAACGACAGAGCAGAGATCCAATAATAGATAGTTACAATGATATTTTTTTATTGATTCTCAAAACTTAAAGGTAAAAATGGTCAAACTACTTCATATTAGCCTTCTTCTTTGTTAAATTGTCTCAATACTTTTGATTGAATTCTGATGTTGATTAAATCCTATATGCTTCGTCGATAATGACCTCTTTGTTACGTGCAGGATAACTACATTTGTCATGTACCAAAAAGTATGGAAAGTGAATTTAAGAATGTCACTCATTAAATCTGTTCGCCTTTTTTTAATCTTAGTCATTGCTTTAAGTATATCAAGTTGCAGCAAAAAAAGGTCAGGGCCTCCACAAGTTTTAGTGTTCACCAAAACAGCAGGTTTTGTACACCAATCCATTCCTGAAGGGGCTGCTGCTATTATGAAACTAGGTGAAGAATCCAATTTCAAGGTAGATACAACGGCAAATGCTGAATTATTTACAGAAGAGAATCTTAGTAAATATGGTGCAGTAATTTTCTTAAATACCACAGCTGATGTTTTAAATTTTAATCAAGAAGTAGCATTCGAAAGATACATTCAATCCGGAGGTGGGTATGTAGGTGTGCATGCAGCAGCTGATACTGAGTACAGTTGGCCATGGTATGGCAGATTAGCCGGAGCATACTTCAAAAGTCATCCTGCTATTCAAGAAGCTGATTTCTTAGTGCAAGACAGAGAATTCGGAGCAATGAAACATCTCTCAGATAGTGTATGGACAAGGACAGATGAGTTGTATAACTACAAGGACATCAACCCAAACATTAATGTTATCCTAACCATAGATGAGAGGAGCTATGAGGGGGGCGAAAATGGTGATAATCATCCAATGGCCTGGTATCACGATTATGACGGAGGGAGGTCATTTTATACCGCATTAGGACATACTAAAGAAAGTTATGAAGAAGAGGCTTTTCTCAAACATCTTTTGGGTGGAATAAAATATGCCATTGGAGAAAATCTGAAATTAGATTATTCATTAGCTAGGACTCAGATTCCTCCTGATGCTAGCAGGTTTTCTAAATACCAATTGTCCGTAGGTAAGTTTTTCGAACCAACAGAAATGGCAATTTTACCAAATAATGATGTTCTCATAGCAAATAGAAGAGGAAGCCTAATGCGATACCAAGAATCATCTAAAGAATTAAAAGAAGTAGGCTTTCTTGACGTTTATCACGAATCGGGTGTGACAGGAGTAAATGCGGAAGAAGGGTTTATGGGGTTACAAAAAGATCCAAATTTTGCTGAAAATAATTGGCTTTACACCTTCTATGCTCCAAAAGGAGATGAATCTGTAAATAGGTTATCCAGATTCAAATTTACTGATGATACACTTCAAATGAGTACAGAGCAGGTTATTCTTGATGTCTGGAGTCAGCGCTTAATTTGTTGTCATACTGGAGGCTCAATTACTTTTGGCGGGGATGGATTACTTTATCTTTCTACCGGTGATAATACCACACCTTTTGATGACAACAAAGCTAAATATGTAAATGATGGATTCGCTCCTTTGAATGATTTACCAGGAAAGGAACAATTTGATGCTAGAAGATCATCAGGAAATACAAATGACCTAAGAGGTAAAATTCTGAGAATCAGAGTAAACGAGGATGGTTCGTACGACATTCCAGATGGCAATTTATTTCCAATAGGTACTGAAAAGACGAGACCAGAAATTTATACAATGGGTCATAGAAATCCATACAGAATATCTGTTGACCCTAAAAACGGCAATTTATTTTGGGGAGATGTAGGACCTGATTCAAGAGAAGACAAAATAGACACTAGAGGACCAATGGGTTATGATGAAATGAACATTGCAACTAAGCCAGGCAACTTTGGTTGGCCTCTTTTCATTGCCAATAATAAGGCATATAGAGATTATGACTATTCTAATGGAGAATCAGGTGAGTTCTTTGATCCTGAGCAACCGATTAATGATTCTGAAAACAACACTGGATTAATAGAGTTGCCTCCAGCTCAAAGTGCATACGTCTACTACAACTACGATGCTTCTAAGGAGTTTTCAGGCTTAGGGAGTGGTGGAAGAAATGCTATGGCAGGACCAACATATTACGATGATTTGTTTGATGGCGGGGAAGAAATACCATCTTACTATAATGGAAAAACCATAATATATGAATGGATGCGAGGTTGGATGAAGGCAGTAACATTTACAGAGGAAGGGCAATTGAACAGGATAGAACCTTTTGCTTCTGGAATAGATTTAAGCAATTTGATAGATATGGAATTTGGACCAAATGGTCGTCTCTATTTGCTTGAATACGGAAGTGGTTGGTTCACACAAAATGAGGATTCTGGATTGAGTTACTTAAAATATAATGAAGGAAATCAACCTCCTATTATAAATGCTTTTAATGCAGATGTCACTTCTGGCACTGTTCCTTTAACTGTAAATTTAATTGTAGATGCATCCGATTTTGAAGAGGGGCCAATAAGTTATGTTTGGGACTTTGGAGATGGCACTTCTGAATCTACCACAAAGCCTAGTGTTGCTTATCAATATGAAGAGCCAGGATCATATCAAGTATCGGTCGATGTAATGGATGAAGAACAAATGAAAGTCTCTAGCCAAATCATAGAAGTGGTAAGTGGAAATACAAGACCTGAGGTCAAAATTAATATTACAGGAGGGAATTCATCTTTTTTCATTCCAGGTGTACCTATTGACTATGATGTATATGTTAGTGATATAGAGGATGGAAGTGATGGTATAGATCTTTCCAAACTGATGGTCAGAGTTGAGTATTTAGAAGGTTTCGATGAAGCCTCTTTGGATATGGGTCACCAAGAAGCAAATCCTGTTGCAAACGGTTTGGCCTTGACACAAAGTTTAATTTGTAAAACATGTCATAAAGCCGATAGTGAATCTATAGGTCCTGCTTATACATTAGTAGCTGAAAAATATCACAATCAAGATGATGCTTTGGACTACCTTATTGGAACAATGAAAAATGGAAGTAGTGGTATTTGGGGCTCAAATGTAATGCCGTCTAATGCTGAATTGACTGATACTCAAGCTAATGATCTTGCCAAATATATTCTTTCTTTGGCTGGAGATGCTGAAGATTCTTCACTACCACCATCAGGAAGTATCACTCCAGAAGAAGGCCAAGAAGGAAAGTCAATGATCATTACTGCATCCTATACAGATAATGGAGCTCCAGGGACAAGTCCTCTTACAGGAGTAAATAGAGTAATGATACAACCTAATATCGTTTCACTTAAAGCGGCACAAGAAGTGCTAGAATTTAACTCTGTACAATTCGGAGGTATGGATTTGCTCATTATTCCTAGAAACGGAGGTTCTTTTGCACTAGAAGGATTAGATCTAAGTGGGGTGAAAAATGTGAATGTAAGAGCGGGGTGGCAAAGTGCACCAAATAAACGAATTGGACTTGAACTTAGATTAGGAAGTCCGGATGGAAAGTTGATAGGTAAAGGAAAAATGCCTATGCCTGAGAAAGGGTCTGAATTTGGCGTAATTCCAATTAGTTTATCAGAGCAAATCAATGAGAAAGTGGAAAAACTATACTTTGTATACGCCCCAGAAGATGGAGATAAATTGGGTAGATTAACATTTGTTGCTTTAGCAGGAATTGAATTTGGTAGTTAGGTATGAATAAAGAAAGTCTTCTTAAGAAGGCATATGATCCAAATACTTTTAGACAAAAAGGACATGAGTTAGTAAATCAGCTTGCTGATTTACTAACTCATGCTCAAAATAGAAAAGGTAAAGTAACTGATCCCAAACCTCCAGAAGAACTCTTAGAATTTTGGAAAAGTCATAGTGTACAAGGAAGTCATGATCTCTTTCAAAACGTTATAGATCAATCTACAAAGGTTCATCACCCTAAATATATAGGACATCAAGTTTCAGTCCCTGTTCCAGTTAGTGCACTTTCCAATTTATTGACTGGGCTACTCAATAATGGGATGGGCATCTACGAAATGGGTGAAGGTGCAACAGCCATAGAAAAAATAGTAGTGGATATTTTTTGTGACCATATTGGTTACAAAGGAGGAGGAGGTGTATTCACCTCTGGAGGCACACTTGCAAATCTTACTGGTCTCCTTGCAGCCAGAGCTTCTTATAAGGAGAAAAAAATATGGACTGAAGGCACTTCTGATCAGTATTGTATAATGGTTTCAGAAATGGCCCATTACTGTGTGGACAGAGCCGTACGAATAATGGGGTGGGGTGAAAATGGCATCATTAAAGTCCCCGTAAATGATGGGTTCAGTATGGATACCCTCGCCCTTTCATCGCTATATGACAAAGCAACAAAAGATGGTAAAAAG
>DKPS01000137.1 GCA_002471345.1 Saprospiraceae bacterium UBA7328
AGGAGTCTCTGGATACTTCCCTTCAAGGGAAAGATAGATTCGTCTATCAGATATATTTCCAATCTCTGATAAAGCAAGACAAGCATAATCTATAGGGAGAGCTAATGGCTGACCGTGGAAATTACCACCGCTTATAGTAAGTCCATTTTCAAAAACAATAGGATTATCTGTTACTGAATTAAGTTCTATTTCTACGGCTTCCTTTAAATGCAACCAAGCTGATCTGGAACTCCCATGCACCTGAGGAACACATCTCAAAGAATATGGATCCTGAACTCTATTGCAACCCAAATGCGATTCTGACATTTGTGAACCTTTTAAAAAGTGATTTACTCTTTCTGCTACGTGGATATTTCCTTTAAATGGACGAACACTATGAAGTTCCCGATGAAATGGCATTTTGGATGCAAGTAATCCCTCTATCATCATGGCCGCTGTTACATCTACATGAGAAAGGCAACTATACATCTGATCCACTAAAAATACGGAATGAGCCAAAATAAACTGAGTACCATTAGTAAGAGCTAATCCTGCCTTTGGAGACAGTTCTACGGGTTCAAGACTAAATTTGGTAAGAACCTCTCTTGTAGGTGATATTTTTCCTTTATATAAAACTTCACCTTCATTGATAAGTGGTAAAAACAGGTGCGACAAGGGAGCTAAATCTCCTGAAGCACCAACAGAACCTTGCTCTGGAACGATAGCAATGACATCATTCTCAATATGCCAAATAATCCTTTTTATAATCTGAGGTGATATACCAGAGAATCCCTGAGCCAGTGAATGAACTTTCAGGATTAGCATCAATTTTGATAACTCCTTCTTGATAGGTTCGCCTACTCCCACACTATGACTTAGCAACAGATTCCGCTGTAAAATAGAAGTGTTTTCCTTAGTTATTTTAGAACTACATAAAGGACCAAATCCGGTATTAATCCCATAAACCACCTCCTCTCCATCAGCAATGGAAAGGACGCGCTGATGGCACTCAATTATCTTCTTGACTGCTTCTGAATTTAATTGAGCTTGAAGAGAGCCATCTAAAATTGATAAGGCTTTAGTTACTGTAAGATGATCTATTCCGTAATTAAACATATTTCAAAATCTGAATCACAATTTCGCCATATATTTAATAACTAATAATACCATTTATTCACAATTTAATAACCATGAGCTATCAATTAGGCCTAAGACAACTTCAGTATTTTCTGACTGTCGCAGAGACTCTTCATTTCAGAAAAGCTTCAGAGATCCTATATATATCACAACCAGGGCTCAGTAAACAAATAGAAAAATTGGAAAATGAATTGGGTGTCAAATTGTTGGAAAGAGACAATAGAAATGTAAAAATCACCGAGGCTGGTCAATATTTAAAAAATGAATTGGGAAATAGCCTAAAAAATATAGCGGATATTCTCACTCATACCAAACTGATACATGATGGAAAGGCAGGAATAATCAGAATTGGCTATGTAGGATCAGCTATGAGAAATGTAATACCAGATCTTATGATTAGATTTCGGAAAAAGCATCCATCCATTCGGTTCAGCCTTAAAGAAATGGACAACGAATCTCAAATAAAAGATCTGCTTTCCCAAGAAATTGACTTAGGGTTTGTAAGAATAGATAAAGTTCCAAGTGAGTTAACCCTTCGGCCAATCATTCAAGATTCATTTTCAATAGTACTCCCGAAAAACCATCCGTTGGATCAGAAAACATTTAAATCTCTGTTCCAATTGAAGAACGAGGATTTTATTCTATTTAATAAAGATTATAGTCCAAATTATTATGAAAAAATTATAAGTCTTTTTGATCAAGCAGGATTCGAACCATTAATATCACACACTACTGTTCATGCTTTTTCAATATTTAAATTAGTTGAAAATGGATTTGGCATTTCGATTGTCCCGACATCACTTCAAGAAGGATACAATCTTGATATTAAATTTTTAGAACTTTCTGATGTCTCACAACGTGCAGTTCTGTCCCTTGTTTGGAATTCTAAAAACAGCAATCCTGTGAGAAAAGAGATTTTGAATTACATACCTATAAACGATAAAGCCCTATGACCGGTCGAAGATCATAGGGCTTATCAAGGTCGAAATAAAATTAAATTTAATGCATCATTACGGCTCTCTTTATGAGTCGTGAAACTTTGTTTTGGATTGAAATGAAAATAATTCCATCTGAAGTGTTGAGCTCATTTTGAGAAATTACAAATACATTACTACCTTCTCCAGCAAAAGCCTTTTGTGAGTAAAGAATTCTACCATCTGTAGCCAGTATCTCTATCTCTACATTACCGGTAGATTCCGTTTCATAAATCAGTCTTGCGTTAGATTCTATCGGATTAGGAGATATGGTAAGACTTGTATGTTTAGCTATGCTCTCGAAATGTAAATTAATATTTTGTTCTTCTAATTCTGAAGAGATAGTCCTAGATGGTGCATTTGATCGTAAACTTATCATTTCGCTTATTAGACCATCAGAGTGAGCCTTAAAGACTAAATTGATCTCATAATCTCTGGCAGTAGCATAAGCTAAAATCGCAAGGTTTCCGCTACTTGCTAAGTCATCAACAGAAGTCACAGAAGCATTTCCGAAAGCAGATTTTTCATCAACAAATTCCAATGAATTCCTATCCACAGAAAAGTTCAACAACATTGCTTCGGCATCTTTGAAATCTTCAGAATTGAAACTAAGGATCACTTCTTCACCTTTTTGTACTTGCTGATCAGATTTAAAAACATCTACACCTTTGCTTCTTACAAAGGTGGCTTGAAAACCTCTATAATCCGCTGAGAAATCAAAATCACCCATTTTCACACCAGTAAAGTTTTGAAATCTATCTAAATCGGCCATATTGACCAATGCAGATTCAGGATGATCTAACACTTCTGAATGCCTAGCAAATTCTGGAACTACTGGCATATTAAAATTATCAGGTATAAATCTCCACGATCTTGGCATTTCTCCATCTATTAACATGCCCATCATAAATCGAACAAGAACTTGCTCATCTCTTATAGTAAGTTGACCATTTCCATCCAGGTCAGCAGCTATGTACTGATAAGGATTATTAAATGAAGTCACAAAATTAAGGTGCCTGCTTAGCATTAAAACATCTATCATTGAGATTCCATTTCCACTTCTATCATCAAATGATGGACTGATGATGTAAGATTCTTTATCACCTACAAAGAGCTGATAATCACCTCTTTCATTCGTTGTAGAAACCACGTTTTGCTCTTCGCTGACTTCAACATGAACTGTCGGCAAAGCCAGTCCTTTCACCGTACTTATATTTCCTGTTATAAGATTATTTCCTACCTCATTCACTGTCATCGTGCCATTAGAAATACTAAGAGGAATAGGAATGTTATCAGCATCATTGAGTTCAATGACTAACTCTGATCCATTGATATTAATAGTATCATCAATAGTGATTGGAAATGTTCCGTCACCAGCTGCATTAATCGCTATACAAACTTCTACTAAAGCAGTAGAATCCATTAAGTCGAACATAGAACTGTCTTCCACTGCCCAACTTATTATTCTAGCATTTGATGTATCTCCTTCTACGGCAGTTAAAAACTCAGCTGAAGAAGTGAAGTTACCCGGACCAAATCCAACATTTTGTACTGAAGTGATTTTGGCTAAGTTATTATTCACTCTTACTGTAAACATTGTAGACCCAATTGATCTTACACCTACGACTCCTACTTCAACACAAACTGTATCGCCTACAGCACCTTCTCCATTTCCTACATAAATGCTTCCAGATCCTACGCCAACACATTCACAATCAGAATTTATGGCATCATTTGAAGTATTTGGGTTACCATCATCACAAGCATCACCTATAGTGAATACTTGAGTCGAATCAAAAGGTGTACAATCTGTAGCATCCGGCACACCATCATTATCATTGTCCTGATCACAAGAGTTTCCGAGACCATCTCCATCAAAATCTATTTGATCTTGATTAGCAATAAGAGGGCAATTATCAACGGCATCATCTACACCATCATCATCAGCATCGCTGCCAGAACCTTTACACTGACAATCTTCCCGTATAATGTCATTACTAGTCTCTGCATTTCCATCATTACAAGAATCTCCAGGCTTAGTTGAATTTTGAGGATCTTCTGGTGCACAATCATCAGCATTTGCTACTCCGTCACCATCCATATCGTCGTCACACTCATTTCCAATACCATCTTGGTCCAAATCTGCTTGGTCGGCATTTGGCATACCTGGACAATTATCTAAGGCATCTGTTATTCCATCTCCATCAGAGTCTCCTTGACCACTACACTCACAATTTGCATTGATTGCATCTCCAGTTGTATTCTCATTTCCATCATCACATACATCTCCTATTTTAAATGATCTGGAAGAATCAATAGGGAAACAATCAAATGTATCCATCACGCCATCTCCATCATCATCTATATCACAAGCATCTCCTTCTCCATCACCGTCTGTATCTACTTGATCATCATTTGCATCATCAGGACAATTATCCGAATCATTAACCACTCCATCACTATCTCTGTCATCTGAATCATCTCCCTCGCATTCACAATTGGCATTTATTCGGTCATTAGAGGTATTTGCATTTCCATCATTACATACATCTCCGATTGTAACTGCGATTGATGCATCTAAAGGAGCGCAATCCAGAACATCCAAAACTCCGTCGTTATCATCATCTCCATCACATGCATCACCTAAATCATCATTATCATTGTTAGCTTGGTCTGCATTTGCATCTTCAGGGCAATTATCATTACTATCTGCCCTGCCATCACTATCACTATCTACGA
Source organism: Saprospiraceae bacterium UBA7328 (assembly GCA_002471345.1). Taxonomy (GTDB): domain Bacteria; phylum Bacteroidota; class Bacteroidia; order Chitinophagales; family Saprospiraceae; genus UBA7328. The sequence continues at coordinate 4,830 of DKPS01000137.1, forward strand.
ATTCTGCTTCGCAATTAACAGACAAGGTGAATTCGGAGTCAGCATTTTTAAACAAAGCATCTACAATGACATATACTACCTTTCCCTGCTCTAAGTCCACAGTAATTGCATCATCTACATTGCCAATTTTTGCGCTATATCCTATACAAGTTTTGCCATCACTACAATTCTCAACTAAAAATAAGTCCAAATTCCCTTCTGTATCTGAAAGCGTGAATACATAAGTCCCTGTGCTAGGAGCTTCGAATTTAAAACTCATATCTCTTCCTGGAGTCTCTACTGTTTTATCAAAACAATCACCACTTACTCCTTCGAAATCATTCGAGTTATGCCAAGTGTTACCTTGAGCTGGATATTCACATGAAAGTTCTTTATCTGGAGTACATGCACATCCTTCTATTTTTAGATCATAATCTACATCACGATGGGCATCAACTACTAAATAATAATATCCTTTAGTTAGAGTTTTTTCTATTTTCTGAGAGCTGCCACTATACTTGCTAGAAGCCCAACAATCATAGTTGCCACCAATCTCTTTATACAACATCAAACCAATCTTTGAAAGATACTTTGGTGCAGAAACATGGATTTTCATCTCTTTTGTTTCAGGAACATGGAATCCATATACTTTTTCTTTTCCTACATACCCCATTTTGCTTTCTCCTGCACATCCATAAACACTCATATAATTGTGACCATTTTTATTAGTCTGATTAGTCAAATGAGCTCCACAAGAGATCTCTTCAGCATGAGCAAAATCTGGGCTATCACAAGTCACATGAATTTTATATGACCCTTTAGTATTTGAAGTTTTTCCATCGACAATAATATAATACTCTCCTGGGCCCCAATTATTATAGCCCTGAGTAATGTACTTTCCTCCATAATAGTCTGTCCCCTCAGTAAGACAAGTAAAATCATTACCACATTTTTCAACTAAGATGATATTCAATCCAGGTTCTTGAGTCTCTAGGTGAATTTGAATTTTACCACCATAAGTAGGTTTGTCTATACTATAGATATTATCACCTCCATCATATTGCCATCCTGAATAACTACAACTATATGTATTCCAATTATAATTACTAGAGGCCCCTGTAGTATGTCCGCTGTACGAAGAGCCACAAGGTAGATAATGGGCATCCCCACAATCTACATACGAATGACCATCACTTGATTTGCATCCAGTTATCTCTAAATCATAGCTACCATATTCTCCTTTCCAAGTATCCACTATTACATAATAGTCACCTGCAGGTAATCTGATGTCCATTTTTTCATCACTATGTCCATAGCCCCTGCTCATTCCAATACAATCATTCTTCCAGCAACCTCCTTTATACAAAAAGAGGTCATAGTTCACTCCATACCCAGTGATATTCGTAAGATATATATCTATGCTTTCCTCCTTATAAAGTTTAAAATGATAGACCATCTCATTGCCATCATATCCAGAATAAGTGTCGCCTCCGTAATAATAATCTTCTTTCCAATTAGTACCACTTTTTGCAGATTCTTTCCATAGTTGGGTGCCGCAATCTACATAGTGAGATTTTCCACAGACATCAGATGGTGATGCAGAAGGGCAACCTGATATAGATATATCATACTGTCCAAATTCACCATGCCATGTATCTATTACTAAGTAATAATACCCAGGCTCCAACCATTTACTGATCTCTTCATCCAGCGTGCTATACTTATTACTCATAGCAATTGCTGAACCATAGCCACAAGTATTTTTATATAAAAACATGTCATAATTCACATCACCATATCCATGATTGTGAAGTTCTATATAGTATTCATCAGCATGATCAATATAAATTTCATATGCTCTTTCATATCCATTATATCCAGAATAGGATTTGCTTCCATAATGGTGCTTATCCATGTTATTAGTACTATGATCATAGCTATTGCTGTGATTAGTGTAGTAGGAATCACATGTTAATACGGTATGCTTATCACAAACATGTCCACTACTAGAATGTCCGTTACTACCATATGGATCAGAAGAATAATGACAATACTTAGTCTCGAGACCAATGTTAAAATAGCCATTTTCATGTGCCCAAGTCTCAACTACGACGTAGTACCTTCCTTTGGAAAGATGTTTGGATATATGTTCATCGTTATGAAGTCCTAAAGTACTAGAAGCTATACAACCATCAGAAATACAACTTCCATAATGATCACCTTCGAACAAGAAGATGTCAAATCCTAATCCTTCTTTGATTCCTGTTACTGAAATTTCGACTTCGTCATCATATTCAAGGTCGAAGAAATAAACACGTTCCTTTCCTGTATAATTCAAATAATTATCATAGCCACAACCATAAATACTCACATTGTTGTGTGCGTTGTAATTGGATTGATCCCATAACGTTTCACCACATTCGAGTTCAACAGCTGAACTACAATCTAATTCTCCACAAGTAATAGTTAGAGAATATTCTCCTTTTGTATAAATATCTTTAGAATCAACAATTATATAATATTCACCAGCAGGCATATTGACATGAGAATTATCCATATACATTCCGCCATGCATGGATTCTCCTGATCCTATCCAATTCAATTTACCACCAGAGCAAGAATTGGCCAAAAAGACATTAATTCCACTTTTCTGAGTAGCCAAATGAATATTCATAGGACCATGACTGGTCTTTCTAATCTTGTACATATGATCTACTCCGGTATACCATACTCCATGAGCATAACCACCATAATCATTTTTATCAAAGGAGCTATAACCACCATTTGTACTCCCACTGGTAGGATAGCCACATGAAATCTCATTGGCATCATAACAACTCGCACCATATACAGCAGGAAAAAAGAGAACCGCTGTAAAAAGAAAAGATATAGCGGTAGCGTACGTTTTCTTCATCTTATTTTAAATTAACCTTGACATTAAATCCAATCTCCCACTCGAATGGAATCTCATTTTGGAGTATATAGGCATCGTGATGAAGAGATCAGCGTGAGATCCGTGTTGTAGTTAGACACTTATCTTGCTAAAGCAAAACCTGCAAACAAACAGATTCTTAGCTCTAAATAATTCAAAAAATTAAATGCTTATTTCAAACTCTAAAAATGAGTTCTATCGGATGGAAGGTTTTAAACCTAACGCTAAGGTATAGAAAGTATATTTATTTTTTTAATATATTCTCAAAAACTTTTGACTACTTGTGCCTCTCTATTGGGAATCAATGGTTTACAATATAGAGTTCTGTTTTTAACAAAACCTGAAGACATTCACAATTTTAACCCAATAATAAAAATCAGAAAATATAATGAAGAATAAGGGCAATCTAAACGAATAAGAATTAAATCAGAGTCATCATCTTTAAGACGTCTAATTATGCTAATATGAAAAAGGCTCTTTTATCAATATTAATAATATCCTGTATCCAAACAACCTATTCTCAGGATTATAAATATGATTTCTACAATCCAAACCTCTCAATAAAAGAAAGAGTAGATGATTTGATTTCTCAAATGACATTAGAGGAAAAAGCTTCTCAATTAATGTTTGAAGCACCTGCCATTGAAAGATTAGGGATTCCACATTACAGTTGGTGGAATGAATGTTTACATGGCGTTGCCCGTAATGGTAAAGCTACAGTTTTCCCACAAGCAATAGGAATGGCAGCCACATTTGACATAGATCTAATGCATCGAATTGGTATGGCGATTTCAGATGAGGCACGGGCAAAATATAATGCGAATAAGAAAGTGGGCTACATGGACAGATATGCCGGCCTTACTTTTTGGTCTCCAAATGTCAACCTTTTCAGAGACCCAAGATGGGGCCGTGGTCAGGAGACCTATGGTGAAGATCCTTTTTTGATTAGTAGAATGGGAGTTTCTTTTGTAAATGGGCTTCAAGGTAACGGAGAACATATGAAAGTGGCAGCCATGGCCAAACATTATGCAGTACATAGCGGTCCAGAAAAATTGAGACATGAATTCGATGCTGTAGTCAGCGATTATGATTTATGGAATACTTATCTCCCAGGATTTGAGGCCCTAGTAGTTGAAGCTGATGTGGAAGGTGTGATGGGTGCTTACAATAGAACTAATGGAGATCCGTGTTGTGCTCACCCTTATCTAATGCAAGATGTACTGAGAAAAAAATGGGGCTTTGATGGATATTTTGTCTCTGATTGTTGGGCTTTAGTGGATCTATATGATGGTCATAAGACTTCAACATCAAAAGAAGGAGCTGCAGCTGATGCTTTAAATATAGGATGCAATCTAAATTGTGGAAACACCTATCCCGCTCTTTTAAAAGCCATAGAAGAAGGACTTACTTCTGAAAATGCTATTAATGATAATCTAAAAGAGCTACTTCCGACAAGGTTTAGACTTGGTCTTTTTGACCCTGAAGCCAACGTGATTTTCAATCGAATCAAAACTGACGTGGTTAGATCAAATGAAAATATCAAACTTTCTTATGAAGCCGCAGCTAAATCTCTCGTATTATTAAAAAACAACAACCATGCTCTACCTCTAGACCCTAACCTTAGGAACCTGTTTGTGACTGGACCTATGGCTGCTCACACACAATCCCTTTTAGCAAATTATTACGGTATAAGTGATGACCTAAAAACAATACTAGAAGGAATATCAGCTAATGTCTCTGATCACACTGCAATCAGATATGTTCAAGGATCTTTGATGGATAGGCCTAATGTAAATCCAATGGATTGGTTTTCAGAGGAGGCAGATGTTGCAGATGTGACCATAGCCTGCATGGGAATATCACAACTACTAGAAGGTGAAGAAGGAG
>DKPS01000001.1 GCA_002471345.1 Saprospiraceae bacterium UBA7328
CTATATTTTGTACTTTCAACATAATTAAGGATATCAACTATCTTTTCATTTTCTACACCTGCCCTTTCAGCTCCATGAGAAGTATGAGCCTGACAATACTTACACCCTGAAGCAAGACTAGAAGCTAATGCAATCAATTGTTTTGTTTGAATATCTATTCCTTCTGATTGAAAAATACTGGCAGCTAGTCCTGAAAACGCCGATAGAAGTGCAGGCCGTTCTGCCATGCTCAAATAAGCATTTGGGAGATATCCCATAAAAGACTCTACTCCATTGAATAATTCCTCAAACTCCTTGAAGTCTTGTCTTGCACTCTCACCATTGAAGGTCATTTCACTTTCTTTTGTCATCTGAATATCCTTTAGCTAATAAAGTGATAAAGTTATTTTACTTTTCATAGTATTTCAATGAATAATAGTAATGGAATAGAGTTTTTTGGAGAAATAGAATGGAAACCTCAACATCAATATTAGAAAAATTCAAACAAAATAAAGTTTTTAAAGTAGTCTCGGGCTATGCAATTGTAGCCCTTGCGACAGTTCAAATTGCAAGCCTAGTAAGCGATTCTTTTGGTTTTGGTGAGGAATTCATGCAAAACATAATCCTGATTTTTTTATTAATTCTTCCATTTATTGCATTAGTTGCATGGGCAGCATCTTCAAGATTTAGTACTGCTAAAATTTTAAGCATTACCTTAGCAGTTTTGTTTACAGGTTATGGAACAGGAAGTTACGTGTGGGTTAATAACTTTGCACTTCCAGATTTAAAACAAAAACTAGGAGAGGATGATTATGTTGGAGCATGGGATAACCTAAACTTAATGAATTCCTTTGCTCCATTCTTTTACAATTCAGACAGCATAGATTCTGATATTAGTCTGCCAGTATCATTAAATCTTAATGAAGATGATGTAGAAGTTTACTGGAAACCCTACACAGCTGAAAAAGATTATGAATGGCGTTATATTGGCAAAACACCATTACCAAAAACTAGACTGCCTAGGGGTGTTATTCAAATCAAGTTAGTCAAGGAAGGTTTTCATGAAAAGGATATTGTTGAAGCAAATCCTAGTTATACTTTTAAGAATCACCCGATACCACCTATATTTGAAATATCAAATATAGAAATGAATAAACTAGGCACTGTTCCAGAAGGAATGATTGCAATTGATGGGGGTAGGTTCATACCCGCTTTAATTGGCGAAGGTGTGACAGATTATAATTTGAGTCCTTATTTTATCGATAAATATGAAGTAAATAATGAAGAATTCAAAAAGTTTATAGATGATGGTGGTTACGAAATCTTCCAATATTGGAAAGATATGGAATTTATTAAAGAAGGAGAATCTCTTACCTGGGAAGAAGCAAAAGAATTTATGGTCGATTCTACGGGACGCACGGGACCCCTTTCCTGGGAACTAGGAGATTATAAAGAGGGACAGGGTAAGTTACCCGTAACAGGTATAACTTGGTATGAAGCTCAGGCCTTTGCAAGATATAAAGGGAACATACTCCCTCCCATGTATCACTGGGCTAAGGCAGCTTTTCCCGTTACCGAGATAGCAGCTCCAATTTCTCCAGTTCTACTTAAGAAAAGTAATTTTTCTAATCAAAGTGCTCAAGAAGTTGGAAATAGCGGCATCGGAGCTTACGGAACATATGATATGGCCGGTAATGTGACTGAATGGTCATGGAATATTTTTGGAGGAAGAGGACTCACATTAGGGGGAAGTTACGAGGATGCTGCTTACTCAGCATCTTTGGCTACACCAGCACCGAGGTTTACGAGATCTAAACTTATTGGATTTAGAACAGCAAGATTAATCAATCCAAGAGACTTAAACCCATTTGGTGACCCAATTAACAGACCTGCTCCAAAACCTGCAAGTTTCTATAAGCCCTTTACAGATTCTGAGTTTAGTCTTTATTCAAGAAATTTTGATGTTGGAAAAAAAGATCTAAACTCAAAAGTCGTCTATATCGATGAATCACATCCAGTTTGGGACAAAGAAAGAGTTCAGATAGATGTTGGATATGGAAATGAGAAAATGGATATTCTTATTTTTAAACCTAAAGGATCTAATTTCAATAAACTTGATTCAATTATTCTATATCCAGGTGCGAACTATTACAGAAACCCTCCGGAAATAGATGAAGTTAACCCTGGAGAATATGGATTAGATTTTATTATTAAATCAGGTAGAGCGCTTGTTTGGCCTGCTTATAAAGGTTCAATGAATAGAATCAATGATATGAATATAAGCTTCCCAAGAACTCCAGATCACATGAGGATGTTCAGACAACTTCTTTCTAATTGGACTGTGGATACCTCTAGAGCAATAGATTATCTTCAAACTAGAAATGAATTTAATCCAGAAAATATTTTTTATGTAGGTATGAGTTATGGAGGTATTTATACAACTCATGTGCTGCTATTTGAGGACAGGTTTAAAGCCGCTGTTCTTTATGTAGGTGGGATGACTCCAGGGATACCTCCTATGTCTGATGGTAAAAACCATTTCCCTAGAATGAAGCTACCTATTCTTATGCTAAATGGAAGACAAGACTATTTAGTTCCAGAATCAGCTCCAAAATCTATGTTTAGTTTCATCGGCACTCCTGAAAAGGATAAACGACTGGTTTTCTATGATTCAGGCCATTGGCCGCTTCCAAGAAATCAAATGATTAAAGAAACACTTTCTTGGTTGGACAGATATGAAGATTAATTAGTATTTTGTAGGCAGTCTAGCTCTTTGAATTCGTGTTCTATGCTTAGCTGAATAAGTTTTCTCCATAATGGCTCTGAAATTTCTCTAGTCAGACCACAAGACTCACCAAAAGCTGTAACTTTAGAGATCACATCTTCAATTCTTTCTTCGTCGACTATAAGATTTTTATCATTCTTTACGAGCGCAGCCATTTCTATGCATTTTTG
>DKPS01000153.1 GCA_002471345.1 Saprospiraceae bacterium UBA7328
GTCTTAAGTAACGTAAGTCTTCAAGTTGAGCTCCTGGGTAAAACAAAACATGTGAATCGAATTTTACCAATTTTCAAATACTTGAAATCTAAATGCCAAGTAGTTTCAATCTAAATACTTAGAATGAATTACAAAATAAAAGTAGTTGATTTACAATTTTTTCTAATTTTATTAGGCTGCGAACTAAGAACCCGATTATGTCTTTATTATAAATTGAACGAAAGTTCATTTATAAAGGAATCCAAATTTTAACGATTATAAATCGATAAGATCATTTATATATCTAATATTGTTTTCAAAGAATATGCAAATGTTATCGCCAAATGAAGTAGTAAAGAAAGTCGCCAAATTGGTTTTTCAAGGTAACACTTGTTATATAGACAGAAAAACTCGTGAAATCTCTACTATAGAAATAACTGATGATGAATCAAAACTGACAGAGACATTAGAAGAGAATATTGAAAAGTATATCAAAGTGCTTCCGATGCCCACTCAGGTTTTAGGCTTTGCTATGAAAGATTTTTTGCAAGAGGTGACAGATCAAGAAGTAAGAAAGGAACTAATAAACGGTCTGAAAAGGAATAACCCCACTCGAAATTTTTTACAGGTAGTAGAAAGTCGGTATGATATTCAACAGCATTGGATTCACTTTAAGGCTGATCAATGTGAAGAATATGTAAAGAAGATTTTTATCAACGAATACAATTACTAAAAAATCAGATAAGATAAAACCAGAGGAGGGTACTTTAATAAAATCCATTGAATTCCCGATTTCATACCTTTAATTCAAAGCTAAGAATATGAAACGTGTAGTCAATCCATCTTCAGGTCCACAAAGAAGAAGCCCTCTTTCTTACAATATCACACAAGAAGAAATCCAACAATTCAATGAACTAGGGTATTTGGTAATTAATGACGTCCTATCGGAGTCAGAGATGGAGCTTTTGGACCATTGGTTTGATCATTTTACTTCTGGGAAAGAAGCACATCGAATGGCCAAAGACTTTTGTGATATGTCACAACCTTACGGCACTCCGATTGAAGAGTTTCAATTAGTAAATGCGATGCTACCTTCATACTATCGTCCAGAATTGGCAAATAATATATACTATAAACTAGCTCTAGACATGGCCAATCAAATATATTCTGCAGGTGAAGCCAAACTAGATTATGAGCAATTTTTGGCGAAAAAGCCCGCCAAGAAAAACGCCGAATTCGCGATGCATCAGGATTTAGGGTATTGGCCTAAAACTAAGAACACATGGACTGCTACATTTTCTCTTGCTTTAAGTGATTCTGACTTGATAAATGGATGTTTGCATTTAATTCCTGGGACTAATAAAGAACCTAAGCTTAGAAAACATGTACCTAAACAATATGAGAAAGAAGCAAGCTCAGGATCAGTAAATAGAGATGACTCGCATACATTAGTAATAGAGTCCAAGCCAAATGAAGAGATCATTTATTTGCCTGTCAAAAGAGGTTCAGTTACTATCCATGATGAGAGAATAGTTCATGGTTCAGATGGAAATAAATCCAATGAATGGAGGAAGACTTATATAATGGCCTTCAGAGATTCTGAAACTATTAAAGAAGAAAGAGCAATGGGCTTTACACATTCTCACAATGATGAAGTGGATTGGTCTAAGGTGATAAAGTAAAAACTCATATTCAATCTGAATAGAGGTAAAAACTAGGGTTTCCATTGGCATATGGAAGCTGTATTGACTTTTATATTTGTTCTTTCAATCCAAGCTACAAATGAGTCACTTTTTTCGTTATATTTTTTACCTCTTCATCATATCTCTTCATTATTTTGATACAAATGCACAAGGTACTCCTGCATTTTATCAATTAGCATCTGGCTTGACAAAGCCTGTGGCCATAGCAAATGCTAATGATGGTAGTAATAGACTTTTTATATGCGAAAACAAAGGAACTATTAAAATTCTTGCAGACTTTGTCAATGGAACTGTAGAGTCAACAGATTTTTTGGATATAGCTTCAAAAGTAGATAACGGAAATGGAGAACAGGGTCTTTTAGGGCTAGCTTTTCATCCTAAATTTCCAGATTCTAATTATTTCTATGTTAATTATGTTATTGATGGAGCTGGAGCAAGCCTAGACACAACGAGAATTGCAAGATATAGTGTCAATCCATTAGATAGTAACTTGGCACTGACAAATTCTGAAAAGATAATCATACAATATAGCCAAGACTTTTCTAATCATAATGGAGGTGATCTCCAGTTTGGATCAGACGGCTATTTATATATTTCTTCAGGTGATGGAGGAAGTGGAGATGACCCCAAAAACAGATCTCAGGATACAACATCTTTATTAGGTAAGATATTAAGACTGGACATTGATTCAGACCAATTTCCTTATGATAATAGAAAATACTATTCAATACCGATGGACAATCATTTTGCTCACTCAGCCGGAGCAGATGAAATTTGGTCTTATGGTTGGAGAAACCCTTGGAGGTTCAGTTTTGATGCTGAATCGAATATCATGTTCGTAGGTGATGTAGGGCAAGATGCTAGGGAAGAAATCAGTATTGACAGCATGATTTATGCAGGCAATAATTATGGATGGCGATGTAAAGAAGGAAATTACGACACTGGATTAACTGGCTGCCTCTCTACACCCATTACTGATCCTATTTTTGAGATGCATCATGCACCAAGCAGTTCAATATGCTCAGTTACGGGAGGATATGTCTACAGAGGCTCAGCTTTTCCTTCTTTCAAAGGGTGGTATTTTTCGATCGACTATTGTTCTGCAGATTTATTCATGTTGGATACTGAGAACAATTATGATAGTACGCATTTCTATATGAGTGGTTTAAATCAGGTTACCACTTTTGGAGTATCAGAAAACAATGAGCTTTATGCTGCTCGCTTAAATGGAAGGATATATAGAATTATTGATTCCGATCATTGTGTCGATGACATTGTTATAAATACTATTGATACTTCTTTTTATTCTGTTGAAAATAGCATTACTTCAGATGCAGTTTTATACGCTATGGATACAGTTTCTTTTTCAGCTGGTGAGGCTATAAATCTAGAAATAGGATTTGAGATTAAGCAAATGTCAACATTCTCAGCTGAGAATATCAGTTGTCTTCAACATATTATAAATGCTGACGGCAAATGATACTTATTCAACTCAATTTTTCATGGTCTTTTGAGATTCAGGCCTGATCAATACCTTACCATTTCTAATTATTACACTGTCATTCTTAAACACAACAAGGCCATTAATCATGACTGTCTCTATTCCCTCTGAATACTGATGAGGCATGTCAAAAGTAGCCTTACTCTTCACCTCTGATGGATCAAAAATCAAAAGATCAGCCATCATTCCTTTTTCTAGAACTCCTCTATTTGTAAGCCCCAATGTCTTTGCAGGCATACCTGTCATTTTATATATTGCCTCAGCTAGTTCAATAGTGGAATCCTGCAGAACAAAGTCTTCAATAATCTTTGAGAATGTACCATGCCCTCTGGGATGAAACATAGTTGGACTGCCATCTGAAGCAATCATTACCTCTGAATGTTTGACCAATTCTTTTTGCAATTCCTCATCCATTACAAAAAAAGCAGCGCTACCTCCAAAAGGCCCAATTACATCAGCTAATATTTGCTCAAACGGTAAATTGTATTCCTCTTCTAAGTCCTTGAGCGTCTTCCCTTTGTATGGAGCAGATCCAAAAAGTGTGGCGTCTGGTCCATTTCTACTATTCACTCGGTTTCTCAAATGGGTAAGCAGTTCATCTCGTCTTTGTTGTTTAATCTTCCCATAGGTCTTGGGGCGTTTTGCCCATTCAGGAAATACAATACCAATGCCTGTATAACTGGCTGTATAAGGATATAGATCAGCAGTAATATTGTAATTGCTATTGAATGGTTTATCAAAAAGACTCATTATTTCTTGAGCTCTTTCTTTACCTTTGGCATATACTACTTTGAGATGAGAAATATTAACATTACAAAACTCTGAAAGATTAAACATCTCTGTAAGAGATGATACTATGGCATTATTATCTTCATTTCTTATATGACTGGTAATCAGTGCATTGTGTTGGCCTACCACCTTAGCCAAAGCAGTCAATTCTATTGAGTCAGCATAAAATCCTGGCAAATATTCCAATCCAAACGACAAACCCCAAACTCCTTTTTTTAATGCTTTGTCCAACAGTAATGTCATTTGTGTCAAATCAGCTTTGCTCACCTCTTTGCTATTATCGATTCCACTTTCTTTACGCAATGAACCATGCCCTATAAATGGTATAATGTTCACTCCAGTCTGTGTTGAGTCCACATCTTTTATCCAACTTTCCAAATTGGACACTTCTTGGCTAGAGCCGTCCATACCTAGAGCTATAGTAGTAACTCCCATCGCCAAAAAATTCTGAAACTTTGGTGTCTTTAATGGATTACCATGAGCATGTATATCAATGAATCCAGGTGTCACAATTTTACCTGTGGCATCAATTACCTCGTTACATTTAGTTTCTACTAGTTTAGCATCACCTATCCATTTGATAATATCATTTTCAATGACAATATCACCTCGAAATTCAGCATTACCTTTACCATCATACACAGTACCATTTTCAATCAGTATATCTCCTTGAATAAGTGGTCTTTGGCAAGAGACAAAAATCACTATAACCAAGTACAAATAGCTTACGGAGTATTTCTTCATTTCCTTAATTATGATGTTGAGACATCTCAATATACAATTGATTCACTAATCCAAAATACTCAACTCAGGCGCAGCAGAGTAATGCTTTATCAATTCGATTCAAATTGAAAATATTTTTCTTCGTTAAATAAAAATGGAAAAGGCTTCGGTAAAAATAGTAGAGACTGAAATACTATCTGATAATTGGTACACTCTGAAAAAAGTAACCTATGAATATCAAAATGAAAAAGGAAATTCTGAAACTCACAGTAGGGAGGCCTACGATCGCGGGAATGGAGCAGCTATATTATTATTCAATAAAGAAAACCGAACCATAATACTCACTCGTCAATTCAGACTACCTACCTATATCAATGGAAATGAATCCGGAATGCTAATAGAAGCATGTGCTGGATTATTAGATAAGGATAATCCTGAAGATTGTATCAAGAAGGAGACAGAGGAAGAGACTGGCTACAGAATATCTAAAGTTCAGAAAGTATTTGAATCCTATATGTCTCCAGGATCAGTAACCGAAATATTGTACTTCTTCGTAGCAGAATACTCTAGTGACATGAAAGTAAGTGACGGTGGAGGGCTTGCAGAAGAACAAGAAAATATCGAAGTTTTAGAATTAGACTTTGGCAAAGCTTTTAATATGATATCTACTGGAGAAATTAGAGATGGAAAGACTATAATGTTGCTTCAGCATGCTTGGATTCACGGATTAGTCTAATGAAAAATCCATTGCCCAAATCCTTAACCAGATAAGATTATTAAGATACTGAGAATAGAATAAGAAAATAACGAAACGGTTTCCAAGGTCGTTAGATATGATGAATGAAAAATCTTTCTTTTTCACTTGCTCTATTTCTCATAATTTCATGTGGTAAAGACAATAGTTCGATTCAAACGAATGATCATTTTTCTAAATGCAATGACATTTTAGGAAGCAATTGTAATGGCTTTGAAGCTGAACCCATCACTACATGGTTTGAAGGAATCTGGGAGCACCTCGGTCCACATGACCCTAACCGTCTGATAGAATATCCAGATACCTATTACGAAAAAATGATCAATGCCAATTGGAAGATAGTAGCTGAAAATTATATAGATGTGTATCATCTATCTCACCTACATTCCAATACATTACAAATATACGACCATGCTAATGCCAAATATGGGTTCGTAGGGGATCACTATATGTTTTGGGAACCACCCACTAATGAATACAAAGTAAATCTGGACAAGCTGATACCCTATAAAAGAATAAAAGAGATGACGGATGATTATATAGGGGCATATGTACCATGGTTATTTCCTAGTCTTGGGTTAACTGAAAGTGAGAGTACATGGAATATCTTTCATGTCATACCTCTGGCTCCAGACAAAACTAAAGTGGTTGTTAGAACTAAGATGGAAGAAATGACAGAATGGGAATATACTAAACAAAGCATGAAGTCGTACAGCTCATGGTCCGGAATAAGGGGAATAGAAAAAACCAAATATGGGAATAAACCTAATCCTGATTCGGATGACCCCATGGACTGGAATGACTTCATGGAGGAAGATGTGTATGTGTGTGAACAACAACAAAAATCTCTGAGAAATCCATTATTTGGAATCACCGCGACTGCCAAAGAAGGAGAAAGTACAGTTAGGTATTTTCAGACTATCGTAGAAAGATGGATGGATAGAAATAGGAATGACAATGATATTTCATAAGCTAAAGATCAGTGAAATTAAAAATCCGGTGGATGACGCTGTCACATTAAGCATTGAAGTCCCAAAACCCCTTAGAGAAGAATTTCACTTTACTCCCGGGCAACATTTAATTTTTAGATTCATACTTGACGGTAAAGAGGTAAGACGAAGTTATTCCCTTAATAGCTCACCCTTAACTGATGAAAATCTAGAACTGACAGTCAAAAGAGTCAAAGGTGGCTTAGTATCCAATTATATCAACGATCATTTACGAATTGGAGACCAAGTAGAAGTCATGGCACCTCAAGGACGGTTTTATGCTCAAATTGATAGAAAAGCTTATAAAACCTATTTTCTTTTTGCTGCTGGGAGTGGAATCACACCCATTATTTCTATTCTTAAATCCGTATTAAAAGGCAGTCCAAATAGTACAGTAAATCTATTTTATGGAAATACTAATCAAGATACTATCCTATTGAGAGACGAATTAGAAGGACTCAAATCAGAGCATACAAATAGAATCAATATCATTCAAATACTTAGTAATCCAAAAGTATGGTCAGTTGCTAAATCTTGGAAAGGAAGAAAAGGTCGTATTGATGAGGAGAGCGTAGAATGGTTTATAACCAATTACCCTCCAGTAGCCCAAAACACAGAGTACTACATTTGCGGCCCAGGTGCCATGAATCTTAGTGTTAAAAAATGTCTAGAAGAACTGGGGGTACCTAAAGAAATAATTCATATTGAACAATTTGGAAATGCCCTTTCCAAAGATTCTAAAAAGATCAATGGATTCGACAATTCGCGTCTTACGGCATTTATAGAAAATAAAAAGCATCAAACTACTGTACTTCAAAATCAGACTATTCTGGAGTCTCTAAAATCTGTCGGGGCCCAGCCCCCATATTCTTGTGAAAGCGGAGTATGTGGTACATGTGTAGCTCGTATTCAATCTGGAGAAGTAGAGATGAAATCATGTATGGCATTGAGCCAAAAGGATATAGACAATGGACACGTTTTGACATGCCAATCTATCCCAATCACCAGAGAGGTTCAAATATCTTTTGGAGTCTAATCTTTTCTAGTCTTAGAGATCATGTAAATAAGGACTATATCATTTAGTAAAACAAGTTTGACAATCAACTATGAGTTACTGACCAACACTTCAATATGATGTCTTCAAACAAGTATATCCCCTAATTACTAAATCCCAATTTGTACAAGATCATTTGGAAAATCAAAATATAATATATTACTTTGTATTTCAAAGTACTTTTAATGAATAAAGAAAAATACATTGAAGACATAAAGGACATCAAAGATATGATGAATAGATCCTCTCGGTTCATATCACTAAGTGGGATGTCTGGAATATGTGCAGGAGTATTTTCTCTTATAGGTGCATATCTCGCTTATGAGACTATATACTCCGATCAAGAATACTTCGAATACCGATGGACAAACCTAACAAATGAAAGCTTAATTATACTCCTCGCTATTGCTTTAGGGGTCATTCTGTTTTCTTTAATAACAGGTATATATTTTACTACTCGAAAAGCACAAAAAATAAATCAAAAACTGTGGGATCAGCATACTAAAAAGTATCTAATCAACCTCTCTATTCCTTTGATCTCTGGAGGTATACTTTCTTTAATATTATTACTTGAAGGCTATGGAGGTCTGATAGCCCCACTCACTCTTATATTCTATGGGCTAGCACTTGTAAATGGAAGTCATTTTACCTTAAAAGAAACTCGAAGCCTTGGAATCATGGAGATTCTATTGGGTCTTTTAGCCACCTATTTTGTCGGATATGGTCTGATATTCTGGGCCATTGGATTTGGTCTTCTGCACATCATATATGGTGCATTTATGTACTTCAATAATAAAATATAGAATATTAACTTTATAAAGAATCATAAATGAAAACAACAAAATTTCTTTTTCTCGTATTAATCGTTGGATTGTACTCGTGTCAATCAGAATATACTTACGATGTACGAGTAGTGAACAATAGTGGCGCACCCATCAAAGTAGATTTCAAATCTGACAACCATTTAGACGGACCGATTCAAAATCATGTTATCATAGATAATGAGAAAAGTGAACTCATAATTTCTACTAAAAATCTGAGCAAGAATATTGAAAAGGTATGCGACTCTGTGGCACTATATATAAAAGCTTCTGATATATCTACAGGTCATAGTAGTAGTCTAGAGTGGTGTGATCCTAGCATTAAATTGGAAGTTGTAGATATAGGTCAATATCAGTATTTAATTGAATATAAAAAAGAGCATTTCGAAAAGTGATCTTCTATTCAAACAATTAAAATATCACTGTTGAAGAATATACTTAAAGATTTAAATAAGGCTTTTGAAAATAAGGTAAGACTAGGGATCATGTCTGCACTTGTGGTAAACGACAGCCTCAATTTTAATACTTTAAAAAAACTACTAGGCGTGACGGACGGTAATTTGGCAAGTCATATAAAATCATTAGAAAAGAGTGAATATATTATGGTTCAAAAAGAATTCATAGATAGAAAACCTAATACAAAATATTCCGCGACTGAAGAAGGAAGAGATGCATTAGTAAAGCACATTAAAGCTATTGAACAACTTTTGAAATAAAAAAATTTGACTTGTCACTTTGTATTTCAAAGCACTTTCTAAAATTAGTATTCTTGTTGAATCTGGCCTCATCTTGTCCTAATCAAATAAACTTTAAAAACATAGTATAAATCCATAGATCACATGACCAAAACAAATTTGGATACAACGAAAATTTGGTTAAAAAACTCTATCACTCTCAAGTTGATCGTCATTACTTTCATGATAATACTCCTGTTGATTCCTCAGGAAATGATAGAAACAATAATTCATGAAAGAAAAACACTACGTTCTGCAGCGATTCAAGAAGTAAGTAATAAATGGGCAAAAAAACAACAAATAGATGGGCCTATATTGACCATTCCTTTGGTGTACACAATTGATTCTGATGAGATAGACAAAGAAAAACTTACAGAGACAAAATACTTACGTGTCCTTCCGAGTGACTTGAAAATCAATGGTACTATATCACCAAAAGAACTAAGGAGAGGAATTTATAAAGTGATTGTTTATCAGTCCGATCTGGATATAAATGGAGTTATTCAAATTCCTAAAATAAAGGAAGAAAACCTGATTGAAGTAAAATGGAAAGACGCCCACATTACTGTTGGAATTTCAGACTTAAGAGGAATAAAAGAAGACATCAAATTAAAATGGGGTGAAAGCATTCTAAATATTCATTCAGGATCAAATATTTCTGCTATTGGGTCAGGAATAACAGCAAGGATAAAAAATCTTAATACTAAAAACAATAGTCCAATTCCATTCTCATTTAATCTCAACCTCC
>DKPS01000058.1:0-870 GCA_002471345.1 Saprospiraceae bacterium UBA7328
CCTGACTTCTGTCCCCTCTGATTATACCCTCTTCACCACAATAGCACTAGCACCACCACCACCATTACATAGAGTAGCACATCCAATCTCATTATCTCTCTGATGCATTGCATGAATCAATGTTGTTGTAATACGAGCTCCGCTACATCCAAGGGGATGGCCCAATGCTACAGCACCACCATGCACATTCATTTTGTCCTGATCCACATTGAGTTCTGAACTAAAAGCCATTGCAACGGATGAAAAAGCTTCATTTACTTCGAATAAGTCTACATCTGAAAGCTCCATTTTAGCTTGCTTTAAAGCTTTTGGTGCTGCTTTAGTTGGCGCAGTGGTAAACCATGTAGGTTCATGAGCTGCATCAGCATGAGAGATAATTTCTGCTATTGGAGTTAGTCCATATTTTTTTACTGCGTCTTCACTGGCCAATATCAATGCTGATGCCCCATCATTAAGCGTTGAGGCATTCGCAGCAGTAACAGTCCCAGTTTTAGAGAAGGCTGGTCTTAGTAAAGGGATTTTGTCAAACTTTACATTTTTATATTCTTCGTCATCTGTCATCACGATGGGATCACGTTTTCTTTGAGGAATTTCTATAGCTACTATTTCCTTTTTGAAAGAGCCATTTTCAGTAGCCTTAGCTGCTCTTTGATATGATCTAATCGCATATGCATCTTGGTCCTCCCTACTGAATCCATATTTCTCAGATGTAGCATCCCCACTATTACCCATAGCTTGATGATCATATGCATCTATGAGTCCATCTTTTTGAAGTCCATCTACCATCTCAGCTCCACCAAATTTACTTCCCCA
Organism: Saprospiraceae bacterium UBA7328; assembly: GCA_002471345.1. GTDB lineage: Bacteria > Bacteroidota > Bacteroidia > Chitinophagales > Saprospiraceae > UBA7328. The sequence goes on from DKPS01000058.1 coordinate 814, forward strand.
TCTCATTTTAGGGACATAGTAAGGTATATTGCTCATGCTTTCCATCCCTCCGGCAAG
>DKPS01000058.1:1246-18257 GCA_002471345.1 Saprospiraceae bacterium UBA7328
TTCATACCAGAAGAACAAACTTTGTTTACAGTTGTACAGGGCACACTATTTGGGATTCCTGCTCCGAGTGCTGCTTGTCTAGCAGGGGCCTGTCCCAAATTAGCAGAACAAACATTACCGAAAAATACTTCATCGATTACATTAGCCTCTATTTCAGCTGCTTTAATGGCTCCTGATATGGCCTTGGAACCTAAAGCCGTTGCGGAAAAAGAAGCTAATTGTCCACCAAAACTTCCCATTGGTGTCCTTTTTGCACTGACTATATATACTTTGCTCATTCTTGCACTTTTATGATAATTTTAATCGAAAATTGCTTCTTCTTAAGGAACCAATTAGGAACAAAAGTCGTCATAATTGAAGTGATATAACAAAATAAAATGCCATGACTAGATTCACTTTATTCTTTATTAACCTTTTATTGTTTGCAACATTTTCACTTCAAGCTCAAAACCTGGAAGAAGATAACAATATCATTTTTATGAAAGCCAATGTGCTTTTTGACACAGATAGATATGACGAAGCAGTAAGACTTTATAACAGAATTATCAAAGACGACCCTTCGTTTTCAAGAGCAATATTCATGAGAGGGAAGGCAAAATTTGCTTTAGGTGCATTTAAAGGCACAAAATCTGACATACTTGATTATATAGATCAGAGAGGTGTCAATGCAGATGTGATAGAGCTAATGGCAAATACTGAACTGAAACTGAAGAATGAGAGAAGTTCACTTTCTTATATCCAACTTTTGACAAAACTTAACCCATATGAAGGGAAGTACTTTGCGAAAGCTGGAGATCTACTATTTAAAGAAGGAGATAAGAATAGGGCATGTGAATTTTGGATACAATCGGCAAAACTAGGTGATTCGGAAGGCGCTAAAAATGCAAGCCTCAAATGTGCTTATGATCATTCCATTCATCTACCATCCAAGCCAACAACTCAATCACAGAATCAAATTCCTTCCCAATCTCCAGCTAAAACGAATGAGACTTTTGAAGTAGAGCATCCAGATGTTTTAGAAAGAGATACAGTTTCGATTGATGCTGAACCTGAAATCATAGATGTATCAGTAAAAACGACTTCTCCTCATATAGATATGAATGCCTCACAAGACATAATCATAGATGAGGAATTGACATTGACAATTAATAGTGGTCTTGGAGATAGACAGGTGGATCAGTTACCAAATATTTTAATGCTTTCAGATCAATCTGGAAAAGTCGTATTAGACTTATGTGTAGATGATAGCGGAAAAGTAGCCTCAGCAGAACTCAATAGTAAACTATCGACCATTTTCAGAAGTAGTTTAAGTTCTCTGGCAATCAGAAAAGCCAAACAATTGATATTCATGCCTTCATTAATAGAGAGACAATGCGGACTTTTGATTTTTAGTATTGATACAAAAGCTTAAACTGCTTGTATTCTATTATCATAATTTGTTAGAATATTAGTTACTTTAAAACTTAATACATATTGAGTTTTGAATTTATGAAAGGGTTTTATCATTGTCTCCATCTTTTTCTATTTGTTGTCGTTTGTATGGTCAATTTATCTTGCAACAGGCAAATGGTCAATTCTACTTCTACATCTTCATCCCCAAAGGAAGTCACATATGTAAAAGCACCGTTTATTGGTCTTGATACCATCTGTACTAATGATTGGTGGGAGAGGGGAGCCAATAAAATTTTAGATGTGAATGTCGATAGAAAGGATGTGATTGCTTTTGGCATGTACACAGTATCCAATAATACCCTAAAATTATCTGCACAGCTTTTTCCATTATATCCAAAAGAAACTAGAAATGTCAGATTAGAAATTAGAAAAGAAAATGAATGGAAATTAGCTCAGACTCAACAGGTTAATGAAATAGGATGGTCAGCACTATTTGAAGTTAGCAATTGGGAAATTACCAAAGATATCGAATATCGATTGAGACACGGAAATGAAGCAATATTCGAAGGATTGATCAGGAAAGACCCAATGGATAAAAATGTAATCAAGTTAGCTGCATTCTCATGTAACAGCAATCAAGATAGAGGAGATAGAGAAAATTATGTAAGAAATGTGAATCATCAAAATCCAGATTTGCTATTCTTTGCAGGTGACCAGTCCTATGATCACAAAGAACATACAGCTGCATGGTTGAAATTTGGAATGCAGTTCAGAGAATTGTTTCGATCTCGACCTTGTATTACTATTCCTGATGATCATGATATTGGTCAAGGAAACTTATGGGGCGAAAATGGAAGAAAAGCACAAAGAAGGCAAGGTGATGATGGCGGGTATTTTCATCATCACGAATATGTGAAAATGGTGGAAAGGTGTCAAACAGCCCATCTTCCAGATCCTTATGACCCAACTCCTGTAGGACAAGGAATCAAAGTCTATTATACTAATTTGATATTAGGAGGGATAGATTTTGCCATAATTGAAGACCGGAAATTTAAATCAGGCCCAAAGGGCAAAATTCCACAACAAGGACCTCGACCTGATCATGTGAGAAATCCAAATTACGATCCATCTTCAGTGGATTTGAAAGGTCTCAAACTTCTTGGAGACAGACAATTAGAATTTCTTGCAGCATGGTCCAAACAAAAAATTGGAGTGAGCATGAAGGCCGTATTATCTCAAACAGGATTTTGTGGTGGCGCGCATATTCATGGTTCAAAAGACAATAGACTTCATGCAGATATGGATAGTAATGGATGGCCTCAATCAGGCCGAAATAATGCGCTTTCATTAATAAGAAAAGCGAATGCAGTTCACATTGCAGGTGATCAGCATCTTGCTACGGTAATACATCAAGGCATAGAAGAATATGAAGATGGACCATGGGCATTTGTAGTGCCAGCTATAGTAAATAACTACTACAGCAGATGGTGGTGGCCTAAAGATGAAAAAGCTGGAGAGAATGGAAATTCTAAGCTTCCTTGGACTGGAAGATATAAGGATGGTTTTAATAATAAAATGACAATGGAGGCGTATGTAAACCCGGAAAGCCCATCAAGTGGTTCAGGCTATGGATTAATTAAATTTAATAAGACTGCAAATTCAGTCACATTTGAATGTTGGCCAAGGTATGCGGATGTAACCAAAGAAGAAGAAAGTCAATTCATTGGATGGCCTATTACTGTTGATATTAACTCTAATACCTTATTTAAAAACTAGATCGGTAACAGTTTTATATGCTTTCGGATGAAAAGAAACTAGTTTATGAGTAATACTCGTGCTCATAGTATCTTTTGCATTGGTATGAGTATCATTGTAGTGCAAATTATTAGACTATCATCATGGACTACAGAATCTGGTACAAGGACGGTGTGTATTTGAATTTTGAAGGAAAAAAGATATTTGTCAAAGAATATCCGAATCCTGGCAAACCAATTATTCTTTTTAAACATGGATTTCCTACATCTTCTTATGACTGGTACAAGATGTGGCCTGAACTTCACAAATACTTTCATCTCATAGCTTTTGACTATTTAGGATTTGGGTATTCTGATAAGCCATATCCTTATGATTACACTTTAGAAGAACAAGCAGATATCACAGAATATGTGCTGAGTAAAAATAATATCACAGAATGCTTTGTAGTGGCTCATGACTATGCTGTAAGTGTGACTCAAGAATTACTTGCAAGGCGTATTGATAATCCTGAACTGCCTAAATTCAATAAAGTTATTCTTCTGAATGGAGGTCTCTTTCCTGAGACTCACAAAGCTCGAAGGATTCAGAAGCTACTCTTAGGCCCCTTGGGGCGGTGGGTTAATATGGCAATGTCAAAAGATTCATTACATAAAAATCTCAGTCAAGTATTCGGACCTAGTACTCAGCCAAAAGAAAATGAAATTGATGCATTTTGGGACATCATCAACTATAAAAATGGTAAGCGATGTTTTCATCGTACTATTCACTATATGAATGATCGTATCGAGAATAGAGAAAGGTGGGTAAATGCGCTTATAAATACTGAGATTCCAATAAGATTAGTCAATGGACCTATGGACCCGGTTTCAGGAGCTCATATGGTGGAGCGATACAAAGAGCTCGTACCAAACCCAGATTGCGTTTTATTAGATAATATAGGCCATTATCCGAATGTAGAGGCGCCATATTACGTGAATTTAGAGGTCTTGAAGTTTTTTCAGGAGTAATATTTTGTCATGATTTATTCTAAAATTTATTAAGTAATGAAACGAACGATTTATATTCTTTTTGCTCTTTTTATTCTGTCTGGTCATGACATGTTCTTAAAGCTCGATTCTTATTTTTTAGAGCCTAATAAACCTGCCAGTATACATTTGTATAATGGCACTTTTGATCGAAGTGATAATGCAATTACAAGGGATCGTATGCTTGATGTTACCATCAAAGGCAATAGTCAAAGTATTACCCCAGGAGATAGCATGTGGACGGATGTAGGCCCTACTTCTGTTCTTAATTTTCTTGCTGAAAATTCGGGTACATATGTAGCAGGAGTATCCACGGCAGCTAGGTCCATAGAAATGAGCGCCGAGGACTTTAATGGATATTTAGAGCATGATGGTGTATTGGATGTACTAGAACAAAGAAAGAAGGAAGGAACAACAGGTGCTGCTGCAGTAGAGAAGTATAGTAAGCATGTAAAAGTAATCTTCCAGGTAGGAGAGGAAAAAACAAGTGATTGGGATACAAATTTAAACTACCCTATAGAATTTATCCCTCAGTCTAATCCTTATGAATTAAAAATAGGTGATAAGATTAGTGCTGTTCTTCTAAGAGATGGGAAACCATTAGTAAACCAGCTCGTACAATGGGGAACAGAATCTCATGAACATGAAGACGGTCATACTCATGAAGAAAGTGGTGAAGATCATAAACATAATGAAGTCCAACTACGAACGAATAGTAAAGGAATAGTAGAAACACAAATTTCTGCATCAGGTAAGTGGTATTTTAGAACAATCCATATGATTGATTCAAAAGAAGAAGGATTTACTCATGAATCGAATTGGGCTACAATTACTTTTGAGGTTTTAGAAGGTGAAAATTCTGCGGGTCATACACATGATCATGTGCATAATACTGCACTACCATGGTATGTCTGGGGAGTTGGGTTATTAATGATCATGATGATATTCTATTTATTATGGTCAAGGCGAGTATAATCTTAATTAAGTTTTTCATCTTATCAGATGAGTTAAGTCATTCATTCAGAGCATGGAGTGAATTTACACTGAGTCTGAATGTTTTCACTCAATCATTTTGTAGGAATTTTCGACTAATTCGCCTTTAGCATCGTCCAATATGCAATGTGGCACTTATCAAATGCCTAGTTTTGCTTTTCTAAAACATTTAATAAATCAATGAACTATAGATTATTTTTCGTCGGAGCAGCAGTTATTGCTATATGTACAATCTCATGCACAAATGAACCTACAAAACCTATGGCAGATATAGAGGAAATACCAGGAATCGTATTGGAAAATATGGATGCTGAGGTAAAACCGAGTGAAGATTTTTTCAGATATGTAAATGGAAAATGGTATGACAATACTGAGATACCAGACGATAGGACAAGCTGGGGAGGGTTTAATGAATTGAGAAAGAAAACAGATGGCGACGCTTTAAATATTTTGAAGGCAACAATGTCTGATGATAAGGATATAAAAATAAATGTGTCGTCTGGTTCTGATCAAGAAAAGGCTGTAAATCTATTCCAAACCATAATGGATACAACATCCCGAAATGAGCAAGGTATTAAACCATTGGAACCATATTTAGCTGAAATATCATCTATTGAAAATATTAGTGATGTAGAGGACTATATGATAAGTATGGCTGATAAAGGAGGCCTTGGTTTTTTTGGTTTTGGAGTAGGTGCCCATCCGAAGAATAGTAACCTAAATACCGGATATTTAGGTTCAGCTGGATTGGGTTTACCAGACAGAGATTACTATTTGAATGATGATGACGATTCTAAGGAAAAACGTGAAAAGTATGAGCAGTTTGTAAGCAATATGTTCCAATATTTTGGAGATGATGAGGCTAAAGCAAACGAGGATGCGGCTGATGTGCTTGCTTTTGAAACCAGAATAGCAGAGTCTAAAATGGACAAAGTAGAGCGGAGAGATGCTCGAAAAAGATTTAATCCAAGATCCTTAGCAGATCTAGAGGAAATGGTGCCAGCAATGGATTGGGAAAAGTACTTTAATGGTATAGGTGTGCCAGAAGTAGATACTGTCATTATATCTGAATTGAAATACATGGAGGTCATCCAAAATGTGCTAGAAGAAAGCGATGTGGATACTTGGAAAAAGTATTTGAGGTGGGAGGCTATTAATGGAGCAATAGGAATGCTCAATCAAGAACTCGAAAAAGCTAATTGGGAGTTCTATGCTAAGGATTTAAGAGGAGCTAAAAAGCAAAGACCTGCTGATGAAAGAGCATTAGGTACTTTGAATGGAACAATAGGAGAGGCATTAGGAAAACTTTATGTCGATAGAAAATTTCCACCTGAAGCAAAGGAAAGAGCAGAAACAATGATCGCAGATGTCATTTTAGCATTTGAACAGCGTATTAATAAATTGGACTGGATGAGTCCTGAGACTAAGACAAAAGCGGTAGAAAAGTTGAGGTCTCTCAAAGTCAAAATTGCCTATCCTGATGAGTGGAAGGATTATACTACTTTGGATGTAAAAGGTGTAGAAGAAGGAGGAACATATCTCCAAAATATGATGAATGCTACAGCTTGGAATTACAACGAGAGTTTAGAAAAATTAGGTAAAGAAGTGGATAAGTCAGAGTGGTTTATGGCTCCTCAAATAGTAAATGCTTATTTCAATCCAAGATATAATGAAATTGTTTTCCCAGCTGCAATATTACAACCTCCTTTTTTCAATTCTACAGCTGATGATGCAGTAAATTATGGTGGAATTGGTGCTGTGATTGGACATGAGATTTCACATTGCTTTGATGATAGTGGATCCAGATATGATAAAGATGGGAATTTGAACAACTGGTGGACTGATGAGGATTTGAAGGAATTCGAAGGATTGGGTAAAGATTTAGCAGATCAATATAGTGCAATAGAAGTACTTCCTGAAACGAATATAAATGGCGCATTCACATTAGGAGAGAATATAGGTGATTTAGGAGGTGTATTGGCAGCTTATGATGCCCTTCAGATCAGCTATAATAGAAGTGGGAGACCGGAAAATATAGACGGATTCACCCCAGAGCAGAGATTTTTTATGTCATGGGGTACCATATGGAGAACAAAAGCAAGAGAAGATGCTATCAAAACTCAGGTGAAGACAGACCCCCATTCACCTGGAGCTACACGAGCTGTACAACCACTTTTAAATATTGATGAGTTTTATACAGCATTTGGCATAAAAGAAGGTGATAAAATGTATATTGCTCCAGAAGACAGAGTGAGAATTTGGTAAGCGAGCCTAAGAAAAAATAATATATGCGCTGTTAATCCATTAAAGGTTGACAGCGCTTTTTTATTTTATCTATACTTTTTCATAATTCTTAATCAAAATGTTTATCTCAAGTCCTTGCTTATTTCTTACATCAATTTCTGCATCAAGTTTCTTTGCAAAAGATTTGATAAGTGAATATCCAAAAGATTTTCTCTCCAATAAGGAAATATCCTCTAAGCCATGTCCATTATCACTGATGGTCAATTGAATTTTTTGATCCAATTCTTTCAATGTTATTCTTAACTCACCATTTGTTTTATTTGTAAATGCATGTTTTAGAGCATTGCTGATTAGTTCATTCACCATGAGACCTAGTGGTATCATCGTCTCCACATCTAGAGATATATCTTCTATGTTCAAATGAAGAACAATCTCATCATCATTGATTTTGTATGAATGGAACAAGTTTTGGATTAAATTTTCTAGGTATATTTTGGTGTTTACTCCTTTTAAATTGTCTTGATGATATAAGTCCTTGTGAATCAAAGCCATAGATTGGACCCTGTCTTGACCTTCTTGAAGAGCGGTTTTGGCTTGTACATCTTTAAGATGAGAAGATTGAAGAGTTAAGAGTGCAGAGATAACTTGAAGGTTGTTCTTTACTCTATGATGAATCTCTCTAAGTAAAGTGTCTTTTTCTTCATGAGCTTTTTTAATAACTGCCGCTTGAGCAAGTTCTTTTTCTTGCGCTTTAAGAGATATATGCATTACTGCATTTTCTTTATAAGCATGAACAACTTTATGTGCTACTAAAAATGTCAAAAAGAAAAATTCTACAACCATTGCAATTTCATATGCTAAAGGAGGATAGAGTTTCTCGCTCAAAAATCCATTTCTGAATAGGACAGTTACTACTGAAAAGTAAAGCATTAAAAAGAAGGCAAAAGCAAACATAAAATTTGACCATGTTGGCTTTTTTAAGACAAAGTAGAAGATTAATATGTAAGAGATTAATGACATAAGGGATAGCCAGATCATTGGCAACCTTTCTATTATTTCAGGATGATTTCCTGGACTTCCCAAATAAACATTTCTAAACATTATTATGAGAAATAGAAGGGTAGGTACAGTATATATCCAAAATGCATATTCAAATTTTGGTGATAAACCATAGCCTTCATAATACGTAAGTATAAACTTAAAAAATAAAATAGAAGAAATAAGAACTGCTGCAAATTGAGCAATGTGTCCAAAGGCGAATTCGGGAAAGAACAAATAATTGAAATAACCCAAAGCAATATGAAGAGAGAAAGTATTAACCGCTACGTATAGAAAGTAGTATAGATTTATACTCAATCGAGTAATAAGGAATAGGACAAAAGCAATAATAGTCGCTATTAATAATAATCCATGAATTGCACCTTCAGTAAAAGTTCTAATTGACAAATCTCGCTGATACTTGGGTATGGATTTAAGAATTATCTTCTCATAGAAAAGATCATCACTGTCCATCATTAGGAAAATGAAGGCCTTACTATTCGATTTTAGGTTTATAGGAAAAGCAGGAGGAAGTGCACCGCTTTTATGGCTTGAAGGTGTAATACTTCTGCCAGCTTTTGATTCCGCTAATAGAACTCCTTTTGAATCAACTTGAAAATAGTGAATAGAGAGCGCATCTGAACTTAAAGAAAGCCTGTAATCCTCATCCTGATCAATGGTATGGTTAATATCAAACTTGATCTATACATTTTTCCCTTTTTTTCGTTTTTGTTGAATATACGGTAGAGATAGAGGAGAGAAACCTTCAGGTTGAATATTAATTATATCTTCTATATTTTCAGATTGTGTGCTGTCAAAATAGATTGCCCCAAATGGCGTGATATTCTGCACTGAGAAGCCTTTATCTATCTGAATTTGGTCTTGCCCCAGTAGGGAAGTAAAAGCGCCCAATAAAGCTGAAATCGAAATACTAATCCATTTGAATCTGCACATATCTTGTATTGACAAATCTATTATTTCAATTGGTATTTTCATCCATACTTTAGTATGGTATTTTGTTGATCATCGGGATTATATTTATATTGATCAAATACACAAAAGATTGCCAGAATCACTTAAGGTACTGATTGTAGAAGATGATGCGATAATCTCGCAGCTAATCGAGCACCATCTCGATGAATTTGGACATCAGGCATTGGATATTTCATATAATAGTGAACGTGCTCTTGATCTGATTCATAACTTGAAGCCTGATTTGATAATGCTAGATATAAATATAGAGGGTATACGTGATGGAATAGATATAGCGAGCATCATCGATGAAAAATATGAAATTCCATATATTTTCATTATAGCTTTGTCTGATAAAAGTACATTAGAGCGAGCACAGAAAGTAAAGCCATTAGCCTATTTAGTAAAACCTTTTAGAGCAGAAGACCTAAGGGCTAGTATTGCTATCGGTATGTCAAATTATAAAAGACGTGTAAATAATGACCCTTTGACCCTCGACAGAATAAATGAAGATTCCCTGTCTCCTCTGTCCGAAAAGGAGTATGATATATTAGTGGAGCTAAGTAAAGGCCTTTCAAATAAACAAATTGGGCTTGCTTTAGATCTCGCTACAAATACAGTAAAGTGGCATACTCAAAACTTATATTCTAAAATTGGAGTTAAAAATAGAACTGCAGCTGCCCAATGGCTGGTTAATTTAGATTAGCTCTGATTTCTAAGGAGTTTATCAATCTCGTAATTAATTTATTATTCTCTTTGACCTTTTGCTATAGTAACAAATGCAGTGGCATAGTCATTTGCATCTTTTCCCAATGAAACACTTATGATTTCATATCCCTCTGAAGCTTTGTCATTTATAAAGTTTTCTACCATTTCTCTTAATACACTGGTCTTCCATTTGGTCATCTTAATTACTTCGTATCGTTTCATTTGTCTTGTTTTGATATACCTATAAGATACACAATGCCCGCCCAATTTGTTAAATGATTAGATATATGAAGGAAGAAGTTCGATAGATACAAGAAAGGTGATTTTGAGATTTGAACAATTAATTTGGAAAACCTTAAGAATCTTATGCATTTCACGGCAAAATGAGTCATTAACTTTAACACCTCTATAAGTGCATTCCTGATGAGCTTTGTCAATCTTTATTACAGAAAAAAAAGAAATGAAGAAACCTTACTTAATTTTGATTTTGGTTTTCTTAAGTACCCAACTTGTAAGCCAATATCAGATCAATCTCATTCCACGGTCCAGTCCTGATAAAGGTATATATCATAAAATAGGTTACACAGAGATTGATATAGAATATGGCAGTCCAAAGGTTAATGAAAGAGCTTTATGGGGAGAAATGATACCATATGATGAAATATGGAGGGCTGGTGCAAATGTCGCGACTACAATGACTTTTTCTGAAGATATTACTATTGAAGGCAAGATCTTGCCTAAAGGTCGATATGCTTTTTTTGTTATTCCGAGAAAGAATGGTCCTTGGACTGTAATATTCAGTAGTAAACCTGATCAGTGGGGCGCATTCGGTCATAAAACTGAAGAAGAGGTAATGCGTTTAGAAATTGAGGCTGTAAAAAGTTACTATTCAGAAGAACTAAGTTATAGGGTAGAGCAGAAAGACTTTGATAATGGCGTATTGGTCATGGACTGGGAAAATATTAGATTGAATATTCCATTCAGTACCCAATACCTCGATCTTCTGATCAATGAACTGGATGAACACCTCAACAAATCTTCTGAACATTTGAAATGGGTATTATATCTTCAAGCTGGAGAGTACCTCTTTAATCAAAAAAAGAGGACGGATCTAGCTCTAGAGTGGATCAATGAAAGCGAAAAACTCAGTATTGTAGAAGGGAATTGGGATAAACGATACTATCCTAAAGATTACATCTTAGGACATCTTTACTGGACAAAAGCAAAGCTCCTTGCACATGATGCTATGTATGAGAAAGCCGTGGATTATGCTTTGTTAATGAAAGGCCAAAAAGGCAAGTATAACTTCTATGAAGAAGAAAATGAATATGAAAGTATAGATGCTCAGATAGAGAATTGGGCAATAAAGGCTGAGAGGTGATACTTCAAAAATAAATCTTGGATTTGGAATTGAGAAAGCTTTTTGATTTTGTAGCTCAATAAGGGTCTACATCTACACCGATTCTAACAGAACGAAATGGCTTCAAATTCAGCAGAGTACTTCTAGATGACATTAAATCTTCCTTGAGTTCTCTTATAAGAGCATTGTTCTTTTCAAGTTTGATCACAATTAATTGTTGATAATAACCTCTTACTCTCACTAAAGGAGGATCATGAGGTGGGCCAATCCTTGTTTTATATTTTTTTCTCAATTCGTCATACAAAATGTTTGAAGCATCCTTGAGTACATCCATTTTTTTATGTCTAAACCATACATTAATTAATCTGAAAAATGGAGGATATATATATTCTTTTCGATTCTTAAGCTCTCTACTATAGAATCTCTGAATATCATAACCTATTACGTCTTGGAGAATAGGGTGATTTGGATTATAAGTTTGGATAATCACTTTTCCTTGCTGAGTGCGCCTTCCTGCTCTTCCACTAACCTGTGTGAGTAATTGAAAGGTACGTTCTTCAGACCTGAAATCTGGATAACTCAGTAAAGCATCAGCATTCAGAACACCTACTAGGGAGATATTGTCAAAATCGAATCCTTTGGATATCATCTGAGTACCCACAAGAATATCTATTTCCTTTTGTTCAAACCTATCTATGATGTCTTGATATTTTCTCTTGGTATTAGCAGTGTCATAGTCAAATCTCATAACTCCAGCCTTCGGAAATAACTCTTTAATTTCTTCTTCAATCTTCTCTGTCCCAAGGCCTAGTAACATCACATTATCGCTTCCACATGCCACACACTTACTTGGTTTTGCAGATTTGTATCCGCAATAATGGCATCTCATTTCATTGAACAATTGATGATAAGTAAGACTCACATCACAATTAGTACATTCTGCTGCCCAACCACATACAGAACATTTTATGATAGGGGAGTAACCTCTTCTATTCTGAAACAGTAAGACTTGTTCACCAGCTTCTAAAGCATCTTCTATAGCATCTTTGAGGATGACAGAAAATGAACCTTTCATTCGCCCAGTTTTGAGCATTTTGGAGAGGTCTACCAATTCCATCATTGGAAGATGAATGTCGCCATACCTTTTAGCCAAATGTGTATAAGCGTATTTTTCTTGTCTTACATTTTGAAAAGATTCTATAGAAGGTGTAGCACTTCCTAAGACCACTTTAGCATTATAAATTCTAGAGAGATAGGATGCTGTATCTCGTGCATTGTATCTAGGTGCGGGATTGTCTTGTTTGAATGAGCTGTCATGTTCTTCATCCACGATGATTAGCTTAAGATCGTGAAATGGAAGAAACACAGAAGAGCGTGCACCTACTACTAAATGCCTATTATAGATGACTTCTCTCCAAATTTCAACTCGATCATTATTATTAATCCTGCTGTGGTATACTAAAAGATCTTTATCAAAAATAGCTTCAAGTCTCTGGACTATCTGTGAAGTAAGCGCTATCTCTGGTAAAAGGTAGAGGATCTGCCCTCCTTCGGCTATTACCTTTTTTATAAGCTCTATGTAGATACTGGTTTTTCCACTACCAGTGACCCCATGGAGCAGGTGGATACCTCCTTCTTTTTCGCTTATGATGTGATCAACTGCTTTTTGCTGAATATTGGATAATGTGATTTTTTTAGGATCGATGTCTTCATCTTCTGTTAACCTACTTACTTCTTTTTTTGTAATTGTTATTATACCTTTTGCTTCTAAGGCTTTAATTGGAGCAGATTCTACTTCAGCCATTGCCTTTATATCTTTTTTCTTGATATATGGTTGTTTTCTTTTTAAATCGAATATAGCAAGTAGAGCTCTTGTTTGCAGTTCTGATCTTCTCACTTTGTCCAAGGCTTGTATATTTCCCTGGCCGGACTCATATTCGGTATTCAAAGTGATGATATCAATAGTCTTAGGTTTGAATTTTTCTATTAATTCTTCTTTGATATAGAGAATGCGCTTTTCTAGAAGAGATCGAATAACAGGATATACAGTTTTCTTATTTAATATGTCCTGAATCAGCTGTATAGTTAATTCATTTTGAATACTTAAAGCTTCGCTGACCAGGTATTCATCATCTGAAAGATCAATAGCATCTAGATCACTATTGGGGTTATAAATAAGTCTGGTTTCACTACTCAGTTTAAGCCCTGAAGGAAGAGCTACTGACATGACTTCTCCTAAAGAACAGCAGTAATATGAAGACATCCATTGCCATAATTCAAATTGGGCTATTGTGATAATCTGGTCTTTATCTAGCACATTAAGAACCTCTTTTACCTTGTAATCAGGTTTGGATTGATGTATACGGGTTACAATACCAGAGTAAAGCTTATTCCGTAAGGACACTTCTACTCTTACACCAAAACTGATACTTTCCATCAAATTTTCTGGTATGGAATAGGTGAGCGCATTATAAATGGCCAGAGGCAGTACTACATCCGCATAATATGTCGTGTCATTTGTTTCGATAGGTCAATATTAAGGATAAGAAAAGAAATGAAAAAAACTGATTTTGGTTCTCGTAAATACCTTCTTTTAATTTAAGAGTTGGAGAACAATAAATGATGAGATCTAATAGATGGAATACTTTGTTGATTAGAAGGCACTTCAAAAATTTATCTGACCTTCATTATGGGGCATGTCTTATTATCGCAATAAAAAAACTTCAATTTAAGTCGACTTACATTCTTTGTACAGGATACGATTTTCCTTTATATTCTATCACTGCTAAAGTTTCAGGTTGGAAAAATAAATCATCAATTAGCTTTGATTTTATCTTTTCCTGATGAAAAATCATAAGGGAATCCAGTTGAATGAAATTGTATTCTATTGTGCTTTTTACTTTTCTCACTGATTCTGGAGTCAGTTTGAGACCTTGGATTTTGCACTTTTGGAGGATGTTTGAGTTGCTTATCATTACTGTAGGTTGAAGAGTAGTCTTTTTCAAATACATCAGCTGACATGTTTATAACGTATTGATAATCAATAATAGTTCCAAAATTTCGGGTCAAACCAGGTCTGAATTGTGAAGGAATAGTTAAACTTGATACATATGATTACAAAAGTCCCAATTTATCAGATAGATGCTTTTTCAAATGGCCCTTTCACAGGAAACCCTGCGGCTGTCTGTCCTTTAGAAAAATGGCTCCCTGAAGATGTTCTTCAAAGTATAGCAGAAGAAAATAATCTTGCTGAGACTGCCTTTTTTGTAAATGAATCAGACGGATTTAGGATAAGGTGGTTTACACCTACTACTGAAGTTAAGCTATGTGGCCATGCTACTTTAGCTACTGGGTTTGTACTTTTTAATGAATTAGGATATAATCAACAGACAATCAATTTTAATTGCCTAAGTGGGAGTATAAGTGTTACCAAATCGAATGATTTGCTTACGCTTGACTTTCCCATTGATAACCTATCTCCATGTGATTGCCCTGAAAGGCTAATCAAGAGCTTAGATACATCTCCAATGAGTTGTTACAAAGGAGCGTCTGATTATCTCTTAATATTTGAGAATCAAAAAGATATTGAAAGATTATCACCAAATTTTGGAATGATGTCTGAGGTGAAGAGTAGAGGTTGCATAGTAAGTGCTAAAGGTGAAGATTTCGATGTCGTCTGCAGAGGCTTTTTTCCTCAATCAGGGATAAATGAGGATCCCGCCACAGGCTCAGCTCAAACAACACTTGCCTCTTATTGGAAAGATCATCTTAGTGAGAACAAATTTAGTTCTTGTCAATTATCTAAGAGAAAAGGGTTTTTTAATACCGAAATAAAGGGAAATAGAGTTCTTATTTCTGGAAAATGTAGAATGTATATGAGAGGGAAATTAGAAGTTTAATCAATCCATAATCAGAGAGAATTACAAAGAACCTATATAATATCAATAATTTGATCTAAAACCTTATCAATATAATTGCTTTGGGAATTGTCCAATATGACGATACATGTTTTGTTTTTGATATCTCTTCTTATTACTGTTCGTGCTCCTAACCAACTTCCGGTATGCGAAATAATATTTCCATTTAACACCCAACCAAAACCGTAGTTAGATACTGCTCCACTAAGTAATTGAGGAGATACGAATGCTTCTTTCATTGTAGCTTCGCTAATGAGATCATTCTGATAAAGAAATTGATCCCATATTAAAAAATCTCCAATACTACTGAATATTGCTCCGTCACCTGCTACACCGTCAATTCCAGTTGGATTAAGAGCAACAGTTTTTTTACTTCTATATTTAAAACTGCTGGTCTTATTGGGGAATGTTTTATCATCTGAGATAAGATTCCAAACTCTGGATTCTGTCATCCCTATAGGTTCGAACAATTCCATCTTGAGAAACTCTTCCATAGATTGTCCAGAAATCAATTCTATTGTTCTGGCAGCCAGAATATATCCAGTATTTGAATAACTATATTCTTCTTTTGGTAATTTGGATGCTTTCTGATTTCGTTTTATAACTAAGTCTACCGCTTTTTCATTGGTCAATATTTCGATTTCTGCTTGGTCATAAAGACCGATATAGTTATCAGGGATTCCAGAAATATGATTGAGTAAATTTCTAATAGTAATGTCTTTGTAAGGAAGTTCAGGGATATATTTAATCACTTTATCATCAAAATCTAGTTTTCCTTTTTCTTTTAGAATCATGATTCCCATGGCGGTAAACTGTTTGGACAGAGATGCTAATCTGAACATAGAACTTTTAGTGAGCTTGGTAGTCAGTGTGGCATCTGCATACCCATAGGTTTTTTGCAGCAGTGCTTGACCATCTTGTGCGATTAAAACTCCCCCATTAAATTTTTGTTGAGATTGTAGCTCACCAAGCCAATTATCAATAGCTTCTATTTTATCATGACTTAAATCTTCAGATAAATCTAGAACAGGAAGTTGATCATTTGACGAGCATGAACAAAAAGCAAATACTAGAGTAGAAAAAAGAGAAACTATCAATAATGACTTAGATGTTTTCATTCTTTATTTTTATTGTTTGATAATGGATTAAGGTAAATTTTCTAAGAAAAATCTCAATTGATTGAGGCCCATTACTTTCCTGATTTCTTCATTCGAGAAGTTAGCATCCATTAGGGCTTGAGTGAGTATGCTGATATGAGCTGCATCGAAATATGTAGTAGTTCCTCCATCCCAATCAGACCCTAATGCAACATGATCTAAACTTGTAAGATCAATGGTGTATCTTATGGCTTTTACGATGTTTTCTATATCTGGACTACCTACTGCTCCGTCCCAAAATCCAATTCCAATAAGGCCTCCTCTTTCTGCAATACGTTTGATATGGTTATCACTTAAGTTTCGAGGCGATTCATATGTTCCTTTTACACCAGTATGCGAGACTACAAGTGGTCTGTTTGTAATGTCTAATATATCATCAATAAGAGTAGGAGACGCATGGGCTAAGTCTATAATGATCTTTTTTTGCTCCATTTCAGCTATTACTTCTCG
>DKPS01000037.1 GCA_002471345.1 Saprospiraceae bacterium UBA7328
GCATATGAGGCAGCAGATTTGGTCGTGGCTAGAGCGGGTGCATTAACAATTTCAGAATTGGCCCTACTGGGTAAAGCAACTTTGCTTATTCCATCGCCGAATGTTTCTGAAGATCATCAGACTAAAAATGCCATGGCATTAGTGAGAAAAAAGTCTGCTAGAATAATGAAAGATGATGAGTGCGAACTGGGTTTGATAAAAGAGATAAAGAAGATTATCAAAGAAGAAAAAGAGATGAAGATGCTAAGTGAGAATATTAAGAAACTAGCAAAAGCCGATGCTACTAATGAGATAGCTAAAGTGGTGCTTGGGTTGGTTGAAAATCGACATTGATTTTTGAGTTTGTAATTGAACTTATTAAATGAATTTTTTAGAAGGTAAAAAGAGGGCCTTTTTTATAGGTGTTGGAGGCATAGGAATGAGTGCACTCGCTAGGTATCTTTTTAACAAAGGAATAGAAGTGTATGGTTATGACCGTACCGAAACCAAACTGACTAAAAAGTTAGTCAGTGAAGGAATGAACATTCATTATACAGATGATGTCGAGTTCATACCTACTAATATTGACATTGTTGTATATACTCCAGCAATACCTGCTGATCATAAACAGAAAAACTGGTTCATTGATAATGATTTCACTCTGTACAAAAGGTCAGAATTGCTCAAAGAGATTCTTAATGAATCTAGGGTAATAGCTGTGGCAGGTACTCATGGAAAGACTAGTACGTCCTCCATGCTCTCTCATATAATGAAGGGGTCAGATAATGAGGTCACCTGTTTTGTAGGCGGGATAATGGTAAATTATAATACCAATTTTCTTTATGGTAGCAGCAAATGGGTAGTAATCGAGGCAGATGAGTATGATAGGTCTTTTTTGAGACTTTATCCTGATATAGCTATAATTCAGGCTTTAGATCCTGATCACTTAGACATCTACGGTACAGGAGAAGAAATGGTAGAATCTTATCGGGAGTTTACACTGCAGATTAAGAATGGAGGAATGCTTGTAGTTCCTGATCATGTCAGGGATATGATGAGTAAAGATTGGTTAGCAGAGTTAGAGGACAAAAATATATCCACTATTAAATACGGAAGTATCAAAGAAGCGGATAAAAAAAAGACAGATATAAATGTAATCAGTCTTATAGCAAAAGAACTGAATACAGATGTCGTGATAAATTGTGAAGGTAGGGAGATAGTACTAAATGTTCTATTTCCAGGAAGGCACAATGCCTTGAATAGTGTAGGTGCTTCAATAATCGCCCATAAAATGGGAATGTCATGGGACTCTATAAGAAAACAGATATCCACATTCAAAGGAATATGGAGACGATTTGAAGTAATACATAAAACTGTTAATCAAATCTTTATTGATGACTATGCGCACCATCCGATGGAAATAAAAGCCATGGTTGGGAGTTTAAGGAAATCATTTCCAGGTAAAAAAATATCTGTGGTTTTTCAACCACATCTTTTTACAAGGACTAGAGATTTTGTAAGTGGTTTTGCTGAAGAGCTTGATCAATCTGATGAAGTGATATTATTGCCTATTTATCCTGCAAGGGAACTTCCAATAAATGGAGTTACATCGCAGATCATTTTGGACAGAATGAAATTGGAGCATAAGAAAGTTGTGGATAAAGAAGAATTAATAAACGAATTGAAAAGCAGAAAAATAGAAGTACTAGCAACACTTGGAGCAGGAGATATTGATAAACTAGTGCCTATTATAAAAGAAGAAGTTTTTAACTGAAAGTAGCTAGAGACTTAAAATTTTAAACAATAAAATTTACTTAATAAACGAGACAAAGAGTTAAAGAACTAAATGAAACTCAACTGGTCACATATTACCCTATTCATAAGTAGCATTGCAGTCCTTGCAGTGTGGATCACTTCTATACTTACTACTCAAAATAGAAAGGTAGAAAAGATTTTTTATGCAATAGAAAGTGTAGAAGGTGCAAGAAAACTAATATCCACTAAAGAAATTAAAACCAAGGTGAATGAGGTTTACGACCTTAATGCTGGCCCAATTAAAATATCAGAATTAGACCTTTCAAAGTTAGAAGCGTATATATCGAAAGACAATAGAATCCTTAGCACTGAGATACATCTAGACGCACGGCGTGAACTGCATATAAGTATAATTCAAAGAAGACCTATTGTAAGAATAATAGATAAGTCAGGGGCTCAGTATTACCTAGACCAAGAAGGAGAATTTGTTTCTAAGCAAGATTTTAAAGCTATACGTGTGCCTGTCGCCACAGGAGAGATAGAATCATACTCTCCAGATTGGAAAAAGAAAAAAGGAAATATTAAGGACTGTTACACCATCATTTCTGCTTTGAGGAAAGACAAATTCTTCACTGCTTTGATAGAACAGATTCACTTTGAAAACGAAAGAATAAAAATGATACCTAAAATGGGTACTGAAATCATTGTAATAAATGATTTGAACCATTTGGATCAAAAATTACAGAATCTCAAGACATTTTATGAGACAGAAATGACTCATAATAATGCCTGGGGAAAATATGATGAGATAGATATTTCGATTAAAAATCAGGTCATTCCAAGAACTACAAATCCTTAAATCCTATGGCTATGGAAGAATTTTATAAAAAAGACAATCCTATCACAGTCGCACTTGACATTGGTACCACTAAGGTATGTGCCATTGCAGGTCGAAAAAACCAATACGACAAAGTAGACGTATTAGGTGTGGGCATAGTGAAAAGTGAAGGTGTATCAAGAGGGGTTGTATCTAATATTGACAAAACCGTAAAAGCTATTCGAGGTGCAATAGAAGCTGCTGAGAAAAATGCCAAAACAAGTTTTAACAGTGTTCATGTAGGTATAGCAGGGCAACATATTAAAAGTCTTCATCATCGAGGATTACTGATTAGAAATGATATGGACTCTGAGATATCACAAGATGATGTAGACAGGCTGATAGCTGATATGTACAAGCTAGTTTTACCTCCAGGAGACAAGATACTTCATGTTCTACCACAAGAATTCACTGTAGATGATGAGCAAGGCATTATAGACCCAATTGGAATGAGCGGAATTCGGTTGGAAGCTAATTTCCATATCATTACTGGCCAGATGAGTGCCACTAAAAACATCATGAGATGTATTGAAAAAGTGGACATTGGTCTTGCCGACATGACTTTAGAACCTATTGCTTCTGCAGATGCAGTACTTTCTGAACAAGAGAAAGAAGCCGGAGTAGCATTAGTAGATATAGGTGGTGGAACTACAGACATCACAGTATTTAAAGATGGAATCATACGACATACGGCAGTTATTCCTTTTGGTGGAAATGTAATCACTAAGGATATACAAGAAGGATGTAGTGTGATGCACACACAAGCTGAAAAGCTGAAAGTAAGATTTGGATCTGCATTAGCAGATGAAATATATGATAATCGCATAATTACAATTCCTGGTTTTAGAGGAAAAGAACACAAAGAGATATCCGAAAAGAATTTAGCAAGAATCATTCAAGCAAGATTAGAGGAGATTTTTGATTATGTCTTTTGGGAAATAAAGAGATCTGGGTATGAGAAGAATCTAATAGCAGGATTAGTACTTACTGGAGGTGGTTCTCTAATGAAAAATCTAGAATTACTCGCAGAATATCACACAGGTATGTCATGCAGAAAAGGAGAACCAATAGAGCATTTAGCTCATGGGTATAATGCCAATCTTGCCAGTCCAATTTACGCCACTAGTATTGGTCTACTTATACATGCCATCAAGAATGCAGAACTAAAAGAGGCCTATGAAAATGAAATCTTTGAAACTGTGGATGAAGGAATGAATGAAGAAAACATGGATAACACCACTCCACAGCGAAAACTCGTAGACAAAGATCAGTGGTTCAATAAGCTATTCACCTATACCAAGGAATTTTTTGAATCAACACCAGACTCCGATTTCTAATCCAAAAAGATCAAAAAATGAAGAAAGTAAGAATAAAAGATAACGACTCGATAATCAAAGTAATAGGTGTCGGTGGTGGCGGTGGAAATGCAGTTTCGCACATGTATGATCAAGGTATTACAGGAGTAAGTTTTGCAATTTGTAATACGGACCATCAGGCAATGGAAAACAACTCGGTTCCATTGAAAATATCTCTTGGTCCGACATTGACAGAAGGAAGAGGTGCAGGCTCACAACCAGAAGTAGGAAAGCAAGCATGTATAGAATCAGAAGCCGAACTTAAAGCATATTTCGGTGAAGAGACTAAAATGATTTTTATTACAGCCGGAATGGGTGGTGGCACAGGTACTGGTGCTGCTCCTGAAGTAGCACGAATTGCTAAAGAAATGGGTATCCTTACAGTTGCAATTGTGACTTTACCATTCAAATTTGAAGGCACAAAAAGAATGCGACTAGCCCTGGAAGGATTAGAAGAAATGAAGAAAAATGTCGATTCCATTTTGACCATTTCTAATCAAAGGATTAAAGACAATTATGGTAATATGGCCATTGGTGATGCTTTCTCACAAGCCGATGACGTATTGACAACTGCAGCCAAGGGAATAGCAGAGATTATTACTGTGGCAGGTATTATAAATGTTGACTTTGCCGATGTCAATACCGTGATGAAAGAAAGCGGAGTAGCAATTATGGGCAATTCTGTGGCTGAAGGTGACAACAGAGCTCGGAAAGCAATTCAGGAAGCTATGAACTCTCCACTCCTCGAGGACAATGATATACGAGGTGCTAAGAATATTCTATTAAATATAACTTCGGGCACGGATGAACTCACAATGGATGAACTTACAGAAATCACTGATTACGTGCAAGAAGAAGCTGGTTATGGTACTGATATGATATTCGGTACATGTAGAGATGAAGCATTAGGAAATAAAGTATCCGTAACCATTATTGCAACAGGGTTCAATGAAAAGACATTAGTAAAAGAGAAAAAAGTGGATGATACTGTATTCATTCCTTTAGATGAAGATATGGCCTTTAGTCCTGAAAATGGTATAGTAATGGGCATAGCAGAAGGTGATGAAGCTCATACTATAGATTTTGAAGATGATGACATAAAATCAACGATTGATCAATATAAAGTAACAAATACATCTAGCTGGAATGAAGACAAGATCGAGCCTTCCTACAGCAATCCTTCTCATAATCGAAGGGCAGATGAAAATGAAAAAGAAAAATTTGCAGAAATGGAAAAAGCCCGTCGCGATTATATGCGACAGGGAGTAATGAAAAATCTGGATGATCCCAGATCTATCTCCAATATGGAGAGTGAACCAGCTTATAAGCGGAGAAATGTAATACTCGACAGTGTACGAGAAATCACATCTGATCGTACTTCAAGATTTGAGGTTACGATGGATGAAGACAATCCTATCAGGGAGAGTGGTAACAGCTTTCTACATGATAATGTAGACTAAGAACCGAGCTATATCCTTCTGAGAATAGGATAGGACCTCCCGGTTATGGATTTCGTCTTTTTAAGTTCTGGCTGATTACCAGAGCTATATATTTCTCTTAATATGAGATTGGTTTATTAAAAAAGTGCCTCGACCTTTTTAGGTCGAGGTTTTTTTCTTTTAGGCCATCATCCTTTGGATTCGTGCCTACAATTCAATCGATAGAAGGTTGGTCAATTCATACTTCTCAACAACTGACCATACTTCGTCTTACCTAGCCCATCAGCAAATCCTTTTGAATCATTAAATACTTCTTCTCCACTAACAAATACGTGATTCACTACCCCATCAGACCTTTTAACATATCTAAATGCACCTTTTAAATTTGGATGATAGTCTTCAATTGGTTCTTCTGTTAATTCTGAATGTAACTTTTTAGGGTCTATAACACAGATATCTGCTCGACAACCCTCTTCTATTGATCCAGCATCAAGCCCCAGCCACTCAGCTGGCATTTTTGTCAATCGATTAATAGCCTTTTCAATTGGAAAAATTTCAGGATAGTCTAAAGATTGTCTTAGTGCCTGAAGTGACCCATCATGAAAAGCCATATTTACATTATGAGCTCCAGAATCATTAAAGCCCGGAATCGTGGCTTCATGGGCCAAAAGTTTAACTCTTACATCGTCGCGATGATTAGCAGCTGTGCATTTCCAAACCAGATCTGTATCATATTTGATCATCAAATCCATAAACATATCTAATCCATCTTGACTTTTGCTAAATGCCAAATCTTCAAATGTCTGACCAATGAGGCTTGCATCAGGAGCCTTTGTCACTGTCATTTCTTTGAGTAATCTTGGGAACACTGAAGTAGATTTATGATTCCAATCCTTTCTAAACCAATCTCTAAAAATTGGATCCCCGAACGAGGCCCTTCTTTCCTCCGCTGAAGCTCCAATTACTTTTACCATAGAAGGAAACTCTTCAAATAAAGGAGTTATAGGACCTTCTCCATAATTCAAGAAAGGCATAGCCAAAGCCTGAAATTTCATATCTGCATTGAAGAACTTCTTACCAAGGATAGCCAGAGAAGTTACCAATTTGTGAATTTTTTCATCTGATTTTAAATCCATAGCAGCCACAATGGTCGTCTTCAAAGGTTTTCTGAATAAACCTGCACTCATTCCTAACAAATGAATTCCTGACATTTTATCTAAAGCATTAGGGGTGGCCTGAAGCACTCTGTTGTATTTTCTTAGAATGTTAGCAAGCCTTCTATATTCTTTTACTGAAGCTTGCTGAGAAGGTACAGAAGCCCCTTTATACTCCTTATTGAAAACTCCTCCCCATCTATGGAAAGGAAGCATATCAATTGACATCCCCAAATATCCTGCCTCCATTGCTTCCTCTAGATAGGCAACCATTTTGGCATTTTCATCTTTATTTGCTCTAGTCTTTTTGAAGCTCCTTTCCACTCCCATTGACGCTATTCGAAGATTAGAATGCCCTACAAAACTTGCAATATTTGGTCCAATAGAAAGTGAATCCAAATGCTCGTAATATTCACCAAGTGTTCTCCAAGTAATTTTATCTTTTATCCATTCTGTCAAAACCTGAGCCGGCATATTTTCAACTCGACAAAATAGATCTACGATATCTTCATCTTTACCAATGGCGGCAGATATAGAACAGTTTCCCATTACTACTGTCGTGGTACCATGCCTTAAAGACTCCTTTAATCCTGGCATTACTTCTACTTCTGCATCATAATGAGTATGGATATCAATAAATCCAGGTGTTACCCATTTGCCTGTGGCATCTATATCTTTAGCTTCTTCAATCTTAGGAGCTTTGGGTAAAATACTTTCAATTTTCCCCTCTTTGACTAAAACATCCGCTTTTCTACCTTTTTTATCAGAGCCATCAAAATAAAGCCCATTTCTAATTATTGTAATTGACACAGTACTACATTTTAAAAGTAATTCAGTTTTCTATCTATCATCCAAACTGTACGTATCTCCTAACTTCTATTACAGAGTGAGCAAGCCTCGACAGTCAAACTTTCCAGTTAATACTATTTCTGCAGAAGTAACTTCATTTGCTTAGTTAAATTCACAAAGTTCTATTGAGCAAAACTTTTACTCACCACCAAATCCTTGCCACCTCCGCTGTAATCATAAAAACCCTCTCCCGATTTCTTACCCATCTTACCGGCAGTCACCATATTCACTAATAAAGGGCAAGGCGCATACTTAGGATTTCCAAATCCTTCATATAAAACATTGCAAATAGCTAAACATACATCCAATCCTACAAAATCAGCTAACTGTAAAGGCCCCATAGGATGAGCCATTCCTAATTTCATAACGGTATCAATTTCTTGAACTCCAGCTACTCCTTCATGAAGAGTATAAATGGCTTCATTAATCATAGGCATCAGGATTCTATTTGAAGTAAATCCAGGGTAATCATTCACTTCTACAGCGACCTTTCCCAGTTTTTGAGTAATATCCATTATTGAAGCAGTGACTTCATCTGAGGTGCAATATCCTCTGATTACTTCTACTAATTTCATGACAGGTACAGGGTTGAAGAAATGCATTCCTATCACCTTATCTGGTCTGCTTGTTCCAGCTGCGATTTTAGTAATGGAAATAGATGAAGTATTAGATGCTAATATGGTAGATGGGTCCGTGACTTCATCCAAAGTCTTAAATATTTTAGCCTTGATATCTCCATTCTCAGTTGCGGCTTCAATCACTAAATCAGCTCCTTTTACTCCTTCTGACATTTCAGTGAATGTTTTGATATGTTGAAGTGCAGATTTCACCTCTGCAATTGTGATTTTATTCTTGGTAAGCTGTCTATCTAAATTTCTTTCAATTGTAGAGATAGCCTTTTTTAAGGCTTCCTCATTTACATCTATTAAAGATACATCATGGCCGCTTTGAGCAAATATATGAGCGATACCATTCCCCATTGTTCCTGCTCCTATTACTGCTATTTTCTTCATTCCAATTTCTTTCTAAAGAGTTATCAAAGATTGGGGTTTTATATTCTTACTTCAATAAACTTTGTCTATATATCAGTAATTAATAGAATATTATTTTATCGATACCATTTGACCTTTTCAACAATATCGCCTTTCTCAACTTTTAGACCTAGGTCACCTTGCGGAATACCTATAAAGAAAAAGCCAAGACATTTTTCATCTTTTCTTAAATCTATAAATTCATGAATATGATTAATCATAAGTGAAGGGCTACTCCAATAACCACCAAGAGAAAATGCAGTAACAGATAAATACAGATTTTGAACAGCAGCAGCTACTGCAGCTATCTCCTCCCATTCTGGCAGACCCGATTCAGGATTTATTTCTGCCCCGACTACTATAACATGACTTGCCTTGAGAGAATTAGTTCCAAGTTTTTTAAACTTTACTTCTTTATAGTCACTTTGGTCTATATTCTCTTTATACGTATTCTGAAAAAAACTCGCCAATCGCAGCAACCCATCTCCCGAAATGACATGAAACCTCCAAGGATTGGTCTTTTTATGAGAAGGAGCCTGATTCGCATTATTAAGCAATTCTAATATGATCTTATCATCCACTTTTTCTCCAGTATACATAGGAGGAAAAATGGATCTTCTCTGATGAATAATGTCTGATAGTATAGAAAAAGGTTTTGGTTGCTTCATACGACAATGCTAAGAATTGGATTTTAAACTTTTCAATTTTCTTTGACTTATATATCTACTCTATTATACTACTAGAAAAGCGAGGCTTCTAGATGTACAAGAAAAACTATTTCAAGATTATTTCGCTTAAAACAAGAAACTAATTGTGCACATGATTAAGATAAAGATCATTAATCCAAGATTCTGGAATATTAATTCACCCAAATTTTCTTTCCTACAATAGAGATGAGTTACCTATTTATTTCATATTCAAGGAGAGTACTACACATTATTATGCAAGATGAATGATAATCCAATTATTAAGATTATTTGTCTAAATAGCCTTTTAATACCCGCACTTTCCTTAAGAAGATCTTAGTCATACATTTGTGACTTATTATAAAATTATATCCTACCATGGCTAAAATATTAATCAACGACGGTATACATCCTTCTGGTGCTAAATTGCTTCAAGATGCTGGGCATGAAGTAAGTTTAGACAAAATAGAGCAAGGAGATCTTCCTTCTCAATTGCCTGATTTCGATGCTATATGCGTGAGAAGCGCGACTAAAGTAAGAACTGAATTAATTGATGCTTGTCCAAATCTAAAGGCAATAGGAAGAGGTGGTGTTGGCTTAGATAATATTGATGTGGATCATGCCAAAAGTAAAGGTATAGCTGTTCTTAACACACCGGCTGCATCATCTAGATCAGTAGCAGAACTAGCATTTGCTCATATGCTATCAGTAGCGAGATCTTTATATGATTCTAATAGAAATATGCCATCAAAAGGTGGTACAGAGTTCAAATCCCTCAAGAAAGCTTACTCCAAAGGGTTTGAACTTGAAGGAAAAACCTTAGGTGTAATAGGATTCGGTAGAATAGGACAATCTACTGCTGAGATTGGATTAAGTATGG
>DKPS01000240.1 GCA_002471345.1 Saprospiraceae bacterium UBA7328
GGTACTGCTCCAATTGCAGTAGAAATAGTAAAAGGAAAATCTTACTCTTGGTGTACATGTGGCCTTTCTTCAAATCAGCCATTCTGTGACGGAAATCATAAAGAGGGTACAGATTTCACACCTCTACGAATGACGGCCGAAGAAACTAAAACCGTCTATTTATGCACTTGTAAAAGGACGGCAAACCCAGGATTTTGTGATGGGTCACATAAATCGTTGTAGTCAGTATTAAAATTCAATTGCTGTTTGTAAGGCTTTCTTGAGGATTCTTAGTAAAAAAAGATGCTATGAGAAGTAAAAAGAACCCTGTGCCACAAATAAAGGCAGCCGTGCTATATGAACCAGTTACAGATAAAGATTGACTAAATAGTATAGGGCCAATAGCACTAGCAAAAACTATTAGAGTCATTGCCTGACCAGTGATTGCTCCCAAATATTTCTTACCGTAAAATCGAGGTAAGAATAATGAAATAACCAATCCGTGTACTCCAGAACAAGTACCGTAGCCTCCTACAAGTAACCAATAATATAGTCCTGAAGATTGTAGATTCATCATTCCATACATTGTCAACATCGCTGCAATAGAAAATAAATAAGCCAAATACTTTAATTGTATATGATCGCTTATCCAACTACAAAAAATGGTAGATATAACTGAGACCAAGGCAATTGGCTGAAAAATCTGAATAGCAGTATCTCTACTAAAATCATACTCAGCAAAAAGAGAAACTACATGAAAGGTGAATCCAGTGGCTACGAGACCAAATAGTGCAGGATAGCCAGCAAAAACCCAAAGACTCAAAGTGCTCCTTGCTTCATCTAAAGTGAAATCTTTGTGGATTGGAAATTTTAAAGGTTTCGAGATTGGTCTTTTTGTTTTGGAATAGCCATCTGGTAATAATCCAAAACTCTCTGGAGATTCTTTAAAGAATAGAATTACAACTATAGGAAACGCAACGGCTGAAACTAAGCCCATTATGATCCATGCTCCTGACCAACTATGTCCTAAGATTAAAATGTCAAACAGAACTGGGGCAATTGAAAAACCAAATGCTCCAAAAACATTCATGATTCCAACAGCCAATCCTCTCTTAGCGTCAAACCATTTTACTACCATCGTACGACTTGAAAGGCTTAGTACTCCTTGACCGAAAAATCTGATGAAAACAAAACCGATAAGAATAAAAACGGATGTAATTAGTAGGCCTCCTCCGAAAGCATTTGTGATTTTGTCTACTTGACTTAAATACAGAAGGGCTATACCTAATCCAAAAGTTGCAATTAATGTAGTGTATCTAGCCCCAAATCGATCAAAAAATTGCCCTGCACGAGTAAGTGCTATAGCGCTGATCATTGTGCCTCCCATGTAAGCCAAACTTAGCTGGTCACGACTAAGAGAAAGTGAGTCTAATAGACTGTCCGTAAATGCTGACACTCCGATAGTCTGACCTGGTGCACTCATCACAAATCCAAGAGTACCAACAGTTAGTACAATCCATCCATAGTAAAATGGAAATTTTCTAGGATCAATGAATAAGATTGAATTTTGAGACTTGTTCAATTAATGACTTAATCTTTTGTTATTGAGATTTTACAAAAGTATCATTCTTAAAAACTATTCTAATAGTTCGAGTTTGATATTGTCAAAGTAGGCTTTGCCTTCAGTTTTATTCAACATGAGAAGAAAGATGTGAATGTTTTCTACCTTCTCTGGGAAGTATCCAATATTCACAGAAACCGTTTTGTTCTCCAGATTACCATTTAATGTGGTCCTGCCTTGAGTAGTTTGAAACGATGAAATCATTAATTCTTCATTGTCTTTTGAATCCGTTCTCATTGCGATGGAAACACCATTGCCAGCAAGATTTTCTGTTGTGATGTCAATAGAAAGCTTTAATCCACTTCCAATTGGGTACTGTGGATTTTCAATTGTTCGCCTCCAAAAAGAGAAAGTATTATCAGCACTTGGATTTGTGGATGTGATACTTAATGCAAAATTATCTGAGCCTATCGTGTCCAGTCTATCAGAAGTAAAAATACCAGAAGAATCAAATGATGAAAAGAATTTCCAATTATCACTTTGGTCATTGATCTTATCTTCTATTACTATTGTCGATTCAGTTTTTGTCACCCATGAAGGCGAGTCTTTGAGAGGGTCAAAAAGTTCATCAATGTAGTAGTCTCTTACTTTTGGTGTGAACTTATTATACAAATTGAAAAACCCATTACAAGTCTCACTACACATTATGGATGTTGGGTTTGATATTGAAAAATTGCCTTCTTTATGTTGTCTATCTAGTATTGCATGCCCAAGTTCATGAAACATCAAAATTTCTCTTTCCAGATCATTTCTATTTGCCCAACATGAAGGCTCAGGACTAATTTCTACTCTCATTGATCCATTTCCAAGATAGTTGTAATAACCAAATCCGCACACGTCTAATCGTGGAAAGCCAGTGATTACGTAAAGTCTAGAGTCATTGACATTTACTTTCCTTTTTACCGCTTCATAGATAAAGCGATCTACATAAGGTCGATAATGCTCTTGGATTTTCGATGCTTCATTTGATAATTCTTCAATTAATTCTTGATCTTGAGAACAAGATGAAATAATAAGAAGAATTACCATAATCAGGAAAACGTATGTGGAGTCCTGTATTTTCATGAATTCGCCTTTCAATGTATTGAAAGTACTTATTAACAATCATAATTTCTCTTAAAACTTACTTAAGATTGATGAATCTAGTTGAACGAAGAGATTCAAATATTCTAAGTAATTATTATGTTTTAGTATTTAGAATCAACTTTTGTAGAAGAAGTTAGATGGATTGTAATGTGATGTTTTTCCACTTTACTTTGATTCCACCCCCATCATGTATTTGCAATGCTATTTGACCAGTAGCTGCACCTATCTTTTCATCTGTAAGCGATATCATTTTAACTCCATTGAGATAAGTGGTGAGCGTATCGCCGTCGGCTTTTATGGTCATATTATTCCATTCGCCCATTTTAAGATGCTTGTCTAGTGATGGATCAGGTTTGATCAGCCACCCTCTTCCATAGGATTCATAAATTCCTCCAGTGCTATGACCAGGAGGAGCGACTTCTGCTTGCCATCCTGTTATTTTTGTGCCTTCTATAGATGACCTGATGAATACACCACTGTTACCATTGGCTTCCTGTTGGAATTCTAAGGACAATTCAAAATTTTTGTATGTGCCAGTAGTGGCTAAATATCCATATCCTTTATCGGAGCCACTTTCACATATAAGAAGCCCATCGTCCACATACCATTTTTCAGTACCATAAATCTCCCATCCACTCAGATCTTTACCATTAAATAATGATTGACTTTCTGAAGAAGGTTCTTTTGATAGCTGTCGATCATCCATAGATTTACAAAAAATGAAAATGGAGGTTATAAAACTGAGTAAAATTATTCTTAGCATTTCTTAGTTTTTGATGTCCTAATTGGAATTAAATCTATGTTCACTTGGATTTACTTTAAAAGTAAAAAACATGAACGTAAAATACTCTGACAAATTTGAAAAAATCGAGAAGGCTAAGTCAAAGTGGATGAATGAACTTGGAAAGCTGAGTGATGAAAAGCAGAAGTCTGAGACTGTTGGACAGTGGTCACTGATACAACATGGTTATCATCTCTATCTTGCCGAAAAAGGATCTTTAGCTTATGTAAAGAAAAAATTAAGTTTTAATCCAACTTTAGATAAATCGGGAATTCAAACAGTTTTTCGAATTATCCTTTTATGGTTTTTCATGACCTCTCCTTTTAAATTTAAGGCCCCCGCAACGGTATCAGAAGTTAATTTTCCTGATAACCTCACTTTTGAGATGCTTGAAAGATGTTGGGAAGAGTCTAGGACTGATTTGAAATCTTTTTTGAATTCGATTGGTGATAAGTACATAGGCCTAGAAGTGTATAAGCAACCTTTAGCAGGGAGGCTAACATTGGTCGGTATGCTGAGATTTTTTGAACTTCATCAGAATAGGCATTTTGCTCATTCCAAGAAGCATTTAAACAGATGATCTAATTGGTTTCATAATTGGAATTATTAGATCTATTGTATTTTTTTTATTTCCTCTTTTGTAATCTATGGTTGCCTTAGCCTTAATGTTATAATATTTTTTTTATAACATAATGTTGCAATAACAACAAATAATTGTTACATATGCAACATAAATAGATTGTTCGAGTTTAATTCTTATAAAATAATATAGAATCATGATTGCTACTGTTCCAAAAAAAGAATCGACACCCAAAGATATTATGCCAATTAATGGTACGGATTACCTAGAACTTTATGTTGGCAATGCTAAACAAGCAGCGCATTTTTACAAAACTGCATTTGGGTTTCAGTCACTTGCTTATGCCGGTTTAGCGACCGGATTAAAGGACAGGGAGAGTTATGTCGTTGGTCAAGATAAAATCAGATTGGTACTTACCACACCATTAAAGAGTGGGACTAAAATAGGAGAGCATATTGATAATCATGGTGATGGAGTAAAAGTGATAGCCCTATGGGTGGATGATGCTACAATATCTTTCCATTCTGCAGTAGAGAGAGGGGCAAGGCCTTATATGAAACCCACACGTGAAGAAGATAAAGATGGATATGTGATTCGGTCAGGGATTTATACCTATGGAGAAACAGTGCATATTTTTGTAGAAAGAAAAAATTATTCTGGAACATTTTTACCTGGATATCAAAAATGGGAAACTCCGCATTACAACCCAACTTCAGTGGGTCTTAAGTATGTAGATCATATGGTTGGTAATGTAGAATTAGGGAGAATGGATTACTGGGTTGAGTTCTACGAAAAAGTGATGGGTTTCACCCAAATTCTTTCCTTTGATGATAAGGACATATCTACGGAATATACTGCCTTAATGAGCAAAGTGATGAGTAATGGTAATGGCAAGATTAAATTTCCAATCAATGAGCCAGCAGCAGGAATGAAAAAATCTCAAGTGGAAGAATATCTTGACTTCTATGAAGGAGAAGGAGTACAACATATAGCTGTTGCAACAGATGACATTGTCACCACAGTTTTGCAATTGAGAAGTAGAGGAATTGAGTTCTTAAGAGTGCCTACTACATATTACGACACATTATTAGATAGGGTGGGGAAGATAGATGAAGATTTACAACCGTTAAAGGATTTAGGAATCTTGGTAGATAGAGATGATGATGGGTATTTGCTCCAAATATTTACAAAACCAATAGAACCAAGACCTACTATGTTTTTCGAAATCATCCAAAGAAAAGGAGCAAACTCATTTGGGAAAGGTAACTTTAAGGCGTTATTTGAAGCGATAGAAAGAGAACAAGAACTTAGAGGAACATTATAAACCTGTTCATTTATGCCATTCTACCACAAATTAGGAAACGTTCCGGCTAAACGTCATACCATATTCAAAAATGGAGAACAGCTATATAATGAGCAGCTTTTCGGGACCATTGGTTTTGATGGAATGTCGACTCTTCTATATCATGTTCATCGGCCCACACAGGTAAAAGAGATTATCTCGAGCATTGATGTATCTCCCAAAATTGCTGTAGCTAAGAATATTGCATCGAGAAAACTAATCAGCTTCGATGTGGCATCTAAAGAGGACTTTTTAGAAGCTAGAGAACCGCTGTTGGTTAACAATGATGTGCATGTAGGAGTGGCAGCTCCAAAGAAGTCATTGAAAGATTATTTCTATAAAAATGCCGATGCTGATGAGATGTTATTCATACATAGAGGAAGCGGTACTTTGAGGACTTTAGTGGGCAATATTCCATTTGAATATGGTGATTACCTCATCATCCCCAGAGGGATGATTTATCAGATTGATTTTGACACAGAAGATAATCGAATACTCTATGCAGAGTCGTTTCATCCGATATATACTCCTAAGCGATACCGTAATTGGTTCGGGCAGCTATCGGAGCATTCACCGTTTTGTGAGAGGGATTTTAAGTTGCCTCAAGATTTAGAGACACATGATGAGAAAGGAGATTTTGTTATCAAGGTAAAAAAACAAGGCACCCTTCATGAGATGGTTTATAATACGCATCCATTCGATGTAATAGGGTGGGATGGATACAATTTTCCATATGGATTTTCTATACATAATTTCGAGCCGATAACAGGTAGAGTTCATCAACCACCTCCTGTACATCAGACATTTGAAACTAAAGCTTTCGTAATCTGCTCATTTTGCCCACGTCTTTATGATTATCATCCACAGGCAATTCCAGCTCCATACAATCATTCCAATATTGACTCTGATGAGGTACTATATTATGTAGATGGAGATTTTATGAGCAGGACAAATGTTGCTCCGGGGCATATCTCACTGCATCCTGCTGGTATTCCGCATGGACCACATCCTGGAACTTATGAAGCTAGTATAGGCAAGAAAAAGACTGAAGAATTAGCAGTGATGATTGATACTTTTAGCCCACTTCAGGTTACAGAAAATGCGTTAAAAATTGACGACGGTACGTATTATAAATCTTGGGTAGATCACTCATAAAACATTGTAAATGAACAAAATGGAATCGTGGTTACCCATAAACGGTGACTCAGACTTTAGCATATATAATTTGCCTTATGGCATATTCTCAGTTAATAATGGGAAAAGGAAAGCTGGAATAGCAATAGGTAATCAGATAGTTGATCTAGCATCTTGTGCCGAAAAGGGATGGATAGATGTATCTGCAGACTATTTCAAAAAGGACACACTCAATGATTTTATAAGATTAGGTAAAAAGATAACTAACCAATTGAGATTAGATGTCCAAAGCCTACTTGTCTCAAAGGAATCGCCTTTAAAGAATCACCCTAATATATTAGTTGACCAAGCTGATGCTACTATGCATTTACCTGTGCATGTAGGGGATTATACTGATTTCTATAGCAGCATTGAGCATGCCACAAATGTAGGTACGATGTTCAGAGATCCAGATAAAGCTCTAATGCCCAATTGGAAACATTTGCCTGTAGGCTATCATGGAAGAGCTTCGTCTATAATAGTAAGTGGTACTCCTATAAAGAGACCTAAAGGTCAGGTAGTACCAAAAGGAACTGAGGTTCCTATATTCCAACCTTCTGGAAGATTGGATTTTGAGTTGGAAATGGCCTTTATCGTTGGAAAGGACACAGAGATAGGATCGTCAGTAACTACTAAGGATGCTCTTGATCATATCTTTGGTATGGTACTTTTTAATGATTGGTCAGCACGAGATATTCAGAAATGGGAATATGTGCCTCTAGGTCCATTTTTAGGTAAAAGTTTCGCTTCATCGACTTCTCCTTGGATAGTTACAATAGAAGCTTTAGAACATTTCAAAGTGCCTGGTCCAGTTCAAAATCCCAAAGTATTGCCTTATTTGCAATATCAAGGAGATATGAATTATGATATAAATCTTTCAGTAGGAATTTCTCCTAAAGGTAAATCTGAAAAGATCATTTCTAATTCAAACTTTAGATATATGTACTGGAATATGGCTCAGCAACTTGCCCATCATACAGTAAATGGTTGTAATGTGAAAGTTGGAGATATGATGGCATCTGGGACTATATCAGGACCTACAAAGTCATCATATGGATCCTTATTAGAGTTGACTTGGGGAGGAAAAAATTCCATTGAGTTTGATGATCATACACACCGCACATTTATAGAAGATGGTGATTGTGTTACATTAAGAGGACATGCTGAAAAGAATGGAATTAGAGTTGGGTTTGGAGAGGTGACATCAGAGGTGTTTTCATGATAAAATGGTCGTGAAGAGGATTCATAAATAATTGATTAGATATAGAATAGATGCTTAATCAGATAAAATCCATGTTTCCATCGGATCTTGAGCAACCTGCTCTTCATCACCTACTATTATCTGCAGTTGCTCCAAGACCTATATGTTTTGCTAGTACCATAGATGTCAAAGGCAATGTAAATCTGAGTCCATTCAGTTTCTTTAATGTCTTTAGTTCCAATCCACCTATTATGATATTCTCTCCGGCAAAGGGCAGAAATGGTCACAAAAAC
This sequence comes from Saprospiraceae bacterium UBA7328, assembly GCA_002471345.1. Classification (GTDB taxonomy): domain Bacteria; phylum Bacteroidota; class Bacteroidia; order Chitinophagales; family Saprospiraceae; genus UBA7328. The sequence continues at coordinate 8,057 of DKPS01000240.1, forward strand.
ACATTAGATAATGTAAAGGAAATCGGAGAGGTAGTGATTAATATTGTGAACTACCCTATAGTAGAGCAGATGTCCCTTTCTAGTACTGCATACCCTAAAGGAGTAAATGAGTTTATAAAATCAGGACTTACTCAAATAAAAAGTGATCTGATAAGACCTCCTAGAGTAGGTGAATCACCAGTTGCTTTGGAATGTACAGTAGAAAAGATCATTGAGTTAGGCGATGACACAGGAGCTGGTAATCTTGTCATAGCCAAAGTGGTGAAAATACATGTACAGGAGAAATATCTAAATGAAAGTGGGCAATTAGATACAAAGGCACTGGACCTTGTCGCAAGAATGGGAGGTAATTGGTATAGTAGAGTTACAGGAGATTCGCTTTTTGAAATTCCTAAACCCTTGAGGGCAATAGGAATGGGTATAGATGCACTACCTATTTACATAAGAGAAAGTACTTTGTTAAGCGGAAATAACTTAGCTAGATTAGGTGCACTAGATAATTTGCCTTCTGCTTCTGATATCAAGGGAGTCAAAGATAATCCTCAGGTACAAGTATTATTGAGCAATAGTAAACTCAGTTCAATTGACTTGACAAAGAAGCTCTTTAAACTTGCCAAAAGTTGGATAGAAAGACAAAATGCAAATGAAGCATTGTGTCTTTTAATGCTTATTCACTTTGAGTATAAATCAAATTAAAAAAGGCCATCTTGATTTAAATCAAAACAGCCTATTATTATTTTATAAACAGGAAATTTATCCTACTTTCTTAGCCTCCATGGGTAATGCCATTCCTTCTACACTTACTTCACCAGTAAAACTTTCTCCATCAAAAGTACCTTTGACATTACATACAAATCCTTGTACCGTCATATTAAAAGTGAGTTCATTTCCGTCTATTTTGACATCATTTAGCTCAGTTTCTGTGCCTTCTGACATAATTAATCCAGCGTATTCGCTACCTTCTATTGTTAGCTCCATTACACCTTTATAAGTATAGTCAGGAGATACCACAGAGTATTCCCATTCTCCAGTATGATCACTTATTAAAGTTGAATTGTCCATATCAGTGAGAAAGAAGCTGAAAAAAGCAATAAATAAAGTCATGTATTATAGTTTTTGTGAATGAATTATAATGTTATCTATTCTAATTTAAATGAAAAATATTTAGATTTTATTTCCTTAGTGTAGCTTACATTTTCATTAAAGATCAAATTTTATTCCCTGTGCCAATGGCAATTGATCACTATAGTTAATTGTGCAAGTCTGTCTCCTCATGTATGCCTTCCAGGCATCTGACCCACTTTCTCTACCTCCACCTGTTTCTTTTTCACCTCCAAAAGCACCACCGATTTCTGCTCCAGACGTGCCGATATTGACATTAGCAATACCACAATCTGAACCAGTCTGAGATAAGAATGATTCTGCCTCTCTTACATTAAGAGTAAATATTGCCGATGATAGTCCTTGAGGAACTCCATTTTGAATATCTACAGCTTCATTCAGCTCATCATAAGGCATTACATATAGTATAGGAGCAAAAGTCTCATGTTTTACTATTTGCATATCAGGGGTAGCGGCGATTATGGTAGGTTTAAGATAACATCCTGATTCATATCCATCTCCAGTAAGAACCTCATCACCACAAAGGATTTTGCCACCTTGTTCTTTTGCGGTTTTAATTGTCTTTTTATAATTTTCTACAGCATCATGATCTATAACTGGTCCTACATGATTATTTTGATCTAAAGGATCTCCTATTTTAAGCTGTCCATATGCATTGACTAACTTTTCTACCAAAGTGTCATATTGATCTTTGTGTATGATTAATCGTCTGGTGCTTGTACATCTTTGACCAGCAGTGCCTACTGCGCCAAAAACAATTGCAGGAACAGCATGATTGAGGTCGGCATTATCTGAAATAATAATTGCATTATTACCACCTAGTTCAAGGATGGATTTACCTAATCTCCCTGCTACAGCTTGTGCAACACTTTTACCCATTCTGGTAGAACCTGTAGCAGAAATCAAAGGAATATCCTTGGACTCTGCCATTGCTTTTCCTATATCTCTTCCTCCTATAATTATGCTACTGATACCCTCTGGGAGGTCATTAGCTTTTAATACATCTACGAAAATACGTTGGCATGCCAAAGCGGTAAAAGGTGTTTTCTCAGATGGTTTCCATATACATACATTGCCACAAATCCAGGCAATGGCACTATTCCAAGCCCATACTGCTACAGGAAAGTTAAAAGCTGAGATGATACCTACTATACCCAATGGATGCCATTGTTCCATCATCCTATGTCCTGGCCTTTCTGAGTGCATTTGGAGTCCATATAATTGTCTAGACAAGCCTACAGCAAAATCACATATGTCTATCATTTCTTGGACTTCTCCCCAGCCTTCTTGAAGACTTTTACCCATTTCGTAACTCACTAATCTCCCTAGCTCTTCTTTGTTTTCTCTTAATGCATCGCCAAACTGCCTCACTATTTCTCCCCTTTGAGGAGCTGGCATCATTCTCCATAATTGAAAACTCTCATTGGCTTTGCCAATGATCTTATTGAGATCATCCTCTGTTGCACTATTCACATTGCCAATGGCAGCACCATCTACAGGTGATGTGATCTTAAGCTCACTGCCATTTGAAGTCCATGAGTTTTGACCGGTACTTGCAGAATAATAAGGAGCAGATAGTCTTAGATTTTTAAGTATTTCTTGCATTTTTTAGATTTGCTTTTGGATGCCCAAATGTAGGGATATTGGGTTGTAAATGATAGTGCGAAAGGAGTCAGAATGTATTAATATTTGGTTTTATCTAATTCGTCTTGAAAACAGGAAAACCCTTTTAAATACATCATTAAGACTTGTCCAAATCAGATTATTTCAAAATTTCTATCATTCAGAATAAATGATGAAGACTTTGCATTCTGAGCTTAATATAAGATCACTGTTGTTTTCTGTAGTTCTTAATTTAAGGATAGACCCTTGCAAATCGTACTCATACTCCATTCCTGAAATCGTTTCCCTTACATTTGGAGGTACAAGATTGCTTAACCCTTCTGGTTTTGTCAAAATTTCTATAGATAAAATTTTAGATACATCGATTCCTAAATCGAAATCTTTAGTTGAACTTACAGATGAAGGCAGTGTGCAATCATCGGTTAAATGTTTCATTTTTATATTTGGTGCATCAATCCCAAATCTAGAAAATCCTTCCACTTCAAAGTCAGCGACAGGCTGAAATGCAAGACATGCCAATTTCAAAGATTCACTGCATGGGATTTGATTGCCAGTCCCAAGGAACTCTATTAAATCTGATTGGAATACAGCTCCACTAAAAGAAGTATTGGATGTCCAATTGTTACAATTGTCTGATGCGAGAGATCCACCAATATCAGTTCCTGTAAAAATATTTTCAGTCTGAGAAGTATCAATTGCCCTGAACAAATTATTTGTGATAAGACTTGAAAAATTATTCGCGACTAAAATTCCAAATTCATCTTTAATAGGTAAAGATTGCGGCATTTTATAATTATTTGGCATGTCCCTAATCTCATCAGTAGCATTAATGGATAAAAATGCTCTTATGGTTAAGCCTGCAGCTTCAAGTATGGCTTCTTCTTGACAGAGCAGATCTGCATTTGCCCTTGTAGCCTTGCGTAAAAATAAGACAGTTTAAAAATGAATTAAATTTAAACTGTTATGAAGAAATCAAAATTTAGTGAGAG
>DKPS01000245.1 GCA_002471345.1 Saprospiraceae bacterium UBA7328
TCTGCATCAGTAGTCCCTAAACCTGAAGGTCTTATTATCGAAGAAGTCTCTGCTTCCAATTTTGAATCTGACAAAATATTAGGAAGATCAGAAGGTGAACTACCTGAAAACTCAGTACCTACATCTTTTGTATTAGCAGAAGAACCACTAGGAGCAAAATTCCATGTTCCTTGAGATCCTAGATCCGGCAGTATACCTTGATAAATATCAACGGAGGTAGAACCTCCAGAATGAGGTTGACAAGGGTCTGTAGTAGCTGTGGAACTACATGATTCGTTTACATAAAAGTGAGTCCCTGTGCTGATGCCTGCACCTGATCCGGTCAACCCTACTTTACCACTGGACACATCTGATTGTGTAATTATGCCCGGTATAGAAAAGGTATAGCACTTATCAGGATGTGCATCCCAAGCTATTAATATAGAACCATCGCACTCAACTGCCACTGAGATTTGCTGAATACTATCTAATCCTCCTGGGCACTTCTGTGCCATGAGAGATGGCATAAAGAAAATGCCAGATATAAGCAAAAGTAGTGCACATCTCACATGGAGACGTGCACTTACATCTGTTCTTGGGATCAAAAAACAAAAATAGGTTCTCATAGAAACAAGGTTCTATTATCCAAACAGGATATAGTAAATAAATCTTTATCGTCTTATTTAGTAAGTGTACTTGGTAAGTGTAAAATTTGTGGAACAGCCTTTCTCACGAGCTGTTCAAGCCTTTGGTTTCTATCTAATTTCTAGGAAGGAATTTCTTAATACATTGCAAATATATCTAATATGTTATTTGCTGACCAAATTAAAGTGAATATATTTTCACATTTCACTTTAACATATATATGAAGGAAGATTACTGCCAGTGAATTGGCATGGATAGAGCAAAGAAAGGCACATTCATGTAGTACAATAAAAAAGGGCCCGATCATAAATGATCGAGCCCCGTGTCTATTTAGAAGACTGAAATTTGATAAATCAAATCTTAGTCAATCAAAATCATCTTTCTAGTAGCAGTGAAATCACCACTCTCTAGTTGATAGTAAAGTACACCTGAAGTACCAAGCTCAGACTTAGTAAGAGAAACCTCGTTATAACCTCTATCGAAGTTACCCGCTTCTACTCTTACAGTCTTACCTGTTACGTCAAATACTGTCAATGTAGCTGGACCAGCTTCTCCAAGGTTGAATCCGATTGTAGTCGCATTCTGGAATGGATTAGGGCTGTTCTGCATTAATTCAAATGCAGCACCAACTGTACTTCCTTCTTCTGTATTAAATACTAATGTAGTATTGAATCTCTCAAGCTCACTGTTGTAAGCTCTTGCATCAGTAATGCTAGAAGTCATAGAGATAGCATTGCTTAATCTAGTGTCAGTTAAAGCTCTAAATTCTAGTGTGAATAACTCATCACCAGTAGATACAGCTTCTACACTTGTCCAAGCAGCAGTCAATTGACCATCAAATACAGCTACATTCTCCTTACTCATCTCTAGTGCTCCACTAATTGCATTAGTGAACTCAAGACCAGCAGTGTTTAATGTGAACTGGAATGCATTCATTCCGTTGAAGTCATTACTATTGAAGCTTACGCTTACAATCTCACCAGCATTAACCAGTTGATCATTAGCAGCAAATGCTACATTAGTGTTACTTCTAGAATCAGTCATCAATCTGTTAGCGATAGCGTTTCCACTTACATCACCTACTTTGATTGCAATGAAATCATTGTCAGAATCAGCAGTTAAGAAATCAACATTGATAGCTTCCTGGAATGTAGGGAAAGGATTGAACTCATCCTCGAAAGTCTGAGCACCATCTCCAAATCTCCAAGATGTATTGTTAGTGAATTCATTAGTGATTCCAAGAATTACTTTTCTAAGATCTACTAAATCAATAGCACTTACGTTAGCATCATTATTGATATCTGCAGCAATTACTTTGAATGGAGAATCTAATTGATCCAATCCAAGAATATGCTTCTGGATTAATACAAGATCAAGAGTACTCACACCATTAAGGTGATTATCATTCTTAGCAGCTTCAAGAGCATAGTTAAGACCCATTACATTGTTATCAAATGCATATTGTCCATCTACACCTGTCATCATAGACTTTTCGCCCATGAATACTTCAGCAAGTTCTACAGCGTCATTGTCCTCAGTAAATAAATTACCAACTAGACTAGCTCCACTGTTGTCACTATCACAGTATCCATTGCTATCAACAATTCTTAAAGTTACTTCGCAGAAAGAGTAGTTTCCTTCTCCATCTACAGCCCAAACTCTAAATTCTACACTTGCAGCAGTATTGCCATCAAGATCAGAACAATCGAAAGTTACGTTAGAAGATAAAGTACCAGTATCAGTATCATCAGTAGGATTACCATCCTCATCAAGTAAGAACCAAACTGCTACTTCCTCTCCATCACAATCATATGCTTTACCGTAATCACCAGCCCATACTTCAGCTTCTCCATTAGTGCTCATAGCATTAGTGCTAAGATCTTGGTAGCAAAGTAATACTGGAGCTTTATCATCGATGAATGTAACAGTAGTTACTGCTTCAGCAACATTATTACATCCGTCAGTTACTCTCCACTTCAAAGTAACTACATCACCAGCTTCACCTGTTACAGTTACTGTATGGCTAGAGTAATCACCTTCATTACTTGGTACTTCTCCTTCATCATTTCCTCCATTACTGCTGCCAGTAGGATAAACGATTTTTCCACTTCCACTTCCTGCTTCTACAGTAACTGTCCAGTCAAGCTCTGCTCCATCTACTAGATCACCACCACAGAAATCTTCTGCTGTAGCTGTTACATCGATAGATCCTTCACAAGCTTCAGATTCTCCATCAGCATCAGGCTTATTACCAGCACCAACACCAACTTCTACATTCTCTCCAGTAATTACTGGAGGTGTATCATCTACAACTTTAATCTCTTGTGTAAATGTATAGTATCCATCGACATCAACATCACTACCAAACTGGAAGTATTCATCATCCTCACATATGTTCTTAATGAACCATGAATTATCTACCTCATCAGAATTTGGATCCTTTGGATCATAAGTACACCAATCAATAACTACCCAATGTCTTAGGATCTTATAGCATACACCGTCATTGAAAGTAAACTCATCCTCCGTAGAAGTCATACCCACTAATCCACATGTAGGATCAGTCCATGTAGGCTCATTCGTTCCACCTATAGTACATTCGAATGCATCATCCATTGTACACTTGAACAAATTAACTGCTGCAGTACTACCTCTATATACAGCATAATCAGTATAAGTATAACGATTACACTCACCATGAGTGTTATTATCGTAGATAATAATTTCAGTCGTAGGTATATCTCTCTCAGTTAAAGTTTCACCAGTATTATGTAATGGCCACTTAATGGTTTTAGGATCAAATTGAGTATCACTCAATTCATCATCTGTAATAGTTAAAATCTGCACACACTGTACTCCTGAAATATTATCAGTCCATGTACGAGTGATAGTACCTTTATAGCATAATGCATCAAGATTTTCTTCATCTTCCCATGTAAGATCTACCTCACCACATACAGCATATGCGTGTGGATAACCTGTCCAATCAGGATGAATAGAATCACCACAGTCCAAAGGTACATCCTCACATACTATTACTGGAGGTATTTTGTTTTCTACAGTAACTGTAGACCAACACCATGAGTAGTATCCTGTAGCGGTATTGTAAGCAAATAATACAAGATCAACAGATTCTTGATCATCACAATCCAACTCGACTGCAGTGCTGCTTAAGCCAACCTGGGCCATTGCTGTTGCAATACCAGTAGATAAATCTAGATTTGCCTCATCGTCTTGCTGAGCTTTTAAAGCTATAAATGATGATCTGTAGTCAATATCAGATTTTCTTCCAATCCAGTAGGATAATTCTCCAGAACATCCTGCACGAGAACCTGCATTAAGCATGTCAGGTGTAACTTTAGCAGTTCCACCACCTTCAGCAGTACCTGTAAGCGTAACATTCAGCTCATCAGTACAAACCATTGCAGGAGGATATTTATCTATTACTGTTACATTAAGAGTTGTCTGAGCTGTATTTCCACAGTCATCAGTAAGTGTATATGTCACAGTACTCATTCCAAGTGGGAAAGAGAATGAACTTCCTACAGAAGTTGACTTAGAACCAACTTTCACAGAAATAGAAACATAATCATTACTACATCTATCAAAATATCCAGGAGATGGTATAGTCATAGCAAATTTACATGACCATGGATCATCAGCTTTTGCTTCAACAGGAGCCATATTAAATGCAACATCAATTACATCATCTACAACGTGGATAGTCTGTACGAACTCCTGTGTAGAACCATTACACCAGTCGATAGCATTCCAAGTTCTAAGAACTTTATACTCACCAACACATAGTACTACTTTATGATCCCAGTAAGATACTACGACATTACAGAGATTAGGATTAATTGGAACAGCCAAACTATCAACAGTATAATGAGCTGGTGTTACACCTGAAGTGTTATTCGACTTCTCTAGAGCTGATAACTTACTCTTCAGCCATTTATCTTCGCGCTCACGTGCCAATAAGTAAGGCATTGCACGCTTGACACCATAATTATTATAGTCAGCATTCGCAACTACCTTGTCACACATAGTTTCATTAGCAAAACCTGTTAATCCCAAGTCAGAAGGAGGACTCATATATTGCGATTCAAACAGAGGTCCTAAGTCTACAGCAGCTTCACCTTTTGTTACAATTCCTTTTCCACAACTAGCATAATACTCTGCGATAGCTGTAGGTGATAAATCATCACCAATGAGGTTACACTGTAAAGTGACCACCCGTTCAGGCCAATTTACCTCTGTAGCCATACCCATAACAGTCATAGCTTGTACTACCACTGTATCACTAGGACCAGCATAAGAATCTATCTTACTATGAGGATGATGGATCGTGAAATCTCTAATATGCACTATATCATCACATAAATCACCTGATACTCTATCCATTTTAGTTACTGTATAGCTTATACAGTTATCTGCCATTTCATTTAAAACAAACTCTATACTATCAGTAGATCTTGGGAATTCCACACCGAAGGCATTATCATTTGCTACATAATCACGGTCTGCACCTCTTGAGTAATCAGTATAATCCTCACATTGCGTATCCGTTTTCGTACCACCTGTGATTACATGAGTATTCTTGTATTCAAAGTTGATATCACCCCAGCACCAGTTGCTACAATCAGGATTGTATGCATGGTAAGTGTATGATGAAGTAGCATCAGCACCTAATGGTATCTTAGTACCAGACCCAGTCATTGTAACAGCTGCAGCATCTGCAGAAGCAATCACTGCTCCAGGATACCATTGCAATGGAGTTTCATGACTGAACTCGTTAAACCTATCCACATGCGTAGTGTCAAACTTCATACAGAAAATTGTATCCGTTGACATAATTGTGAAAGAGGTGTCTTTGATAGTAGTGATTCCTGCTGAGCAAGAAATACTTAACTTACTAGCATCTGCAGCAAGTTCAACGACTACAAGGCCATTTGACATTGTATCTTGTGGTCCAGTAAAAGTAGTACAAGTAAAGCCATCACCTGCAGCTAATGCGTATGCATCATTGTCAATGTTAGCACCTTGAGCAGCACTTACAGCACTTGATATAGAACCATTTAATACATACATTGTATCAGTAGTACCACATTTCTTAATCCACCCTTCTATAGGTGCAGAAGTATAAGATTTTACAAAAGTATCTCTTGTAATGGATACACTATCGACTTCGATAGCGCAGTCACAGTCCCCTGTAGTCCCATCACCAACAGATACTAATGTAGTACCATCGGCATCTTTGATGTAAAGACATGATGGTTTCCATGAATTGACCAATAAACTATCAAAAGCGAAATCGCAATTATCACCAAGGGTGATGTTGACTTCGTCCTGACAATCAGCTGATCCTGCTGCTACTTGTGCGCTTAGACCAGCTGTAATGAACAACCCAAATACCATCGAAAATAGAAAAGAAGTAAACTTCGATCTTTTCATGAGATTGAATTTTGGTTAAAAAGTTTAAATAAAAAAGTTTTGAAAAATATTAGATTGGAAGTATAGATCATCTGCACTCTGAATAGAGCTGCTGATAGTCGATTACAAAGGGAACTTGTTGATTATCAGGAAAATTGATTTCGTCTGATATCAACAGTCTTGTTCTTTAAGTACTGAAGAATTTCATTCCATTAACAGGGATCAGATATAGTGAGAAGTGTGTTGATTGTTGATTACTTAGGAAAAAAGAACAGACTACTTAGGGGGTACTTCTTACTTTTTTCGTCACACCGAGATCTAATCAAAAATGCATGCTACGTTTAGCCGTACACATAAAATTTTGGAAACCACTTTTGGTTTCAAATCTTGACTATTAGGGATGAAAATAATCTGGAAACAATCTAAGTATAGACCAACTCGAATGAGTCGGGGTGAATGATTTCGTCTATTAGTACAATTATACTAGATTATCAGTTCCCAGGTATTTCGTTTTTTCCTAATACAGTTGAATATAGCTTTACTACGTTCGGGTGTAAATATAGCACTTCGCTCTACCCACACGATATACCACAAAGGGTATTTTTAATATATGTATTTATTTTAATGTATAAATCACTAATAATCTTTATGTTATCAGTATCAAATATTTAGAAAAGACAGCATAATCGATGAAAAAACTTTGATTTAGGTATAAACCCTAGCAGATTAAAGACGATCACATCTCCCATTTCAATGTTCTTAGGATGATGTATAATTAAGAACCCTAATACGTGATTCAATCTTTCAGACAATGTAAATATCAGCTATAGTACTCTAATATCCAAAGTGTTTCAATAACCTATCATCATCTCTCCAATTCTCTTTCACTTTTACTCTGAGTTCTAAAAACACTTTCTCCTCTAAAAATATCTCTATACTCTTTCTTGCTTCGGTACCAAGTCTTTTAATCATAGATCCATTCTTTCCAATAAGAATAGATTTTTGGGACTTTCGCGAAACATATATATCAGCAGCAATTCGAATAATCTTTCCACTTCGAGCTTCTCCTTCTTTAAAACTTTCTACAATGACCTCGCATGAATAAGGAATTTCTTGGTGGTAGAGCTCTAAGATCTTCTCTCTTACTATTTCTGAAACAAAAAACCGCTCAGATTTATCTGTCAATTGATCTTTGGGATAAAAAGGAGGACTTTCTGGGATAAGATTAAATATCTCTTTAAGAATATGTTCGGTTCCTTTCTTTTCCAATGCAGAGATTGAGAAGATCTTAGAATTGGGCACCATACTTTTCCAATAGTCAATTGCTTGTTCGACTTTCTTCTGATCACTGACATCCACCTTATTTATGAGAATAAACAGTGGCACTTCTAATTCTATTAATCTCTTGCGCAGTTTTTCATCGAGCTCTTGAGGTTCTAGAATATCAGCCATATATATCATCACATCTGCATCCTCAAAAGTGGAAAATGCATAATGATTCATAGCTTCCTGCATTTTATAATGAGGATCTTGAATAATACCAGGCGTATCACTGAATACAATCTGATGATCATCATCATTCCAAATACCAATAATCCGATGTCTGGTAGTCTGTGGCTTATTGGTAATAATAGACATTCGTTCTCCCAGAAGCGCATTCATGAGCGTTGACTTTCCGACATTAGGATTACCTATGATATTTACGAATCCTGATTTATGCATGGTCTATTTAAATTAATTGATGATTGAGCATGACTCAAATTCCTTCGTTCTACAATTAGTAGAATACTAATACCTTAATTGTTTTGTGGCATTATCTCTACGTTGTTCTACTTCTATAGCAATTCCTTTAGGGTGGAGGCCTCTCCATGCCACTTCATTATAATCATCACCCATCATCACATAGTGTTGTAGTCTGGCACTCTGCATCTCCTCCTGCACATGATCACTTAGGTTAACTAAACAAACCCATCCATCTTCATCTACTACATCTTCATACCACTCTTCATAATAGTCCTCATCACCACTGTGATAATTTAAAACATTATCACACATGAATACAAACTTATAGATACCATTAGATATAAGATGATCCACTACTTCTCTTTTTAATATCATGATATCATTAGTGATACAATCATTCCACTCCCCTAACAATTCTATTATGCTTATTCCTTTATCATAATCCATATACAATATTTTCATACACATAGTAGGAGAACCGTAAAAATCCCATTGTGGATGGATAAAGTAATTGTATATTTTTTGTGAAAATTGAAACTCACTGTACTCCCGGCCATAAAAAGGAGATTTGTTATCCTTTTCGGAAGTATAAAAATCTCTCCATTTATAAAAAGGTTCTATGTCGTGCAATTCAATTAATGTTTACTCTGAAGATTGCAAATATCAAAAGAAAAAAATAGAGGAGCTTGAATATCTTTATTATAAAAGAAGACGGAATTCGGTCCTTACTATAGAAAATCAACCTTAAATAAAGCCGCCTTGTGATCTTATCATTACACTTTCTGCCAAGTCTAATTTCATGGCAATTTTGAAAATTAGATGCGACAATTCACTTTTATCATATTCTTAATAACTGTTACAAAATTGGAGTCTCAAACAAAGTCACTTGCTTAGAAATCAATAATCTACATCAAAGTCAAAACACAACAGACAACACAGCAGATTATCGATCAATAGATCAGTAATAAATAGCTTATTGAATACCGGGCGAATAGGAATTTCTTTCAGGATTTCAAAGAGTCATATATGGCACTATCATTGATCTATGGATTTAGCTTATAAAAAGCTGCGTTAGTCTTTAGATAATTTGATATTTGCCCCCAATTAAACAAAGTAGAAACTGAAAAGAGTTATTTATGAAAGATTACTCCTACGTTTTTAATGCTCATCCTTCCTTTATAGACCATCTTTATAAAAAGTACAAAGAGTCACCAAATGAACTGGAAGAGGGATGGAAAGTCTTTTTTAAGGGATTTGATTTTGGAGGAAATGACGGTGCATCTCTTTCCTCTGCAAGTGGAATTACATCTATCAGTCTGGATATAGCTAAAGAATTTGATGTTTTATCAATAATTCATGGCTATAGAAGTAGAGGACATCTTATTTCTACTACAAATCCTGTAAGACCTAGAAGAGATCGAAAACCTTATTTAGCCATAAAAGATTACAATTTAGAGGAATCTGACCTCGACAAATCTTTTAGGGCTTCGGAAGAAATGAATTTAGGTGGTAAATCATTAAGTCAATTACTTGAACACTTAAATAGATTATACTGTGGAAACATCGGCTTTGAGTATGCTCATATAGAAAACCGAGAAAAGAGGATGTGGCTTAGAGAAAAGATAGAAAACAGAGAACTCACCTCAGCATATGGTCTTGATCTAAAAACCAAACAAAGAATTCTAGAAAAACTTAATGGAGCTGTAGGTTTTGAGAGTTTTCTAAATACTAAATATGTCGGTCAAAAAAGATTTTCACTGGAAGGGGGAGAATCTGTTATTCCAGCATTAGACCATATTATCACTAAAGGAGGAGCGAGTGGAGTACAAGAAGTAATAATAGGTATGGCACATAGAGGCCGACTAAATGTATTAGCGAATATCATGGGTAAAACTTATGATGCCATATTTAATGAATTTGAAGGAGGTAGTGTACCTGATATGAGTCATGGTGATGGTGATGTGAAATACCATTTAGGATTTTCATCTCAAGTCACTACTCTTGGAGGTGAAACTGTACATCTTAAATTAATTCCTAATCCGTCTCATCTAGAAGCAGTAAATCCTGTAGTGGAGGGTTTCTCTAGAGCAAAGGCCGATATTTTATATAAAAGCGATTACGATAAAATACTTCCTATCCTCATACATGGAGATGCAGCTGTAGCCGGTCAAGGTGTCGTGTATGAAACTGTGCAGATGAGCCAATTAGATGGATATTACACAGGTGGTACTATCCATATTGTTATAAATAACCAGGTAGGATTTACCACTGATTTTCATGATGCCAGATCTTCTACTTATGCGACAGCAGCATCTAATCTTGTGCAAGCTCCAGTATTTCATGTGAATGGAGATGACCCTGAAGCACTAGTATGGGCAGTAGATTTAGCTACAGAATACAGACAGAAATTTAATAATGATGTATTTATAGATGTGGTATGCTATCGTAAACATGGTCATAATGAAGGAGACGATCCAAAGTTTACACAACCATTCCTTTATGATCTGATCAAAAAACACAAAGACCCACGTAAAATTTATATAGAGAGGCTTCTACAAAGAGGTGACGTAGAAAAAAAATTAGCCGAATCATTAGAGAAGAATTTCTGGAATGATCTTCAAGCAAGGCTAGATAATGTAAAACAAAAGCCCCTTCCGTATGAATATCAAGAACCAGAAAACGCGTGGCGAACACTAAAAAAGACAAAGAACGGGAGAGATTTTGACAAATCTCCGAATACTGGAATATCTAAAAAGGAAATAGATTCCATTTTGGACCATCTAACTTCTCTTCCAAATGATTTCACTCCTATGAGTAAAGTCAATAGGCTTCTCAAAGGGATGAACAAACTATTGGATGCAGGCACATTGGATTGGGCATTTGCAGAATTGTTGGCTTATGGTTCTTTACTCAGAGAAGGACGTGATGTAAGGCTCACAGGCCAAGATGTAATAAGAGGAACATTCTCTCATAGACATGCCATATTCAAAGATGATAAAACATTCGATCCATACAACAGGCTAAATGGAATGACCCAGGGCCAAGGCAATTTTAGAATATTTAATTCATTCCTTTCTGAATATGCTGTTCTGGGTTTTGAATATGGATACTCACTGGCTTCACCTGAGAACCTAGTGATTTGGGAAGCTCAGTTTGGAGATTTTGCCAATGGAGCACAAATCATGATCGACCAATTTATCGCTGCGGGAGAAAGTAAATGGAGACGTATGAGTGGATTAGTCATGCTTCTTCCTCATGGATATGCGGGTCAAGGTCCAGAGCATTCTAGTGCTAGAATGGAAAGATTTCTCCAGATGTGTGCTGAATACAACATGACCGTGGCAAATATTACCACACCTGCTAATCTCTTTCATGCTTTGCGAAGACAACTGAGAAGACCATTCAGAAAGCCGCTTATAATCATGTCACCGAAGTCTCTTTTGAGGCATCCAGAATGTGTATCCCAATTCAAAGATTTCCAAATATCTACCCGATTCCAAGAAGTAATAGATGACGGAAATGTCATTACTAAAAAAGTAAAAAAACTTGTCCTTTGTACAGGAAAAATATATTATGATCTGCTTAAATATCAAAGAGAAAACAAAGTCTCTGATACTGCAATAGTAAGGTTAGAGCAAGTATATCCATATCCAAAAAAGCAGTTAGAAGCTATATTTAGTAAGTATAGCGGTGCTAAAATAAGATGGGTACAAGAAGAACCGCTTAACATGGGTGCATGGCAATATTTGTTGAGTTTCTGGAGAAATCCAGAAATTGAAGAGATAGGAAGAAGGGTGAGTTCTTCACCGGCCACTGGATTTAAGAAGGTTCATGATATTCAACAGAAAGAGATAATTGAAAAAGCTTTTAGATAGAAGCGAATTGCATAAATTCTATTGAAAGAGCTAAAAGTCAGCGCTGATATGGATTGGAAATAATATTCTTTGACAAAGGAAAATATCTCTTGGATTCATGAAGAAATCACAAGCTTTCTAGAAACCAAAAATTCCTTTTCAAATTCATTAAGAGATCACTACTAAACTTTACAAAGAATAACATATAGTTATCATATTATCTTGAGAATGCAGACTGATTCATAACATGACAAAATATATTCTACTACCTATTCTACTTCTATCAATGCTTTCTTGTTCAGAAAATATTGAACACGAAGAATTCTCTTCTATAAGAATAGTAAGGGATCAATGGGGAGTCCCACATATAATGGCTCCTACTGATGAAGAAGTGGCCTATGGATTGGCTTGGGCACAATGTGAAGATGATTTTATCACTATGCAAGAACAGCTATTAGCTATAAAAGGTGAACTAGGGTCAGTGAAGGGACGAGATGGAATCGTTGCTGATTTCGCTATAAAATTCATGCAAATCAGAGAAATCGCAGCAGCTGGATACGAATCAGAATTAAGTCCAAAAGTCATAAAAATATTAGAACACTTTGTTGATGGTGTAAATACTTTTGCGGTTTTGAATCCAGATGAAGTAATTAGTAATAATCTGTTTCCATTAGCAGTAGAAGATGCGGTAGCTGGGTCCTTATTAGGGCTAGTAGAAATATCTGGAGCTGGAGCTGATCTGCAACGAATAATGGATGGAAGTATCGTGAAATATCTCAAACCAGAATTTAAGAAAGGTAGTAATGCTATTGCAATTAATCCATCACTTTCTTCTGATGGTCAGACCTATCTAGCAATTAACAGTCATCAGCCATTAGAAGGATGGTACTCATGGTATGAGGCGCACCTTATAAGCGATGAAGGTCAAAACATTCTAGGTGGCACTTTCCCTGGCGGTACTACGATCTTTCATGGAGTAAACGAAAATTTAGGATGGGCACACACTGTAAATGCTGCTGATTTTTCCGATGTATTTAAACTCAAAATGCATCCAGAAAAAGAATTACATTATGCTCTAGATGGACAGTGGAAAAAATTAGAAAAGGAGCATCTTTGGGCATGGCTCAAAATCACAGGACCGTTAAAAATTCCTATACGAAGGACCATTTATCACAGTGCATTTGGCACCACATTTAAGACTGACAATGGCTTTTTTGCGTGGAAGTTTGAGGCTCAAAACGCTATAAAATCTATAGAGCAGTGGTATCAGATGAACAGGGCCAATAATTTTGAGGAATTTAATGAAGCATTAGAATTAAGAGGAATTCCATGTACCAACTTGGTATATGCCGATAATGACCATAATATATATTACCTCAGTAATGGGTCGTTCCCAGGAAGGAATGAGACTTATGATTGGTCCAAAGTTGTCCCTGCTGAAAGTTCTGATGTTTTGTATAACTCAACAATAACGCCATTAGATTCTTTACCTCAGGTCTTAAATCCGGTCTGTGGTTTTGTTTTCAATACCAATAACACTCCCTACTCTTCTACCTGTACAACAAACAACCCACCAATAAGAAGCCATCAATCTGTCACTTCTTTCATGCCACCAATAGCTGAAAATCTAAGAAGTAGAAGATTTTTGGAATTGATAGAAAGTTATGATTCTTTAAGTTATGACGAGTTTAAGACCATCAAGTATGATCAAACTTACCCTTCATATATGGGCACTCCTTTTACTTCTAATTTAGAAGATATTTTCAATCTCAAAACTGAAAAGTATCCAGAAATTTCAGATGCCATAACACTCCTAAAAACTTGGAATAGATCAACTGATCCTGACAATACTAAAGCCCTTTTTTTTATAGAATGTTACAAAACACTATGGGCCAAAATGAAAAAAGATTTGCCCATATCATATGGAAGTAAGCTCTTGGAAGAAGACTTTGTTCAGGGTATAAGTCAAGTGAAGTCAAAAATGATTGAAAAGTATGGGAGCATGGAAATCTCACTTGGTAAAATTCAAAGGCATAATCGAGGTGATATTGATTTTCCTATCGGTGGAGGACCAGATATACTGGCCGCGGTACATACTAAGACTAAAGAAGATGGAAAGGAAAGAAATACAGCTGGTGATTCTTACATAGCTATGGTTCAATTTAGTGGGGATGGGCTTCCACAAATAGAAACAATTCACTGTTATGGATCTTCAGCAGAACCTGGCAGTCCACACTACACTGATCAAATGGAGCTTTTTGTCAGTCAAAAATTAAAACCAATGACTTTAGACAAAGAACAAGTTATAGCAGAAGCAGATACGATTTATCACCCAATGAAAATCAGATAACCTAAGATTGAGATCTTAAATTACCTTGTATTCATTCACTGTCTTAGCGTGCTCTACGTCTCCTGTATGTTTGGTACTCATGGGTTCAAATAACAGCACCCAACACTCTTCCTGAGCTACCGGCTTATGCTCCACACCTCTTGGAACAACCATTAGATCACCAACATTCAAAACTTCAGTACGGTCTCTGAACTCCATTTTTAATGTCCCTTTTATGACATAAAACAGCTCATCCTCATCTTTATGGTCATGCCAAATGAATTCACCTTCCACCTTAGCTAGGATAACCTGTTGTCCATTCAGTTCAGCTATACGCCTAGGGGACCATTGTTCATCAAAAAGATCAAACTTCGACAAGACATTTATTGGTTTCATACTATTTGTCTAAAATTAAAAAAATAATGAAGATCAAGAGTTCTCCTAAATAATCTACCAAATTTTAGCCTCCATAAGGAGAATATAAGCGACACCCGCAGCTGCTCCAGAAACAAAAAGTATCCATTCTCTTTGCTTCACTTTCAGAATATTCATAAATATATAAGCTGCGATCATGGTAAGAGCAACTATGATCAGTTGTCCTAATTCCACACCTAAATTAAAGGCCAAAAGTGGCATTACTACACTCTCTTCTTGCCCTAGTAGAGCTTTGAAGTAATTAGAAAACCCTAGTCCATGAATAAAACCAAAAAAAAGTGCCATGAGATAGTTCGCATTTACATTGAGATGGTTTTTTTTAGTTTCAACTACATTATAAAGCGCTGTAATCAAAATGGTGAGAGGTATCAGAAACTCTATAATTTTAGCATTAAAACTAACCACGTTCAATGCTGACATTGCTAAAGTGATACTATGACCTATGGTAAATGCGGTTACTAAAATGAGTATTTTTTTCCATTCACTTACTTTGTAAACTGCACATAGCACTATAACAAATAGGATATGGTCATACCCCTTAAAATCTAATATATGATCAAAGCCTAATTCAAGGTAAGTAGAGAACATCAACGGAAAATTTAGGTTTCTAACTATTAGGAGCTAAAGTAATACCTCGAGAGCGGAATCTGAAATTAACCAAATGTGCTAATAGTATTGAAATACCTCCTATGGTGGAAAGAAAAATATTAAGATAAGCTACCTCAATTTCATGTCCGATAATCAATGAAGCAAACCCAATTAGCGCAAGAAAGATTACCCCTAGGTTTCTATGAATTTTTATATATCCTTCTAGTAAAGAAAAAGAAGCGATAACAAGACTTACTACTAGAAAAATCAATTCTACTTCATGACTGAGCATCCACCCAAAACTTGATCCAAGACCTAAGATCAAAAGAATAGGAAGTACTGAGCAGTGCACAGCACAAAGTCCGGATATGAACATTCCGGCCTTATCTAATAGTATTGTATTTTTCTGTTGTATTCGCATATAAATGCAATAGTGTTGCAAATATAAACTAGAAACAGAACATTATGCAACATTGTTGCAAATAGATCATGAATTATGATAAATTATAATGACAAAATATTCAAACCAGTATCAGTTTCTTCTAATGGAGAAGTCTCGGAGGAGGTTTTATTTCATTACCATCAAAAAGGCGATATTCTAAACTGCACTTATAAAGGAGGTCAAATTAAG
>DKPS01000276.1:0-1115 GCA_002471345.1 Saprospiraceae bacterium UBA7328
CAGATGTTATCAACTGCTCATAGAGTACTTGATGGGGATAAGGTACATCCAGACCTATATAAAATCGCCCATAAAAATCACCCTTCAACTATTTGGACACGTTCATCTAAACAGCATTATGATTGGTTGTTTCGTTTGTTTCGTATGTTGAGTGCAGAATATTCTATACGATACAGTAATGGTGAATTTAAAGTTCACAAGTCATGGGATAAACTTGGAAAGATTTTAGAAAGAGCTCCAAAAAATATTAAAGACAATGGTTGGATTGACCCACCACAATGTATGCCCGATTCCTGTAAAGATGATGATGTGGTTCGAGCCTATAGGAACTACTACATACAAGAGAAGAGTAGTTTTGCAAAATGGAATTATAGTATGAAACCTAAATGGATGTTGAATTAGATGTCAGAGAACAAGGTTAGAATATACATCAATAAAAAAGAAATGACATACTCACGACAAAATATGATTAAAGCAATAAACGGCTTTATTCCTTATCTCTCTATTGATGACTTGACTACACTTGGTAATGATATAGATTCTACCAAAGAACGAATAAGACACAATGCTCACGAAGCAAGAGAAGAAGGAAAGAAAATTCCAATACAATCTAATCGACACGATACATGATGGAAGTAGAATTAATTGACCAGATGGGAACTGATGCCTCGATAGTGAACGCAGCCAGAGTAAGTTTTGGTAAGCGCATAAAAGAGATGACTGAGGGTGATACTAAACTTATAAAGTATCTCGCACAACACAATCATTGGAGCCCGTTTGGTCATGCATCTTTACAGTTTAGAATTAAGGCTCCAGTATTCGTAGCAAGACAATTAGTAAAGCATACTGTGGGGCTTGTCTGGAATGAAATTAGTAGGAGATATGTAGATACTGATGTGGAGTTTTACGAAGTAGATAAATGGAGAGGGAAACCCATAAATAAAAAGCAGGGGTCGGATGGAACATTAGAAGATAAACATGGAGTTTGTCAATGGTCAAAGACTAAGATAGAAACAGCAGCTCTTGAATCATATAAAGGATTGTTAGAAGAAGGAGTTGCACCAGAACAAGCACGAATGATATTACCACAAAGTATGATGACTGAGTGGTATTGG
>DKPS01000276.1:1507-9497 GCA_002471345.1 Saprospiraceae bacterium UBA7328
CGTATTGTTGCTAATTTAATTAATGATGAATGTGAAAAATTGTTTCCGATATCATGGATGGAACTCAGAAATACATAAATATAATTACATTCTTTAACTAATATGGAGGTTTTCATATGATAGATAAGGCATTAGGTTGGATTCGCAGCCTAACAGAATTAGGACTCGCCGTTATAGCTCTCGGAGTAGTTCTTCAAATTATTTTCGGAGCAGCAGTCCCATTCTTAGGAATTGACGTTGTAGCAGCAGTAGTTTCATTGGTGAAACAACTTGGCGCCGAAGGATTAGTCGGATTAGTTTCCGTATGGGTGTTATGGGGAATCTATAGCAAAAAGTAAACCCTATGTGAAATTTAAAATGTAGAATGGGAAGGGTACTCGTAGTGCTCTTCCCATTTTTTTTGACTATAAAAGCCGGAAGGAAAAAAATGAGAATTGAAGAAGATGTGAAGTTAGATTTTGGGGATGTTTTGATTCGCCCAAAAAGGTCAACTCTGGTATCTAGAAAAAACGCGGTCTTAGAAAGAACGTTCAAGTTCAAACATTCTAATGATACATGGACAGGCATTCCCATAGTTGCATCTAATATGGATCACACAGGAACTATTGCTATGCAGCACGTTCTTAAAGATCAGAAAATACTTACCGCTTTATGTAAGTTTGTCGAATGTTCCGAATGGGGCTGGAATGAACATATAATGAGAACAATTGGATTGGATAACGATTTAGAATTTCCTACACCAAAATGGATTTGTATTGATATTGCAAATGGTTACACCGAAAGATTCTTTAATTATATAAATAAAGTTAGAGAGAAACATCCCCAAGCCATTGTAGTTGCTGGGAATGTTTGTACCCCCGAAGCGACAGAACAAATTATTCTTGCAGGAGCCGACATTGTAAAATTGGGCATTGGGCCTGGGTCAGTTTGTATCACACGCAAAATGACAGGAGTTGGTTATCCTCAACTTTCTTGTATTATCGAATGTTCAGATGCTGCTCATGGATTGGGTGGACATGCTATGAGTGATGGTGGCTGTACTGTGCCAGGCGATATCGCTAAAGCATTTGGTGCAGGCGCAGACTTTGTAATGTTAGGTGGAATGTTAGCAGGTCATGATGAATGTTCTGGTGAAATAGAAAACGGAAACATGATCTTTTATGGAATGTCTTCCGAAGAAGCTCAAGTAAAATATTATGGAGAGAAACAATCTTATCGTGCAAGTGAAGGAAAGGCGGTTCAAGTTCCTTATCGTGGTAGTGTAAAGGATACTATCGAAGAAATTCTTGGAGGATTGAGAAGTGCTTGCACATATGCTGGTGCTGAAACGTTGAAGTCTCTTCCCAAATGTACAACTTTTGTAAAGGTAAATCGACAACTTAATGAGGTTTTTAGTAGTTAGGTATATAACATATGTCTAGTAAACAATAATATAAAGGAGAAGATGTCAAAAAAGCTATCAATAATTTTTATAATGATGGCGACATGGATGTTATTTGGTTGCACACCTAGAATGGACAGTAACGGATGTTTTGGGTATTGGTATGATATAGGATTAAAAAGAGGAACAAGATTAGCAAATCAAAATTATGTTTCTCCTTATAGACAATGTGTGGAAAAACAATCTCCACATAAAAATACCGAAAGGAAACCTTACGGATGAAAATGGCATTACTAGTTGTAATGCTATTGATGATTGGTTGTTCAAACGTAAACAACTGGCCATATCCAATGACCCCATTTTTTGCAGAGTGTGAATATGAGGGAATAGTTTTTGTAGATAAGGCATATATTAATAGAAGAAGCGCGGGTGGATGTAAAGATGGCGAACCATTTAAATATTATGATAGAGGTGAGCCCAATTTGACAAATGATTAATGGAGTTTAGGAAATGTTTAAGCCAATAATAATCATTATGATAATATTGTTTACTGGATGTACAATAAACCTTCCAGCAAATAAACCACAACCACCCATTGAAGAAAAAGAGGTTGTTGTACAAGAAACAGGAGGATATGAACCATGGCCAGAAGGGGAAAAGGTGTATTGGTATGCAAGATACTTTTTTACTATGGCTGCAAATCCAGATATTCAAAGAATAATGACGCCTAGAGATGCATATGAGATTGCTAAATGTACAGTAGACAAATATGAGTCAGAGCATTCGTGGGAGTGGTTTACCATGTTTTTACATGACAATCGAATCATTCAACCACAGATAGAACAGTATGTGTATCAAACTACAAGGGACTGTGCAGTCAAACAAAAGGCCAAATCTGACTCCACTAAACCAATACCAACAATGGATGTGAGAGATACTATTTAATTTGAAAAGTTTAATATGGGAATTGATGTACACAAGAATGTGTTAAGTGAAAATGATTATGAAGCATTAGAGTCGGTGATAACAAGTGATGAGTTTGCTTGGTATTTTAGCCCACATCATTTAGAGAATGAATTCCAACCTGACGAGGCAAACCTCTGGCACTTCACTCATAGTTTTTTTGATGATAGACAAACTTCAGTTATCAATGGTGGAATGAAGGGAGATAAAACTGTTCTCTCACAATACAACTCTAACGTTACTAAAGAATTTGAAAGTATCGTGGATTTCGTTGACTCCACTTACGGCCCTAGTCAGTTGTTAAGATGTAAAGCAAACCTATACACCAATCAAGGACATTCCGTTCATTATAAAGACCATGTAGACCAAGCAGACTATGGGAAAGACGATATCATGATTGCTATCTTTTCGGTGGGCGAATCGAATGGCGGAACATTCATAGATGATACATTTTATGAGTCAGAAAAAAATCAATTAATAGTTCTTGATAATGTTCCCCATCATGGAGTGAGTCAATCAGATTCACAGAACAGAATTTGTATCAATTATAATTTCTTAAAGTGGTGATAATAAAAAACATATATAATAAGTTAGATGAATAATTCTTAATTTTTTATACGGAAGGTATAAGTGAGTAAGAAGTTGTGGTATAATTGGAAAGAAATGCGCAGAGATGTTAATGTTCTGTGTAGAGAAATAATCCTCGACAAATTTGACCCTCAAGTAATTGTTGGTGTATCTCGCGGTGGTCTAGTACCAGGCGTGATGATGAGTCATTGGTTCAATAGACCATTTAAGCCCGTTCGAGCGGCACTTAGAGATTTTGTAGAATGGGAAGATTATCTTCCTAGAAAAACCGATGAGAGAGTTCTCATTGTTGATGACATTTGTGATTCTGGTGAAACATTTCATAAAATTAAAAGTTATATTACCAAACCTAATATAAAAATACCCCTACAAATCGAATGTGATGTTAGATTTGCCAGTTTATGGTGGAATAACGAATGCGATTTTGAGCCACATTATTATGCTCAGGAGATGGCAAAAGATTCCACTAATACATGGATTCATTTCGCTTGGGAGAATTGGTGGAATGCTCCTGTTTAAAACAATTAGAAAGTGAATAAAATGGTTTACAGTAAAGAAGGAAGATGGGATCAAGTTGAAAGACCGTACACTCCAGCAGATGTGAAAAGGTTAAGTGGTTCTGTCAAAGTTGAATATACGCTAGCAAAACAGGGTGCGGAAAAACTCTGGAACAAATTACATTACACAAACTATGTTAGTGCATTAGGAGCATTAACTGGTAATCAAGCAATGCAACAAGCAAAGGCAGGACTTGATGCAATCTATCTTTCGGGGTGGCAAGTTGCAGCAGATGCAAATGACAGTTTACAAATGTATCCTGACCAATCACTTTATGCGGTTGGAAGTGTACCTACTGTAGTCAAAAGAATCAATAATACATTTCAACGAGCAGACCAAATCCAGACAATGGAAGGGAAAAGTGATACAGATTATTTCCTTCCTATCGTTGCAGATGCAGAGTCAGGTTTCGGTGGAGTTCTCAATACTCACGAACTTGTCAAAGCATTAATTGAAGCAGGAGCTGCAGGAGTTCATATAGAAGATCAGTTATCTTCTGCAAAGAAGTGTGGTCATATGGGTGGAAAAGTTTTAGTGTCTACTCAGGATATGGTTGACAAGCTTGTTGCCGCAAGATTGGCTGCAGATATAATGGATGTTCCTACACTCATAATTGGAAGAACGGATTCTCTTGCAGGAGCATTGTTACAGAATGATGGAGATTTACAAGATCACAAATTCATAACAGGAACGAGAACTAGAGAAGGTTTCTATAGAGTCAAAGCAGGAATGGATCAAGCAGTTGCAAGAGGACTTGCATATGCACCTTACTGTGATTTACTCTGGATGGAAACAGCAGTTCCAGATATCGGAGAAGTAACAGAATTCGTAAAAGATATTCAGTCGGTATTTCCCAATCAGTTATTTGCATACAACTGTTCTCCGTCATTCAACTGGAAAGCAAAGTTGAGTGATAAAGAGATTAGAACTTTCAAGGATCAATTAGGAGAGTTAGATGTAAAATTTCAATTCATAACTCTTGCAGGATTTCATTCTTTGAATTATAGTATGTTTGAATTGTCTGAAAATTATAGAGACAATGGAATGACAGGGTTTGTGGATCTTCAGGAAAAAGAATTCGCAGCTCAAGTGAGAGGATTTACTGCTGTCAAACATCAACGTGAAGTTGGTGCTAGTTATTTTGATCAAATTGGACAAATTTGTACTGGTAGTACAGATTTAAGTGCAATGGAAGGATCAACAGAACAAGGACAGTTTTAACGGAGTTGCTGGAAGGCGACTCTATTTTTAACCTAAATCTCGGAAGGAGATTAATATGAAGAAAGTAATTGCCTTAATGGCAGTAGTTGCAATGTTTGCAGCTTTTAGTATAAGTACAGTTGGTAAAAAATTACCCTCAGTTGGTTATGTTTTGGTTGGGCCAAAAAATGATGGTGGATGGTCTATGAGACATCATCAAGGATTCCAATCCCTGACAAAACATGGTTATGATGTGTCGATGGTAGAAATGGTGCCGGAGGCAGATTCTAGTAAAATATTTCGTAAACTTGCACGAAAACATGATATTGTTTTTGCAACATCATTTGGATACATGGATCATATGTTGAAAGTTGCAGAGAAAAATAAAGATACAGTTTTCTTACACGCAACTGGTTACAAGGGTAACGACAAAAATATGGACAACTACGTTTGTCACTCATTCCAAGCACGATACCTCACAGGAATTGCAGCTGGAATGTTAACAAAGACAAACAAGATTGGTGTAGTTGGTTCACATCCAATTCCAGAAATTATTCGTAACATCAATGCACTCACACTTGGAGCCCAAACAGTAAATCCTGACATTGAAGTTAATATCGTATGGATTAACTCTTGGTTCGATCCACCTAAAGATATGGATGCTGCTAAAGCTCTACTTGATTCTGGAAATGATATTCTATACACCACAACCGATTCACCAAGTGTAGTTTCTCTTGCACAAAGAGCATGGAAGTCTGGTAAAGAAGTTTGGAGTATGGGTAATGATGCACCTATGGGAAGTCATGGCCCAGACCGATACATCACAGGAATGATGTTCAACTGGAATGTCCTTTACAAACATATCGTTGACCAACTTGCACAAGGTAAGTTAAAAATGAATCAACGATGGGCATGGGGTCTACAGGAAAATTGTGTAGGTCTATCGCCATGGGGTAAAAATGTTCCTGGCGAAGTTATCAATAAAGTTGAAACAGTTAGGATGAACTGGATCAATGACCAAATGGGAACATACTATCCTTTTGATCAAGGTATTACAAAAGCAGATGGTAGTACGGTTGGTAAAGGTGAAATCGCAAGACCACAGCTTGAGACTATGCAATATTTTGTTAAAGGCGTTGCAAGTCCATTTCCTGTAAAATAATAGTGGGAGTTTCCCTAAATATATAATAAAACTTGAGAGTGTTGAGCTATCAGTTGAGGCTGGAATGACTATCCCCCAAGAAACTGTCCGGCGAGGTTAGTCACTCGCTTAGTTGAAGCTGTCACGAAATAGATGGTGGATTCTAGCACTCTTATTTTTTCAATCAAATGGGGAATATAAGATGAATATTTTTCAACAAGGCGATTTTAAATCTCACGCTGGGTTAGACTTGAGTTGGAAAATTGAATGCGATGGTATTTCCAATAAAGAATGGAAATGTATTGCTGAAATAATAATGGATTTAGAAAAAAGACCATTTCAAGCTGCTATCGGCATTCCAAGAGGTGGTCTAATTCTTGGTACTTACCTCAATCAATATTCCACACAAAATATAAAAGACCCCTATTTGATAGTTGATGATGTTCTCACTACTGGCGGGTCAATGGAAACTTTTAGAGAAGAATCTTTTTCTGATAAAAATTCTTTTGGGTGGGTTGTGTTTGCTCGTAATATTCCCCCCTCTTGGTGTAAAGCACTATTCCAAATGCCCACCAATCCAAACGAAAAACTATAAATGCAAATTATTATTGCTCTTGATAATATGGACTTTGATAAAGCATTTGGGATGTTTGTCGAGTTAGCACCACATTGTGATGGTTTCAAAATTAATCACAATCTTTTAGAACACACTTCCATGTTTTCCAATTACGAAGGAGAACTTTTCATAGATTTGAAACTTTGGGACATTCCTGTTACGGTGGGTTCGATTGTAGAGAAAATTCTTGAGAAGGGTGCTACTATGACATCCATTAGCACTTTCAATAATGATGAGGTGTTTAAAGGTCTTCACCAATATTCGGAAGATATAAAATTACTTGGTGTGACATATCTTACTAGTTGGAATGATAAAGAACAATTTGAGATTACAAAAGAACATAGAATTGATATGTGGAAAAATCACCTAAAGCGAATACGGAAATATGGGTTTTCTGGTATCGTGTGTAGTGCTCATGATATTTTAGATATAAACGACAATAGTATATTACGAGTATGTCCAGGCATCAAATTTCAATCTTCTAATAGTGGTCAAGTGAGAACAGCTACACCTAGTATAGCAAAGGATCTTGGAGCTGATTATATTATTATTGGTAGGAGCGTGACACAATCAAATAATCCAGTAGAAACAATCGAAAAAATAAAGAAAACTATTATGTCGTAGTTTTTTTGAATTGTATTGAACCAAAACAATCACAATATTTTTGATGTTCATATAAGTCTTCTAAATCATAATAAATTATATCACATTCAAAACAAGAAGCCCAACCATTTTTTTCAAAAAAATCTTCGGTGTATTCATCTAACGAAGACAGGGTTTCCTTTCTAATCGGTTTTACGATTTCTTTTTATTTATAAAACTTGACTTATCATATATAAAGTGTTACAATTAATATGTAGAGTGAAAGAATAATCTATTACTCTTATTATGAACAATCCAATATTGAATAATAAAAAATGATATCAATAAAAGTGAGACCGAAAGATAATATCAATCGTGTATTAAGTCGGTTCAAAGCCGCAGTTATGGCTGAAGGAACTATGAAACTCGTTAGGAAGAAATCTTTTTTCCAGAAACCTAGTTTAGAAAAAAAGTTGAAACGAGAAGAAGCACAACGTCAACGAAAGAAAGACGAGATTAAATTGCTTCGTAAACTTGAAAGCGAGGAAAGTGACTGGCGAGGATAACGTTGTTCACTTAGACGAGTATCGAAAACAAAAATACATTCTCAAAATGTATGTTGGAGGATATTATGTACATCCAGAATTGGGTGTACACCTTCATTGTATCGGAATGACTTCTCCGATGCACACTAAAAACGATGAAGTTCATTTCATAATCGAAGACAATTTTGGAAGTTTATCCACATTCCAAATAGATGACCCGCCTGTCGGGTTCGTGAAATCCAATATAGCCGAATTTGCTCAAGCGTGGTTTAATGGAACAGACCCTAATAAACCAGTAGCGTCTTAGTATTATAAATAATTAGCGAGGGCTATAGAGGTAATATTCTGAAAGAAGATTCTCAGAACCTTTTGGGATATTTCTCTCCCCTCATTAATTGTCATACCCCCCTATAAAA
>DKPS01000092.1:0-248 GCA_002471345.1 Saprospiraceae bacterium UBA7328
ATTTAATCCTTTTATCTCTGGAAATTTACCTTGAAGGTCAGCCATTTTCATAAAACTTTTCTTCCATTCATCGACATCACGAATTTTAAAAAGTTCACCTTGCATGAAGTATTTTATGGCGAATCCTTTTCCCGATCCGGCTCCTCCCGCTAAAAAAACTATAGTTCCATAGCGTTTACCTTGGCCGTACATTATCAGCTTTTCCTGTAGATATTGTGAGAATGTTAACATGGAAGTATTTATAATTT
>DKPS01000092.1:575-5225 GCA_002471345.1 Saprospiraceae bacterium UBA7328
TATAAACACTAAAAATCGTTGATATGTTTCTCTAGAACCTCTAACTTGTGTTCCTCAAAATATGAAGGAAGGAGATTTCGATTTCCGATTGGTTCTTGATTTTTTTGTTCAAGTATCTTGTTTTGTATATCCCATGGCGTATATCTCAAATCAATCAATTCAGTATTTCTTTCAAATCGTAGAGTATGTTCGCTTGGTAGTGAACCATTCATCCAAAGTTCAAGATTCTTTTTTCTTATAGGTGTTTGCCTTATCCTATCAACTATAGCATTATCACCGCTGAGAACATTGGGTATTCCATCTCCTTTATCGCCTCTCAAAATGTGTTCCTTTAGATATTCTTGAGGGTCAACACCATTTAAAAACTTCTTTGTAGCAGGGGAGTATTGAAACACGTTTTCTTCACGTTGTAATTGAATAAAATCTTTATCTGATGAAACAATCAATACCTTTTCTCCTTCTTCTCTTTGTCTTATTATCAGAGTACCGATAATGTCATCCGCTTCAGCGGTATCAACTTCAATTACACGATAAGGAAAGTTCTCTTTAATTTCCCTCTTGAGTTGATTGAACATCTGAAAAATTTCACCCCAATCTACGGATGAAGCTTCTCTTCCAGATTTTCTCATCGCTTTGTATTGTGGAAAAAATTCTCTTCTCCAAGAATGCTTTCCATCACAACATATTACCAGTTCCCCATATTCATCGAAATATTCTTTTCTGTATTTTTTCAAACTATTTAATGTCATATGTCGAACAATGTTTATATCCGCTTTTCCATTTTTCATCGACATTGATGCCGCCGCAAATAGAATTTGACTCATATCAATCAATATCATTATTTTTTCCCTTTTTTAAATTTTTTATTTCAATGTCGATTTCTTTCAATCTTCCTTCGATTTCGGCATTACTGGAATCATCAAGTTTTCCACGAACTTCCGACAAACAGAGCATTTCATTCAATAAACTTTTTCTAGTTCTCATGTTTTTTTCTTATGTTTGGAGTTAAATTTGTCTATTGTCATAGAAGCAATTTCTGTGAAATTATTTTTCCATGACTCTAAATTATGTTTTTCCCATGTCATGTCTTGTACTTCCTTTCTATCAACTTGAAATGTTTTTACAGCATCAATCAAAGCATTCTTGTCGTTATTCTTTATCTTTTTGAAATGACTTGAACTTGCTGGAATATTCTCCGAAGCATGACTTCCTGTTTTATTACAATTCAAAATTATTGGAACTCCGTGTGCTAAAGATTCTAAAGAGGAAATGCCCCAAGTTTCATAATCACAAGTCGAAAAATAAGTTTTAGCTTTCCCCAAAGTATTCATCACCACATCATATGGCTGATTCCAAATTGTATTATCACGATTCTTGTTTTTTTCATAATAAGCATTGTCATCATAATCGGTTTTGGATGTAATTACTAATCCATTCAAGTCAGTTCCTTTTATAAAATCGTGTAATTTAAATGGATATTTCCCACTATAACATCTACCAATCGTAACACAATCATATTCCACATCTTGAATTTCTGGTTTCTCTCCTTCACAGAAAGAAGGATTGATATAATGTTTAGTAGAAGGTAATCTTTGAGATAATCTTTTTGCTGTTTCTTTATATCTGTTTCTCTGAGACTTAGAAACGAAACACACCGAATGACCTTTCTTGTCTGCGTTGTTCCATCTTCCGAATATAGACCTCATAGGATACATACAATGCTCTAGTATCATTATAGGAATATTTGACTCCAACAACTTAGCACCAGAGAAAATTGAACCAGAAAAATTCGACACAATGATATCAGCATTAATTTCATTTGCTTCATCTATTATATCGTTACTAATTCTATTTCTTTCTCTTATAGAATATTTCAAAGAAGCGATAGGTATTTGATGAACCTTTACATCAAAATGATTATTCAAGTGTCTACAGAATAACTCAGCACCACCAGTTATCATAGGATGATTTATATCGTTGTCATACAAATCTACAAATGGAAGCAATATTTTCATCAGTCTTTCCAGCAATATATTGGATGTTCTTGAAACGTATCGTATATGTTTGGGTGATTCATCAATGCTCTACGATATGGTGTCCATTTTATTCCACGACCCCAACCAAGTTTTTTCATTATTTGAGATTTGCTCAAGACTCTTTCTTCTCTAATCCACTCAACAATTTTTTTGAATGTATCCGATTCCCCTATTGTCTTTGTCTGAGCTAATAAACTATCGATGTAAGAGCTCATCTCAATCATTTTATCTTGGTAGATTAGTTTTTTTGAAATCCATTCTTTAGCAGATACTGCTTGTTCATTTCTGTATTTTGTATCGTCTAAAAAGAGATTCAGTAGATTGATTGCTATTTTATCGTTCTCAAAAAAGTCAGCACTCGGGCAAAGTTCCTTGTAATAAGTGTCATCATACATAATATATGGTACACCATTCATCATACCATCAGTAGTCGCTACACTCCATCCACCATATTTCTGTTTTGGTGAGAATCCCACACAGCATTTTTTCAGTTCATTATAATACCATTGTTTATCACCTTTGGTAGTATAGACAAAATCTTCTCTTGTTCTATCTTTAGTTTCCCAAAGTGGAATCCATACTTTGAAGTCTTGTCTTTGTTCTCTTAGTGTATCAATTACTTTTAGAAATCCATTGAAGTTTTTGTAAGTATCTGGGCGATGATTGAATACTATTATTTTTTCTGGATTTTCGTTTATGTCATCTGCTATATCTTCTCTGTTCACACCCAAATGTTGTACTTGTAATATTCCATTTAGTTTTACAATAATGTCATCGTTGAATGTATGACTTGCTTGTTTCAAGACCATATCTTTTTGGTGCTGAGTATTCAAATAACATCTCTCATATTCAAGCAATCCCATTATATTTTTCACGAAACTATCCTTTGGCCACGCTACAACTTCTTTCAAATCGAACCAATGACAATACCCAAATACTGTTGGAATATGGTGTGTTACATTGTGCATCACATTCACCAAGTCAAAAGTATGCTCTGGTAAATGAGACATCACCAAGTCAAAATCTAATTCATGTTTGATTATTTTTTGCATCAGAGGCACATCAAAATGTGACCTCATAGTTTGAGGATATGTTGGTAGGTCAATAATATACTGAGTTACGTTGTCATAATCCAGTTTGAGTTTCTTTGTCAAAATCAAGTAGAACCACAAGTCATCACGAATAGCGTTCAGTTCCTTGATTTGATTTTTGATAACTTGAACGAAACTATCCCTCTCAAGATTTTCTTGGAAAGTTATATTAGGATACACCAATATCCTCACAACCTTTTTCGTATCGAAATTCTGTTGTTTTGCTTCGTTTATAACTGAAGATAGACTCATCTTATTATATCAATTTTGTTTATCGAATCTTCGTTCCAAACTTCTAGTTCAGTTCTCAATTTATTTTCAGCAATCATCTTATTGTATCGTTTCGTAGCATATTTCTTCCACCACTTGATAACATTCTCTAACTCAAATCTGTCAAAGTTCTCTGCTTTTTCAAGCACTTCTGTCTTTCCTAGTAGTACATCTTTAGCATTTGAATATCCATACTCACTCATGTAAAATCTTTTTTGAGTTGTAACCCCTGTTGCTTTTTTCATTGCTTCACAGAACTCATTGTATTTTACAGTATCAGTATCCTTCAAAGAAGATTTTACAGTTCCAACCATTTTGGTCTGAATTTTCAATTTTCTGGAAGAAGCTTTTTTATGGATAATTTCTTCTCCATCATTTTTTTCAGTAAACCATTTCTTCATCTCGACATATATTTCTTCACCAAGTGTCAATAAAAATGCTGAAATTGTATCACCTTTGTATCTTAGGAAAGGTTTCATTCCATCATACATCGAAGCACCCTTGATGTTTCCATAAAGAGAAGTTGTCTCAAAGAGACAAAATTCATTGTTGTATTTTTCGTTTATTAATCTACGGATTTTATGAGAACAACAAATTGCTGCCAATAATTTTCCACCCAAATAATTATATCCGAATGGTTGTATTGGAACAATGTTGAAACCCATAATTGCTCGTTTATTGAAAATAGGAAGGTCAGGAACACCACCAAGATAATCGTTTCTTGGTTTGGAGTTTATCAATGGAGAACCCAAACGAATAAAACCAACTACAGTATTTGTATTGGTTTCTATTACAAGTATTTTGACTTGTTTGCCTGGGTTTTGATCGGGAGAAAAGGATGCTGTTTTTTCTAACATTGTATCATAATCAAACATCGAATCGGTTTGTAAAACAACATCGAAATTCATCTCTTCTGGATTCATATCAAAAGATGTAAACATATCTTTTTCAACTCCCATGCCGGGCAAGCTTACAGGAAGATTTTTTATTCGTTCAAGTTTTCTGGTGCGAAAATAGTCATCAATTCTACCAAAATTATTGAAATAATTTATTAGTTTGTCCGCAGCCCAAGTCGCGTCTTCTTTTGTTAATTCCATTTCAATCTCTATGAATTATTTAATTATAATATCATTATAACAATAAGGTGGGGCAATGTCAAGACAATTTAGATATTAACGACTTTTTTTCCTTCGCTTTCAGATACCCATCTGTCTTTGTAGTCATCTGCGGTGACTTTTGTGGTTTTATTCTCG
>DKPS01000063.1:0-10767 GCA_002471345.1 Saprospiraceae bacterium UBA7328
AACCCATCTTAAATGATAAAACTGCAACTCATGAGAACTCTACTAGGGCTAAACTTTCATCAAATTAGACTATTATCTGTCATTTGCTTATCATTTATTTGTTTGATATCATCTCAAGCAGAAGAGGACTTCGGTGCTTTAGAAGGCATAAATTATTCAGCTGATTTTGATGATGATTGTTGGGCAAAAGTGTGGTTCAAAAATACTGGATGTACTAGTGCAGTAATCTATAGAAAGGATTACGGAAAATGGATATATTATACCAAACTGAAGCAAAACGAAAATTGGGCAGTTACTTCTTGGAAAGGAACTGAGTGGGGAATTTCAGATGGACAATCGATTAAAAAGAAATGGCATGTTTCTTCATGTTACACTCAGACTGTAGAAATTGATTTCGGCGGATGCCATGACTATTCATACTCATGTCAGACCAGAGTAACATTTAAAAATCACAATTGTAAAAAGCTCCAAATCTATTGGGACAATGATGGCCAACATGTACACTTCAAGGACCTTGATGTACATGGAAATTGGACAGTCACTACAAGAAAAGGACATAAATGGCTCATAAAAGATGGTCATACAATTAAAAAAAGATGGACAGTTTCATCTTGTTCTGATAATAAAGTGACTTTGGACTTTGGAGGATGTAGTTATGTCCATTCTGAATGCCAAACTAAAGTTGTATTTAAGAACCATCATTGTAAGGATTTAAAAATATATTGGAATAATAATGGTCACCATGTGCACTACAAAACTCTGGCTGCAAATTCTTACTGGAGCATAAGCACGAAGAAAGGGTATGAGTGGATTATTAAAGAAGGAAATACAATTAAAAAAAGGTGGGTTGTAAATTCATGTGAAGAGCAGTCAATTACACTAAAGTTTGGATCGTGTTATAATGATCATGCAACTTGTGATTCTAAGATTATATTTAAGAATGATCATTGTGCGAAGTTGAGCATTTTTAGAAAAGATAATGGACATTATGTTCACCACAAAGATATTTCACCGGGATATTTATGGTCTACACATACGCAAAAAGGCCATGACTGGATAATTAAGGAAGGTCATACAGTCAAAAAACAGCACCATGTTACGACTTGTAGTGACCATACTGTTAAGCTGGACTTTGGCGGCTGTCACGATTACCAAAGCTCTTCTTGTATTACTTAAGTTACATTTAAAAATCACGGTTGTAATTTGATGAGTATCTATTGGAACAATAATGGGCAACATGTCCATTACAAGGATTTAGATCATAATGGACACTGGACGGTAACTACGCGGAAAGGTCATAAATGGATAATAAAGGAAGGACACACTGTCAAAAAGAATTGGACTGTTACTTCGTGCTCGGAGCAAACACTTAAACTCGATTTTGGTGGTTGTAGTTATGGTCATACGGCATGTTCTTCTAAATTAGGTTTTATTAATAAGAACTGCCACACGCTCAGTATCTACTGGAATGACCAGGGGACTCATAAGCATTTAAAAGAATTAAAGAACAATAGCTATTGGAGAGTAAATACGCGTAAGGGCCATGAGTGGATAATAAAACATAATGGTGTGATCAAGAAAAAGTGGACAGTTTCACATTGTAGTGATTATAATCTAAGCTTAAATTTTGGAGGATGTGATGACCTTTGCAGTGATGGTAGTAGCAAAGAAGACCCAGGTACCTATTGTGATGACTATAATGATAAGACAGATAATGATGTAATTCAGGCAGATGGATGTAGCTGTGAAGGAACACAAATAAGCAGTAGTGGAAGTGACGAATGTGAAGTTAGTAATGATGATTATGAAAAGAACTGGGGCAATTGGTATGATGGAGGCTCTGATTGCAAAAGGCATTACAGCACTCAAAATCATATGTACGGAGATTATTCTATTGCACTGAGAAATAATAATGGATGGGCCTCGAGCACTTATTCATCGGCATTGAAAATGCATGGCCACAGTTCTGTAAAAGTAGAATTCGCCTATAAAACTGAATATTTGAATAAGAATGAAGCTTTTGCTCTAGAATTTTCTACGAATGATGGAAAGACATGGTACAAGGTGAAGAAATGGTATAAAGATGTTCACTTTAGCAATGATAAAATGTATCATGAGTCTCTTAGCTTTACTACTACATTGAGTGATAGAACTAGATTCAGATTTAGATGCTATGCATCAAGTGCGTATAATCATGTTTACTTGGACAACGTGAAAATCTCGTCGTGTGAAGATTCACATTTTACAAGTAATACTGGAAAGGATTCTTTTGGAAAATCCAAAGCACTTAGCCTAGAGCTAGTCAATGAACTCGTAGTCTTTCCTAATCCAGTACAACAAAGACTTCAAGTCTTCGGGCTGTCAGATCAAGAGAGATATACTATATATGCTTTGGATGGTAGAGCAGTGATAAATAGTGCTAATGAGTCTTCTTTGGATGTGTCCAGATTAGAAAGTGGAACTTACTTCATAAGAACTGAACACGGAAATACCACGAAATTTATTAAACAATAAGATCAATCCAATACAATATAAAAAGGCCATTTCATTTATGTGAAATGGCCTTTCTACGTTAATATAAGAATGAACAGATATCCAGCTGAATTCTGACCCACAAATGTATAAGGGGATTAAAAGTTTTTACTGGATATGAAGAATATGATGGCAATCAATAGAATTGTAATTCCAATTCCTATATATAGAGCCATCTTTCCTTGTCGCTCATCTCTTTTTTTTCTACGAAATGCTTTTTTCCCTTTTGCCATTATTCAAATTTTTCATTAAAAACAGCCTTAATATAGGAATACTCAAAAAAATAGAATAGCTAGTGAGCAGAAATTATCTGGATTGTGAGAAATAATAATCAACTATAACTTCATCTACCATTACATCTTTTGGCTTAATAGGGTTTTTTAAGAATATACCTTCTAGCGTTTTGCATCTACTGAGCGCCACATATGTCTGTCCATAGTCAAATGCTCCTCCAGTCAGGTCTATCATTGCGTTGGTAAATGTTTTGCCTTGACTTTTATGTATTGTAACCGCCCAGGCAAGGATAAGTGGGTATTGTTCATAAGTACCTATCACATGAGCTTCTATTTCGTTCTCGTTTTTTTCACTATACCGATATCTTATGATTTCCCATGTTGATTTTTCTACTTCAATAAGTTTTTGCTCACCGCTACTTTCATCTTGTAGTTTTACTACTATACTTTTGTCATCTAGTGCTTCCACTGTACCCAAAGTTCCATTTACAAAGCGTTTCTCTTGATCATTTCTTACAAACATTACTTGTGCCCCCTTTCTTAGTTTAAGGTTTGGTGGAGCTGGAGGATTTCGTTCGTTAAATTGCCCCTGAATATTGCAAACAAAGAGAAACTCTTGATTTATCAATTGCGCCATTTTTGTAGAATTTATCTTATCTACTACTGCATTTCGTGTGGCAAGAGTAATATACTCTTCGGGCATTACTGTATCAGGAGTATGGACTCTTGCATTTATATTTTCTAAATCGTCCATATCAAATGTTCTCGTTCTGATGCTATCTAAAAATCGTATAAAGCCTTTGTCTTTTTGCCTATGAACTTCATGTAATTCTAACATTTCTATCCGAGGTTGGAGCCTATCCATAACCAATGCGGAAAAAAAGTATTGAGATTCATAGTGCTCCTGCAAATATTGTCGCTCAAAGGCACTAGCTACTACAGGTGGAAGTTGGTATAAATCACCAAAAAAGATCATTTGCACACCACCAAAAGGCAGAGAGTTTTCTCTATTTTTTTGCAAAAAAAGATCTATAGCGTCTATCATATCTACTCGCACCATGGATATCTCATCAATAACAATGCATTCAACCTTCTTATAGAGCCTATGATTTTTTCTTTTAGTAATCTCTTGCCGGGTTATTAGTTTGGGAGGAAAAGCAAAAAAAGAATGAATGGTTTGGCCTCTGATATGAAGGGCCGCAACACCTGTAGGAGCAAGAAAGACACATCTTTTTTTAGTCGTATCTCTGAATAGACCGAGGAGTGTACTTTTTCCAGTTCCTGCCCTTCCGGTGATAAATAGAGAATCTCTACTATGCTCCATTCGATCAAGAGCATAATTATATTCCCTGCTTATGGATACTGGAGGATTTGTTATCACATCTCAAATGTAAAAGGTATTAATTACATTCTCTTGATGTAATTGATCTATGTTAAATATGAATGAAGTTATAGTTACCCTTTAGGAGCTGCCGCAATAATATCTTCACTTGCAGAGGCTTTATATTTTTCAAAATTACTGTTGAATAATTCCACAAGCATTTTAGCTTTTTTGTCATAGTCCTCTTCATTTCTCCAAGTATCGCGGGGGTAAAGAATAGAATTTGGTACATCGGGACAAGATTTTGGAATTTGAAGCCCGAAGAAAGGTTCTGAGTGATATTCTACATCTTCTAATCTTCTATCCAATGCTGCTTTAATCATACCTCTAGTAAAGGACAATGGCATTCTTTGGCCCTCTCCAAATGCTCCTCCAGACCAACCGGTGTTAACAAGCCATACTTTGATGTCTTGATTTTTCTTACTACCTAAAGCTATCTTTTTACCTAATAGATCTGCATAGTAAGTAGGTGGAAGAGGAAGGAAAGGTGCTCCAAAGCATGCAGAAAACGTTGCCTCTGGTTCTACAATTCCGGTTTCTGTTCCCGCAATTTTAGCAGTATACCCAGAGAGAAAGTGGTACATAGCCTGAGCATTGTTCAATTTTGAAATAGGAGGTAAAACTCCAAAAGCATCACAAGTCAAAAAGAATATATTTTCAGGAATATCACCTCTACTGTTGTAAACAATATTTTCTATATGATCTATTGGATAGCTTACACGAGTATTTTGTGTGATGGAATCATCAGAATAGTCCACCATATTATTCTCACCATCTGAGAATTTTACATTTTCCAAAAGAGCGCCAAATCTTATGGCCTTGAATATTTGCGGCTCTTTTGCCTCTGAGAGATCTATGGTTTTAGCGTAGCAGCCACCTTCGAAATTGAATACACTTCCAGTAGACCAACCATGTTCATCATCTCCTATAAGTTTTCTTTCGGAGTCTGTTGATAGGGTAGTTTTTCCAGTACCGGACAGTCCAAAAAATAGCGAAGTATCTCCTTTTTTACCAACATTGGCAGAGCAATGCATTGAGAGAATATTCTTTTCATGTGGAAGTTTGAAATTTAGTACTGAGAATATTCCTTTCTTGATCTCTCCAGTATAAGCAGTCCCACCTATAATGATACATTTTTCGGTAAAATTTATGATTGCAAAGTTTTCAGCTACTGTACCATGTTTTTTAGGATTTGCAAGATAGCCTGGAGCACATAGGATCGTCCAATTAGGAATAAACGCTTCCAAGTTCTTTTTACTTCCTATACGCAAAAACATATTTCTTACAAATAGGTTTTGCCAAGGATACTCGGTGACCACTCTTATATCAAGTCTATAATCTAAATTAGCACAGGCATATACATCTCTGACATAAACGTGATCCTTTTGATTTAAATATTCTATTACTTCATTTCGAAGGGTTCTAAAATCTGACTGCTCAAAAGGCTTGTTAATAAGCCCCCAGTCCACAGTTTCAGAAGTTATTGCATCCTTTACAATATATCTGTCTTTAGGAGATCTACCTGTGAATTTTCCAGTTTCTATTTTCAAAGCCCCAGAATGGGCTAATTCCCCTTGACCTAGAATCAATGTCTTTTCGATCAGAGCTGCTGGGGACAGATTCCAAAATTGATCAACCTTATCTAAACCTATTTCATCAAGATTTGCATTTGGATTTTTTCTACCTAGTATCGTTGGCATAGCGATTATATTATGGTACTTTCTGCGCAAGAAATTTTACTCAAAGGTTGATCTAAACTCTAGTATTGACAAGGAGTTGTCATAATGCTCGTTGATTCGTTTAACAAGTTTAATGCTCCTTATTACCAAATCATAATTCGCATTGAGGAGAAAACATAGCATTAATGACGGGTAATTTTAAGTAGTCCCTCTTGCAGATATCTAATATTCTGACTTAAGGCATATTCTGATTGGTATGGATACTCTATATTTTCCTTTATTTTTTCAAAAGATAATCCAGAAGTAGGAGTGAGGGATAGGCCAAGAAAGAACCCATTTTCAATAATTGCATGGGAATTAGGAAATCCCTTTTCTTCAACAATATATTTTCCTTCGTAAAAAGGATTAATTATTATTACTAACTCTGATAGTGGTATACTGCCCAGTATCTCTGTTTCATTTTCAAATTCTAAATTATCTAATGCTTTTTGAAAACTCTCTTTTGATATTCTATGACACTTAATTTGATCAGCATTAATATCGTAAGTATGAGTCAGATGCAAAATAAAAGCTAAAGCAGATTTTCTTGATCTAAACCTTTTAACAGAATGACCTATAGTAGATTTTCCAACTGGTAAGATCTCAAACTTATCCTTTTGATTAACATCTTTTAAGTAGCGTAATTCGTATTTATATATATTGTTTCTGAGGGCTTTATTGAGTTCAGGCTTGTACTTAAGAATATGATGCTGTTCTATGAGAAGTGCAAATAATTCACTTTCTGTAATTTGATACTCTATTGCTGATACCATTCTATGGATTTTAAAACCCTTGCTATTTAGGTTCCTAAAATGTTGTCTAAGCCTTGTTCTAATTTTTATGGCTTTCCCAATATAGATTACAGTACCATTTTCATTTTTTAGTATGTATATGCCGCATTCATTTGGCATTAACTTTATTTCTTTTTCTAAGAATGCTCTTGGTGTGAAATCCTTTTTTGTAATTGGACTATCCGTTCCAAATTCTAAAAAGTAGTTTGTTAGAATTCTTGCTTTGTCCTCTATTCGATCAATTTGAAGACGTTCAGGATTGACGATATCACTGTATTGTCCTATATTTTGAGAGAAATCAAACCCGAGAGATTTAAATTCCTTTTTGAGAAATGTTAAAGTGATTCTTGGGCTCACAGATAGTATGTTGCATCCAGACCATAGCTGAATTAATGATTTCGCCTTTTCATAGAATTTTGGTGAAAACTTTATATTATCATTTACTATCCCTGTACTTTTGATATAGTCTGGGTCTAATGTTCTTTCAGGGTTGATATATGTGGTAATATGAGATTTGATTTCGTTTTGATCTACTACAAAAGAAGATATATGGATGATCCTATCAACTTTAAAATTTAATCCACTAGTTATTATTTCCGTTATAGCGTATTTTGAATCCAAATTCTAGAATATTGAAAGTTTTACTCGTATCAATAATATTACTTTTTTCTTTTATATGTAGTTCTTCTGAAGAACACAAATCAAATCAAGAAACTGACATCAAGCCAGGAGCATATCAGATCGAATCCTATATTGACCAATTGAAAGGCAAAAGGATTGGAATGGTGGTCAATCATACAAGTATGATTGAAGAAACTCATGTTGTGGATAGTTTGATTAGCCTAGGTATCCATGTCACTAAAATATTTGCTCCTGAGCATGGATATAAGGGAAAGGCAGATGCTGGAGAATACATAGCGGATGAGAAGAAAGACTTGGCATCTATTATTTCATTATATGGTAAAAAGAAAAAACCCACAGAAGCTGATTTACAAGATGTAGATATACTCGTTTTTGATATTCAGGATGTAGGTGTTAGGTTCTATACTTACATTTCTACATTGCATTATGTGATGGAAGCCGCAGCAGAAAATGATATTCCAATTATTGTTTTGGATCGACCAAACCCAAACGGTTTTTATGTGGATGGGCCGGTATTAAAAAAGGAATTTTCTTCATTCGCAGGAATGCATACTGTGCCAGTGGTATATGGGCTCACAATAGGGGAGTATGCTATGATGATCAATGGAGAGAACTGGTTGTCTAATGAGGTTGAAGCTACTTTAAAAATAGTTAAATTGGAGAATTATAACCATAACATGGTTTGTCAGCTTCCGATTAAACCATCTCCCAATCTCCCAAATCTAAGGTCAATCTTGCTTTATCCCAGCCTTTGTTATTTTGAAGGGACTCATGCTTCAGTAGGAAGAGGTACCTCTGATCAGTTTCAAGTCATTGGTCATCCCGCATTAAAAGAAAACTATGATTTTAGCTACATCCCTAGAAGTGGGGAAGGTGCTAAATATCCTAAACACGAGAATAAGGAATGTTTTGGTTTGGACCTTAGTCAAATAGCTACATCTCAATTAATTGACGCTAAACGAATAGATTTAGATTATCTAATTCAAGTACATAAGGATTTCATTGATAAGGAAACTCCGTTCTTTATAGACAATAATTTCTTTGATAAGTTAGCTGGAAGTGACACCTTGAAAAAACAAATTATTGAAGGATTGACTTCAGACGAGATCAGAGAAACTTGGACTAATGACTTGATTGATTACAAGAGAATACGCGCCAAATATCTGATGTACCCAGATTTTGAATAAATTAAAACCTTATTCTTGCCTGAGCTTTTACATTGGTGTTTACACTTCCTTCTATCTCTGTCAAGCCACTACTTATCGATGATCTATCAAAGTATTTGGTCTGGGCCCATCTCAATTCTAAGGTGATTGATCTTGAAGCTCGATATCTGAGATTAGCATAATATCTGATGCCATTGCCACTGAAGAAAGGAACAAAGAAATCATTCAGAACATCATTTTCATAGGTGTAAATCCGTGCATCAAAATCTTTTATATCAAACCATAAAAACCTACTTGTCAAAGAAAACGGACTCCCAGTCTTTCTATATAGAAAATCTTGGTATAAGAGAATTCCCTTATGGCTTTCCTCATTATTTTTAAAGAATGTGAACTCTGCTCGATTTCTAATTTCTATAGCATCCGTAATTTTCTGACTAAGATGGAATCTGATTTTGGATAATCGATGAGATATTGTAAAATCGATAGGGGACTCCTCAGTTGCATTCCTAATACCTCTCTCTGTTTTGAAAAGAACGTAAGCGTTCATTTTTCTTTTGACTACATAGTTAACCTTAAGCAGATAATCTGTATTACTACCAGGTTTGTCAACTCTGAATCGAAGCCATGGATTACTAGAAAAGTCTGCATATGCATTAATGAATAGTGAACGACTAAGGCGATATTCGAGACCTAAATAAGTGCCTTTTTCATTTGAGCTATTAGTTCCTTGACCGAAAGAATTTGGTGTGATGGCTGCATAGTCTTGTGCATAATTTCTATATATTAAGGCCAAATCCAATTTAGGATCTAGAGAAATCAAAGTTCCAAAAATGTATGCAGTCCCTCCACCTTGGCTATATGCAGACTCTCCAAAAAGGTTGATACTTTTCCAAGTATGACTAAAGTCAATACTAATATTGTTATAGTTTTTTTCTCTAGGAAAGAAGATGTTATCAGGCCGTAGTGCTCTTTCAAAAGTTTTGTCAAATTGATCAGAAAGCAAGTTGATACTTACTTTGCTTGAGGTTGATTCAAAAGATAGAACCCCACCATAAGTTGTACGGTTTATTTGATTTCTCTTACTTGCCTCTCGATCTGATCTATGATTGCCACTCACATCTATAGAAGAGAATGATTCAAAGGAACCATCATTATCAATGTCCTTTAAAGTTCCATCAATCAAATTTCTACTTCCAAATAGTTTTAAATCAATTTTATCTGTCACATTAAAATTCAGAGCTATCCCTTTGAAATAATTCACCTCATTTCTTGATGTATATTGCCTGAATGTGCCATTTCTTTTCTTAATATTGGTAGTAAATGAAGACAAACCTCTTCCAAATTGATTATGCAATATCAATCCCTGACCCATACTAACTGTATAGTCTCCAAGAATAATCCTGTTGAGCCTTTTGGTTAAATTTTTTATTGATAAATGATAGCTGTAAAAATCAAAACCAGTTTTATTATTCCCCTTAAACCATTCTTCTCCAATGTCCTTTTCGGCAAGGATACCAGCTTGTATATTATCAGCTTTAAATCTATACCTGAAAAAATGTCTGTACTGATCACCAAGAAATCCATTTTCTTCTTTGCTACCAGCTAAGGTCTCCAAGTTTCGTTGAGATCTTAAAATAATTTCATGATCTGCATTTGATATTTTCTCCTGAATATTAGTGACAGCGGATTGTACCTCAGAATTCAGCTTTAGAAAGGGAATAATGCGTTGAATAGAATTAGGATCAAAAGTGGGTATAGCCTGAATCTCATGGACACTTATAAACGGTCCTAGGTTTGAACGATATTCAAAAAAATTATTGACCTGAATATCAGTAAGAAGCTGAAGACTATTCAGTTCTTCTTTAGTAAGAGTGTTTAGCTCAAGCTTGTACTGTGCTATTTGTTCTAAATATTCTACAAGTTCCAAAACGTCTATGGTGTTTTCTCCTTCGGCAGATTCTAAATATTCTTCAATCGTTAGTAAGACATCAGCTGAAAGGTCAAAACTTGAATTTTGATCATTATTTTGAGCATTTAGCTGAAAAAACAGCCCTAAAACACCAAAAAATGATAAATAAATGGACTTTGTTCTGTTTTTTAGAAATCTCAGCTTCATATTAGACATAACAAAATACAATCTTTTAAACATCTGATTATCAATCATATAGACCTTTAAAGGTATTCATGACTATAACATGGCTCATATTTTTACAAATTTCTCGGGATAATGTTAATCTAAATTTGTGGCAACAAAAACAAAATATTAATGTCTGTTGTAAAATTAGAATATATATGGCTTGATGG
>DKPS01000063.1:11073-11206 GCA_002471345.1 Saprospiraceae bacterium UBA7328
ATTAGAATATATATGGCTTGATGG
The DNA here is from genome assembly GCA_002471345.1 of Saprospiraceae bacterium UBA7328. Taxonomy (GTDB): domain Bacteria; phylum Bacteroidota; class Bacteroidia; order Chitinophagales; family Saprospiraceae; genus UBA7328. The sequence continues at coordinate 11,098 of DKPS01000063.1, forward strand.
GGCTGAGCCAACACAAATGATGAGGTCGAAAACCAAAATCATTGATGCCAAAAAATTTACAGGAAAAATTGAGGATTTGCCAATGTGGTCTTTTGATGGATCATCAACT
>DKPS01000063.1:11508-11701 GCA_002471345.1 Saprospiraceae bacterium UBA7328
GTCTTTTGATGGATCATCAACTAATCAAGCTTCAGGAGGATCATCAGATTGCTTGTTGAAACCAGTCTACATTTGTGCTGACCCTGATAGAAAAGATGGACATTTGGTGATGACTGAAGTACTTAATGCAGATGGCACTCCGCATTCAACTAATCAACGTGCTTTAATAAATGATGATGATAATGATTTTTGG
>DKPS01000190.1 GCA_002471345.1 Saprospiraceae bacterium UBA7328
AATCGATTTCATGTCTGGATTCTTTTGGATTAACTTATGTCTAACCGATCTGATAAACTTGACTTCTCTTGGATTTGGATAATACTTTAAAATACTTTCTGCTTCTACTTGTTCTGCAATGTATTTTTTAAAAGATTTCATTAGTTATCTACCTTTGCTCCTGCACGCCACTGCATACAACTCCAATATCCAGGCGTTGTCTTATCCTTCTTGTCATCACAATTATGTCTTGCACGAAACGCTGCTCTTCGTTTTGGGTCATCTCTCTTTATCTCCATATTTGGGTCACCGAAACGAACTACCACAACCTTTCCTTGAGCATTCTTTACATAAACCTTAAACTTCTTTTTGGGGTTTTCATTTGTACGAATAGGGTCATTTAGTTTGACCTTCTTACCTTGATATTCAGACTCTTCTACGATATGGTCATAACAATCATCACAACAAACTTCTTCAAACGCCAATACTTTTCTTCCAGAATGATCCAATTTTAAATTTTTAATAGTTTTAAAATAACGTTCAATACTTCTTATTAGGTCTTTGTTCGACAATAATCTAACGGAACTCCCTAAACGATTCAAATAATCCTGAATTTGATCTTTAGTGGGTTTATTAACACCCAATGTAAAAAATTCTTTAAACGTTTTCATTACACCTCTAACTTTTGGTTACTTGTTTTGAAATCTTTCTTTCTCATCACCGTCTTTGCAACAAGGTCAAGCATTCCACTTCTATCAAGGTTCAGAACAAATGGCATATTGACATCCGTTTCCATATCATGTATTACTGCTTGTGCATCAGCGCCCATCTTAGGTATTTTCTTACCATACTTCTTGTAAGTCAAACGGAACAATCGAATGAGTTCAGCAGAAGTAATCGGTTTCTTGTTTCGTTCATCATTGACTCTATCAAGGAAATGTCTGGTAAACTCCACATCAATTCCTACTGCTTTGAATAACCTATCCGCATATTTCTCTACTTGGTCAAGGTCACTCTTTGAAATATCTTCTATGAATTGTTTAAACGTTTTCATCTTATGCACCGCTTATTTCTCCACGAGCAGCAATGTCCACCTTGTCTTGACTCTTTGCCCACTTCTGAGCCTGGGCTTTGTTTTTAAATCCATTAGAAACTGGCATCCATTTATTGTTCCCCACATGACCCATTACATACCATTTCTTGTCATTAGGGTTCATAGAAACAATATACTTGGAATTTGCTTCTTCGACTTTTCTCTTAGAACCCTTCAGTCTACTTGCTTCTGCTCTTCCTCTATTCTTTCCCTCTTTTTCAAATCCTACAATCTTTCCATCCTTATGAGAAGCATCCTTACCATCACCATTTCCATAAGTACCTTTCTCACGATTGTACTTAACTAACTCTGCACGATACTTGATTCGCTCAGGAGAAGACTGAAACTTCTTGTACTCCGCTTTGTAGTCTCTAGTATATTCTTTGAATGTTTTCATTTTCTTGCCGTTTTTGCAATATATGCTTCTAAGTCTTCTGCTGTTGACCATATTTTAAAAGGTATTCCCTTTGAAAGTTCTTTTGGTTCTCTGGAAATTGCCCATTCTAACGCTTCCTCTAAGAAGTGGAATTTTTTAATTGAAATCTCATTAACTATCTGTTCATCCCAAGAGCCCATGTCTCCACTTTTATCTTTCATGTATCCATAAAAATTCTTTGATATCGCATCTTGATATTTTTTATTTTTAAGTATCGATTCCAATCCATCGAAATATCCTTTAATCAATCTCGCTTTCGTTTTTCCATCCGAATTGTTTCCATAATTTGACCATGCTTGAAGTGTTCCATCTATGTTAGAAGGATGTTTGACTTTTTCTTTTTTTAAGATATCCGATATCATTTTTTCAAAATCTTTTTTTATCTGAGCATGTATTGGTTGTTCTCCCTTATTTTCCCCTGTCGCAACATCAAAAGCAATCCATCTCCTGCCTGTCTTATCTGGTTTACTCATAACATCTTCTTCACCAGAAAAGAGAACTTTTCCTTCCAACTCTGCAACAATAGCTCCACCTGACTGTACTCCATCTTCTAGTGAGTCAGCTTCCATTCTATAAAATGCAGCAATAGATTTTTTCTTACCTTGTAACTTTATCAAATTACCAATATCATCTTCTCCTAAAACATGAAATACTCTATCCCTGTTTTGCTTCATTGTTCGACTAAGCATACTAGAAGATAATGGTAACATTGCATAATCAAAACTTGTCCACCCAAATACCATTTTAGATGTACTTTGTTGCCACACTGGCGCTTCTACAATATATTCCTTGAATGTTTTCATTGCTCTATTCTTGATTTGGTTGATATTGTTTATCTACATCTTCGACAAATTGTCTCATGTAGCCTTGTAGTTCTTTTGCTTCTGTGTCGTCATTAATTTCGTTGATTCTTCCCTTTACCGAAACAGCATCTTCAATATACTTTTTACATTCAGTATAGGTGAATCCATAATATCTTTGAATGTCTGTATGACAAATAAAAATTTCATCTTCTTTATTGTATACCTTAGTAGAATTCCAATATGTGTAAAACTTGGAATCTATCCATCGCGAATAACTCATGTTTTCCAATTCAATTTTTCTTTCTCTTAATTTGCCACTTCTCCTTGTACATCTCAACTTTATCATAGACCTTGAGATGTTCCAACATCGAACTGACTGGCATAATATCCATTTTAAGTTTATGAGAAAGAGTCGTTAGGTCAGATGGACTCTTTTTCAACGTAGCGAGTATCCTATCCTCAAAGGAAGAATACTCATTAAATTTTTTCATGTTACTTGTCCTCTAATTGATAATTGAAAGCTTTTGTGTGACTTTTTGCTGGTTTTGCCATAGGTCTTAACCAAACATGAATCATCATCTCTCCTGTTGGTGAAGGAAATTTAAAGTCAGGTTTGCCTTTTTTCATCTTATAATCATCGGTAGCATTTACAGGAAATCTTGCAAGTTTCCGTTTCTTGATTTCATCACTAACGTATTTGTCAAGTTTTTGTTGGTAACTATATTCTTTAAATGTCTTCATCCTCTCTTTACCTTCTTTACAGATTTCTTAGCCGTCTTTTTTGCTTTCTTCGTAGTACTCTTTACTTGTTTTTTAGCTTCCTTTGCGACCGATTCTACAAGTTCCTTGTGTTCTTCTGCTTCTTGTTTCGCATTTTTAGCAATATTTTTTACATGATCTATGATCTTACTAAACCAACCCATAATTTTCCCTTCTATAATTGTTTACTTTTATAATCTTTGATTGCAGCCTTGATTGCGTCTTCGGCAAGAACTGAACAATGTATTTTAACTGGTGGTAAAGACAACTCTTCTACTATCTCTGTATTCTGTATCGTATTTGCTTCATCTATGGTTTTTCCCTTTACCCATTCTGTAGCGAGACTTGAAGAAGCAATAGCACTTCCACATCCAAATGTCTTGAACTTCGCATC
>DKPS01000200.1:0-12593 GCA_002471345.1 Saprospiraceae bacterium UBA7328
GAAATCGATCTTTGACAGCGATGGCAATTTCTTAAAAGAAGGCAGCCATTGTGGGCCTTGTACTTGTGCTAGCATTGGTGATGTAGATTCTGATGGTGATGGTGTTTGTGACTCTAAAGATGAGTGTCCTGATAATCCCAATCTAAAGAAAATGGGAAACTGTTCTTGTGAGGATGAAGATGACAATGGAGACGGCATTGCTGATAGCTGTGATCGATCTCTTTGTTCTATTAGTGGTGATGCAGAATACGAGTGGATTGAATCTATCATGATTGATAATCAATTTGTTGTTGAAATCGAAAACAATGGATTCATTTTTCATGGAAAGGACAACTCGATTCTTACAACACGAGGACGTTCTGTAGAGTTTAATATCATTCCTACTTGTCTAGGGATGGATTGTCATCTTTCTTATGCGATTTATGCTGATTGGAATGGTGACATGGCTTTTGATGAACTTGATGAACTTCTGGCTTTTTATAGAGGTGAAGATGGCTTTAAAGGGGCGTTTATTATTCCTGATAATGCTGTTCCTAATTCAACCATAAGAATCATTGTGGATTACGGTCGGATATCAGGGCCCTGTGATGATCACGTTGAGGGCGAAGTCGAAGATGTGATGATAAGATTTAAAGAGGACTGTGAAGTTATAATAGAAAATTTCATGTACCAAGAGGGTACATCATTAGATGGTCTGGGCGACGATTCATACTGGTCTTCAGCTTGGGTTGAGTCTGATTCATCTAATGGAATATCTCAAATACTTGCTAATTCTCTTGAGCACCCTGACTTAATTGCATCGGGTCAGAAACTTGGAATCCTCAATAGTTCAAACGCATCCTATTCTATTTCAAGAGATATAACGATTTCGAATCCTTCAGTGATAAATTTCCTGTATATGAAAAGCGGAGGTAAAGGAACTTTTACTTTCAAGCTTGGAGATGAATGCCTCGTTATACGCATTTCCAAGATTGGCGAGGTTTCCTTGAATGGATACATAGGCGAAGAAATTATTGAGCTTGAAAAGGTTTATAGATTCCTTATTCAAATTGACAGGACAAAAGATGGAAAGGCACAAATCAAATTGGATTATCACAGTGGTAAAATCTCTGAAAACTCTTCCACAATATCCTTGTTGACAACAATTCCGAAAATTCAAAATGAAGTAGTAATCAGTACTGAAAATGAAGATAGTTTTCTGCCTACTGCACAGTACATAGATGAGCTTAGAATAAGTTGTACATCTGGAAGGATTGAAGAAGCGATTACGTCAGATAAAGGAAAAGAAAAGGCATTTTCAAGGAAATCAAAGATCCATATAAATGTATTTCCAAACCCGGTAATAGATCAAAAGTTTACAATTCAAATTGAAAATCAAGAATATTTTGATGGGTCAATGGAGTTGATCAATATGGAAGGAAGAAAGATAATGAGCAGCTCATTAATGTCAGGAATGACCACAATTCCAACAAAAGGACTACCTGATGGGGCCTATCTCTTGAAGATGAGGTTTTTGGAGTATGTTGAAAATAGAACTATAGTAATTCTTTGATTTGAGACACTTGTCTGTTTTCAAGAAAGATTCCTCTTTCTTTATAGAAAGAGGAATTCAAAATACATAAGTGATGATCAGAATGAAATTTTCAAAAAATCTTGTTTCTATCTTTCTGCCTTTTTTATTAGATGTGATAAAGAGCAGGTAGTTCCTAATGTTAAAACTGAAGGAAATTATCAAGATTTAGAAACCTTGTTTGATGAATGGCGATCATTCGAAAGTTCACCAGATTAAAGCGGAGCTCCTGATAACACTGCTATTACATTCAATAATAGATAGCCTAAGTATCTAGGAGTACAGAGGAGATTGTTGACTTTTGATATCTCGGCATGGCCTATAAGTTAGCAATTCGATTGCCATGTTGTCAGGGCAAAGATGAATAGCTACTACTTTAATCATCTGATTCTGAAACCCTAAGAAAGACATTCTGGACACGACAAAGCTCTATGGAATTATCGCAGTGATGTACTTGCTCAAGAAGGTCCAACTCATCATGCTACTACTGAGTTATGGATCTATTCTTTCCCAATATTTGATACTGAAACAAGAAGATAACTTCTTTTTTGATTAGTAATAGGACGTGAGTCCGAAGACATTAACCCATCTACTCTCATTAGGCGGTAATTGTTTTTTTGATGCTTCCAAAGTGGAATTAAATTATATGCAAAAACCAATGGAGTTATGTGGACTTTGCAAATTGAAATTCTTTCTACATAATGTTAATTATATTATATTAAAATATTCATTTTTTTAAGAGCTTTATGATAACCTATTGCTATCTTGCGCAACTCCTCTATAGCAAATTTCACACTGCTCGATTTTCTAGCTTGTGTGAAGGACGATAGAGGACTTTTTGCTAAACTGTTAAAACCGAAAGATCGTGAGAAAGCTGAAATCCCTTTTCTGCTCTCTACTATTGATTTTTTGTTTTTCAACAAAAAATGACCTTTACTCACAATCGAATTCTGCGGATTGTCAAGATGAAATAAATATTTCATTAGGTGCTGAATGCAATTCAGCCATTCCTTGGGAAGGCATCAATTCTTGGAAACCAAGTTGCATGCTGATTAAGGATACAAATGGAAATACTGTTGCAGCAGTTTCAGGAGATGGAAACATTATTGATACTGATGAAGTGGACTGCGCTATGCCAATTGATAGCATGTGGTTTGATACTTTACAAAGGGTTAAAGTCAGAATACATCAGATTCCAGGTTGGACAAGGAATTGTGATCAACTTCTCAACCCAGATACAGTTTGGATTAGAGAATCTCAAATGCCAGGACCATTATCAGAGGATTTAGGATGCAATAGAGACACATTTTGGGTTCCGGGTGGCGTAATAATTGGTGGGGCAGTTTCACCAATAAATAGTGTTACTGTGATTAAGTTAGGTGATAATAAGGATATCCCGTATTGTCCTTTACACACACCCATAGAAAATAGAACAGATGGTTTTTTTCAATTTCGTGATACAGTAATAGAATATTCTATCGAGATATTTAATAAGACAATCTACAGGGTAGATACATTCTCGCACACTGATCCTTTGATTTGGGTCAAAGGAACTCAGATTGTGAATAACAATGGAATTTTAGATACTGTCCATAATTATATTCACACTCCTCCTAATGGAGGGTTTATTAATATCGGTCCTGAATTGTGTAAATATCCCGAAATATTTAAAGTAGATGTAACGCACATAGACGGCACTGCAAAGCTTAAGCCTGGTCATTATAACTACAATTCATATAACATTGATTCTTCAAATTATTGTTGGGGTGATCTGAATATTGAATACAAGATATTGCCTGTTTTGGATGGGCGTAAGGATACCATTAGTTGTATAGACTTGTCGGATTATTCTAGAGCTGAATCTTACACTTATAATTCAAATACAGCCAAGGAACTTAAAGAAGTATGTCAGTGGGCAGAAGAATTGGTAAGAGGTGGACTTGCAAACAATCCACTCACTGCTCTGAGAACAGTTGACTATGTGTCAGACGCGGTCAACAGTAAAATTCGACATTGTTTCACTCATACTATAACTCACAATGATGAGTATCAAAGAGATTTTGAGTCCTTATGTGATACGGTAGTGAAGATTAGAACTTTTTATGCTGATCATCTAATACATGGCAATATTAGCATAAATGAGCTGGCACAAGATACGCTGATAGTCACACCGATTCATTTTGATTCCATAAAGTTTCCAGATACTTTATTTGCTCTAAAATGTGGCATTTTAGCAAATCAAGATTATCCTCCTGAAGATATAGCTGAGTATCTTTATCATGCCTACAAACATTTTAACTACCAAGACAGAAATGTTGTGTTAGACTATAACCCTGCGACAGCAGAGTATGCAGAAGGAAGCCCATGTATAACTTTTGCTGATCAATACAAATCTCAGGAACACTCTAAATATTTACAATGGAATAAGGTTTTCCAATATTCAGATTATAACAATTGGGGAGTTAGGAAAGCATTTCCTTTTATAAATAGACACTCAAAGACAATCGATAAAAAGCTTAAAGAAAAGCTAGTAAGTGCAGGTGCAGATCAAACGAATGATACAGACCTATGGACACTCAATGAAGTAAGTGTTCCCATAAGTCTGACAATTTGTAACATAATTGCTAGTTATTCAGATGTACACAAAATAGAGGGGTGTTCTGGTGAACTTACAATCTATAGGACGTGGCACCTTTTAGATTGGTGTACAGCTCAATCAAAAGAACATACTCAAATAATTAAAATTATTGATAACCAACCTTCTCAAATTCTGTCTCTTAATGGTAAAAGCCTTTCATTGGATGGTCACTTTAGTGATGATTTCTATTTTGGTAGGTACATTCAAAATGATCAAATTGAAAATGATGATTTAAAAGATGATACAATCTCTCATAATGAAAATGTGAAAGTTGAAGTCCCAGGATATGGATTGTTAGGTGTGCATTGGATCAATATATCTGAACCATGGGGATGTATTGCTACATATACTTTTCCTGCTCCCGATCTTGTAGATCACTGTTCAGAATCGTCTTTTGTTTATGAGTTACTTGATGATAACTGGAACTCTAATGGTAAAACTTATACTTCAGGTGAAAGTGAAAATATAAATTGGATTGACAACGAAAGCTTGACACACCCAATTGTAAAGTTAAGAGCATGGGATGAATGCGGAAATGAATTAGAATATTTCTATTACCTAAAGGCTATTGATAAGTTTCCCCCCGCCGTAGTTTTATATGATTCACTAGTTGTTACTTTGACATATGAGAAAGGGGCTAATGGAACCGCCAAGGTTAGATGTATTGACGTGAATGCAGGGTCACATGATGGAGATTGTGGAGACATTAAATGTCATATAAGAACGTCAGATAATGAAGTATGGGGTGACAGTCTTCATTTCAGTTGTGATGACATCGGTCATGTTGAAGTGCAAGTTAGGATTACTGATTAATCTGGAAATACCTCAACAGGTATTACTTCAGTACACATAAAAAATGAGCAACCAAATATCATTTCTTGTGAAGATGTGTTTATAAGTTGCACTGACCCAATTGACCCAGAATGGATAGGAGAACCGCACATCTTAAACATTTGCTCTTCTCCAGAGATAGAATATTTTGACGATTTTCACATAGATGACCTTTGTTACACTGGTTATATTGATAGAACTTGGACTATAATAGGAACTAATGTTTCATGTGCTCAGAGAATTACTATTTCTAGTACAGTTGGTGAACCTGGAGCTTCTGCTTTAAATCCTGAGTCTATTCACTGGCCTATGCATAATAACGGTAAGACATTATTAGATGGAAACTGGAACACCGATTGGATTGAAGTTTATGAAAAAGGAGCTCATGATAATTGTAACCAAATTGGTTTCAATGCCTATGCTGATGCAACCCCAGGGGAATCAAGCCCTTCTAGCACAGAGCGAGCTGATGCATTGAAATCTTTAAGTTTTGATGATAACTTCGAATGTGAGCTTGGAAGCTTGAAGGAGCCAATTTGGAGTGATCCTGCGTGTGGTCTTGTTGCAAAGACTTTTGAAGATCAGCAAGTTAACTTCAATGATGGTGCGTGTTTAAAAGTACTGAGAACATGGACAGTTATTGATTGGTGTGTATATGACCCTAAGATTGGAGATAAGTATCCTGAAGATTACTATTAAGTAGTTAATGGATTCTGTCAAGGTAAAGATTACATCAGAACTGCAGTAGCTACTGAAAAGAGAGATGGATATTACACGTATATCCAAGAGATCTTGGTTATAGATCAGACTCGACCTCAGTTTGATGATGAGATGAGAAAGATTGAAGTAGCAGTCGGTGCTGGATCTAAGACTGATGAAAATGCATGTGAAATTGACTATACTATCACAAGGTCAGCTTATGACGAATGTCTAGATACTAACTTATCTGAAATTGCAGAAGATGGAGCTAATTCTGAAGGACCTGAAATTGATTGGTACGTTAAGTTAGTGAAGATAGAAAATGAGACAGGAGCTGAAAAGCCACAGGTTATTCATCCTGCTTTTGGCCTAGATTGGTTCCCACTTGCCCAAGGTGGAAATGAAGTAGGACATGAAGGTCTCTACTCTGATGAAGATGAGTCAGGGTCGGCTTCATTCACTTTCACTGGTGCCGCAGACGAGACCTTTTACGTGAAATGGAGAATCGAAGATGGATGTAATAATCCTAATGAAATAGTGGATGTTGTGACATTCTTTGATGCAAAGGCACCCGTAGTTCAATGTTATGGAAATCTAAGTACCAATGTCATGAATACAAATGGCGAAATAGAAATATGGGCAAATGATTTTGGTAAAGCTTTTGACTGCGATGGAAACGAGGTTTCTGTTTGGTTCAAAAATGCAGACGATGAATGGATCTCTTCTCTTACCTTGAATTGTGAGGATTTAGAGGGTAATGCCGCAGTAGAAATGGAACTTGATATCTATGCAATTGATGAGTCAGAAAATGAGAGCTTTTGTAGTGTAATTTTAAGGATAGCTGATGGGAATAATGCTTGTGGAAATGGAGATGTTTCTGGTGCAGCTATTATTTCAGGAAATGTAGCAACATATATTGGGGATATGTCAGAGTTTGTAGAAGTCACAATGGGTGATGATACTAAAATGACAGGAATCGATGGAGGTTTTGCTTTTGAAAATAATCCGATGGGACTGGATTATAGATTGGTTGCAAATAAAAATGATAATTATTTAAATGGTGTAAGTACACTGGATTTAGTATTGATTCAAAAGCACATTTTGGGATTGGATTTATTTGATTCTCCTTATAAAGTGATAGCCGCTGACATAAATAATGATGAGAAAGTTAGTTCAATAGATTTAGTGGAATTGAGAAAACTTATACTTGACATCATATCAGAGCTTCCTAATAACAAGTCTTGGAGATTTGTTGATGCAAACCAATCTTTTGCAGATATATTAAATCCGTTCCCTGTAAAGGAAAATATTGAAATCGACTTCTTGCTTGAGGATATAAAGAAAGATTTCATATCGATTAAAATAGGAGATGTAAACGGAAATGCTTCTCCAAATAGCCTGATCACAGGGTCAAGAATTAATTCTTCAACAAAGTTTACAATACTTGATCAAGAAATTAGCGCTGGAGACTTAGTAAGCTTAACTTTTGCAAGTAGCGATTTCGTAGACATGAATGCTTTCCAATTCACATTGAATGTATCAGGATTAGAATTTGTAGGAATTCAGGGTGGGGCGATAGAAATGTCAAATCAGAACGTTGCGGTATTTGGAGATGCGCTTACTGTGGCTTGGACTAGTGTAGTGGCGACCTCAGCAGAGAAAGACCTATTCACAATAGATTTTAGAGCATTAGCAGATATAAGGTTAAGTAATTCAATATCAATGACCTCAAGCCGAACTGATGCAAGAGCATATAATTCAAAGCTTGAAAAGTCTGAGACAACATTGACATTCAATTCAGAAGATGGAAGTTCAATAGGAACAGGGTTTGAATTAATGCAAAACAGTCCAAATCCATTCCAGAATACGACTGCCATCGGATTTGAATTGGGAGAATCAGGTCCAGCGACTTTAACAGTTTTTGATGTGACTGGTAAAACAATTCGAGAAGTAAAGGCTATTGGTGAAAGAGGATACAATGAGATCATTCTTACAAAATCGGACTTAGGAACATCCGGTGTGTTATATTATCAATTAGAAAGTGGTGAATTTATGGCCACTAGAAAAATGATCTTAATAAAAGATTAGAAAACCCCATGAAGTATATCATAACTAGATACTGACATATGAGTTGACAACCACAATAGAACTATAGAAATTGGTTTTCTACCAATTTTTAGTGATTTTGAAAAGTCAAGATTTTGATCTTGATAAAAATTGAAAACATTATTATGAAATTGAAGATATTCATCAATATCTGTCTCATTTTTTCGGTTTCGATCATTTTTGGACAGGAGGTTCAAACAGAGATTGAAGGTGCAATAAAAATAGGAAACTATACTGGAGATTCAACTCAGGCAAATGCAGGAATAATTCGTTGGAATGGAAGTGATTTTGAAGGATGGAATGGACTGAATTGGAGATCATTAACTTCCTATATATTAAATGCGGACTCTGTAATTTTACCAGCTCCACCGATTATTCTGCCTACAGTAACTTCCCCACCTTCCAGCCCACTAAATAATACAAGGTGGACAGAAGGTCCATTATGGACCATAGATGGCAATTTTATCAATGGTAATTTTGATCCATCTTATTATAATTTACCTTATCCAAGAATGGGAACTACGGATTTTACATCTGTTGCATTTATCACCAACAACCTTCAAAGGATGATGATGACAGATAGTGGTGATGTAAAAATCAATAGAAATGTTTATTTAAACACAGAACAACCGGGTACTCAAACCATAAACAATGGGCCATTTGCAGTAACACACGTGAGCCCAACTCTCTTTTCGGGAATACTTACAGTTGACAAAAAGACTCAGTTTAATTCTATGCTTGAAGTCAATGGTGTGACTGAGCTGAATAATACATTGTTAGTCAACAATCAAGGAGTTTCTATTTTTCCTTCGGAATTTAAAGGTGCCGTAAATATTTCAGATGCTACAGAAGCACCTGAGGCCAAGGAACAAGGATCATTTGCAAGTCCTCCTGTAACTGTACTAGTGGATGCCACAAAAGGTGCATTAGTTGTGGATGGAGGCGCTGGAATCGAGAAAAATTTTAAGACAGGTGGAGATTTTGCTGTCAAAGGCAGTGCCGGTTTAGGTGGGCCAGTAAGCTTCTATGAACCACTATCTATTAAATCTTCGGCAGAATCTAATACTTTATGGGTAGGTGATTCAATAGATGGAGCTTTACGAGTATTTGGTGGTACTGGAATACGTGGAAAACTAAACGTTGGAAACGATTTTAGTGTTAGAAGTCAACCTGTTGTGATTCCTTACACCCCTGCAACTGACCCCAAGGAAGTATTTAACGTTAATGCAACTAACGGGCAAGTTACTATAAACTCGAACCTTGTAAATACATCCGACCCTTCTATAGATACTTCACCTTCTATTACCCGTCACGATAAGGATTATGAGAATTATCCACTTAGAGTAGAAGGGAGTAATCAAGGAATAGCCATCAAGGTAAAAGGATCTCGGTCAAATAAAAACAACTTTGTTTCATTTTGGGACGATAGTAATGCAAGTCAGCCAACAATGTGGGGCAGAATTGAAGGTGAAATTCCAATGGAATTTAACAACGACTTGGACCATTTATTTAGCTTAAAAAGTAGAGATTATGCTGAATTCGAGGCAGGTGTTTCTCTAGGCTTTGCAACCGCCAATACAGTAATTTCTGGATTGGGGCTTATTAAAGCTATTACGGATTTTATACCCTGCTCAGGATTTGGGGCATGTGTGACTTTACCAGGACCTGCAGACATTATTTTTGCGATAATCAGTGTGGCATCAGCTGGAGTACAACTTGGATTTGCCGTAGATTCTTGGAATAAGGCCAAAGAGTTGACCAGTGAATATAATGTTAATAGATTAAATCTGCAGGGAGTAACCTACGCTTCCGGTGCTGGAGATTACGCTGAATACTTACTCAGATCAGATCTCGAAGAAAAGATTTCACCCGCAGATATAGTAGGTATTGTTGGTGGCACGGTTTCTAAAAACACATCAAATTCCGAAAGGATAGTGGTAGTCTCATCCAAACCTATTGTTTTGGGAAATATGCCTCAACCAGGAAGAGATGAAAACTATGAAAAAATAGCTTTTATGGGACAGGTTCCTGTTAAAGTTTTTGGAGAAGTTAATATAGGAGATTATATAATCCCTACCGGTAATAATGATGGCGTAGGCGTAGCCATACATCCGTCTAAGATTGAAACAAAAGACATAGATAATATAGTCGGTGTAGCTTGGTCTGAAAGTAAGTTTAATTTCGGATACAATTTGATCAATGTCGCCGTTGGATTAAACAGAAATGACAATAATTTCTTCGTTCAAAAGTTGGAAAAACAAGTAGAAGAGCGTGCTCTGAAAATTGCAGCAATAAAAAGGCAGATCAATGAAGCTTTTGCTACAATTTCAAGAATCGAAGATGGAGGAGTGGGGACTACCTTTAGAGATACGAAGGACAATGCTTCTCATGAATTGGATGTTTTTCACGAAGGATCAGGAATTTCTGATAACAGGGATTATGAAATTTTAAACACAGATCATGGAGCAGTGGTTTCCTGGGAGATTACTGAAGAAGACTTTGAAGAAGCCTTGGTATTACTTGAAGAAATCTATCGTGACAATAATTTAGATTTTGAGAATGACATAGTGTTTAAGCATATCAAGAATGACCTAAACTTCAAAAACCAAATGTTTGAGAGTGTTCAGGAAAAGATGCATGAATATTTTCTTGAACATCAGGAGAAGTATCACAATTCTGAAAAGCATTGAATTTCAAAATCACATTTGTACAAAAGGCAATTATGAAACTGAAAATAATAATCGGCTTATCATTCCTCTTCCTATGGAATATGTCCGTTTTAGCTCAGGATTTGGGTGCAGAAATAGAAGGAGCTGTAAAAATTGGAAACTACACTGGAGATTCAACCAAGATGAATGCAGGTATCATCCGTTGGAACGGATCCGATTTTGAAGGGTGGAATGGATTGAATTGGAGATCTTTAACATCTTACATATTAGCCTCAGATAATGTTGTACTACCTCCACCGGCACTTATATTACCACCTGTAGAATTTGCACCATCGAGCCCATTGAATAACCCTGGATGGACAGAAGGTCCATTGTGGAGCATTGATGGCAATTTTATCAATGGCAATTTTGACCCTTCATATTACAACATTTCTGTTCCAAGAATGGGGACTACTGATAATTTTCCTGTTGTCTTTATTACTAACAATGTGGAAAGGATGAGGATGCGCGTCGATGGTGATATTACTATTAACAGAAGTGTCTATTTTAATACTGATCTACTAGGAACTCAAACCATAAACAATGGCCCCTTTTCAGTCACCAATGTTAGTCCTACCTTACTGTCCAGAATTCTAACAGTGGACAAAAGAACCCGACTTAATGACAAGCTAGAAGTTTTTGGCCCAACAAAACTGAACAACACATTGCTTGTGGACAATAAAGGGTTAGGCACATTTCCTTCAGAGTTTAAAGGGGCAGTAAAAATTTCTGATACCACTCAATCAGAAGGTGCAATCGAGGAAGGGTCTGCTGCAAATCCACCTATAAATTTGACCGTTAGCACTAATAATGGAGCTCTTGTAGTTGACGGCGGAGCCGGAATAGGGAGAAATTTCAATGTCGGTGGAGATTTCGCCGTCCGGGGTAGCACGGCATTTGGAGGCGCCGTAAGCTTCTACAGTCCTTTATCAATCAAAGCTACAGAACAATCAGAAACTCTTTGGGTAGGAGATACCATTACCGGAGCATTAAGAGTATTTGGTGGAACAGGGATACGTGGGAAACTTAATGTGGGTGATGACTTTAGTATTCGACAACGACCAGTAAGCCTGCCGTATGGTAGTCCAACGGATCCAATTGATGTATTCAATATCAATGCAACAACAGGACAAGTAACTCTTAAGTCTAATCTTTTTCCCACACCTGAAGACCTTGTACCTGTCATTTTACCAGGAATTAATTCTACTCATGACATGGATTTTGACAACTATCCGCTCAGAATCGAAGGGGGAAACCAGGGTATTGCCATCAAGGTTAAAGGAAGCAGTCCAAATGGCAGATCAAATGATAACAATTTCATGTCCTTTTGGGATGAGAATGGGATGAGAATGGGATGTGGGGAAGAATAGAAGGGGAAAGAGTCGCTGAGTTTACAAATAGTCCTGGTTATGAGCTGGCTAAAAAAGGACAGGCATATACTGAGTTTGCCTCCGAAGTTAAGGAAGGGTTTGCAATCGCCAATACGGTAATCGCTGCTTTACAGCTTGTTAAAGCTTCTCTAGATTTTAGGATATGTGTTGGTTTTGGTGTTTGTTTTGCACTTCCTAGCATTGCGGGAATTGCATTCGCTGTTGTTGAAGTTGCATCTGCCGGCACTCAACTACATTTTGCCCAACAAGCTCTTGGAAGAGCAAGAGAACTCACCACGATTTTCGATACGAATAAATCAATGTTAGAAGGAGTGACATATAAGTCCAGCGCCGGAGATTATGCAGAGTATTTGCTCAGGGCAGAATTTGACGAAAAGGTTTCAGCTGGGGATGTTATTGGGGTGATCGGTGGCAAAGTATCAAAGAATACCACAGATGCAGAGAGAATAATGGTAGTCTCTTCCAAGCCAATAGTACTGGGTAATATGCCACAACCAGGAGAAGAGGTGAAATATGAAAAAGTGGCATTTATGGGACAAATCCCCGTGAAGGTTTTTGGAAATGTGAGTATTGGAGATTATATCGTGCCCAGTGGAAATAACGACGGTGTAGGAGTAGCAATCTCACCTTCAGAATTAGGATCTGATGAT
>DKPS01000200.1:12992-35636 GCA_002471345.1 Saprospiraceae bacterium UBA7328
TGGTAGCTGTCGGTCTTAATAGAAACGATAATAATCACGTAGTAGCCAAATTGGAATCACAAGTGAATGAGCAGGATATAGAAATTAACCAAATGAAGAGAATGCTGAATGATGCATTTGCCACTATTGATAGAATTAAAAATAGAGATGAAAGATCTGTTTCTGATTCCGGTCAAAGCCTATCTGATGTATATGGTTCTTCAGGTATCTACAACAACAGAAAATATGAAATAATGGAAATTGGTGGGGGCGAATTGGTTTCTTGGGAAATAACTGAAGATGATTTCGATAAGGCTATGGTTTTCCTTGAAGACTTGTATCGTAATAATAATTTGGATTATGAAAACAACATTGTATTTCAGCAAATCAAAAATGATCCCAACTATAAGAATCAAATGTTTAAGAGTGTAAAGGAAAAATTAATCCAAAGATATTTAGATCATCAGGAAAAGCACCACGGTTTAGAGAAGCATTGAGTTTGAAAGACATCTTGTTCTAAGAGCAGAAAATATGAAACTAAAAATAATCATCGGTTTATCTCTTGTCTTGTCGAGTCTAGTAGTAGTTGCTCAAGAGATTGAAACAGAAATTGAAGGGGGAATAAAGATTGGAAATTATGTAGGAGATACCACTCAAGCCAATTCTGGAATAATAAGATGGAATGGCTTTGATTTCCAAGGCTGGAATGGACTGAACTGGAGATCATTAAGCAATATTTTTGATTTAAGATCTGGTGTTATACCCCCACTTCCAGATTCTATCCCACCAGCCACTCAAGCACCTTCCAGCCCTTTAGGAAATACCGGCTGGACGGAAGGCCCTTTATGGAGCATAGATGGCAATTAGGGAACCACAGTGTATAATCTTTCTGTTCCAAGAATAGGACCGACGGACTACTTTCCCCTTTTATTTATTACCGGGAATACCGAGTGGATGAGAATACGGGAAGATGGCGACTTTATCATCAACAGAAGTGTATTCTTAAACACAGAACAACCGGGAGGTCAAACATTTAATAATGGACCATTTACAGTAGCTAATATGAGCCCTGGATTACTCACCGGAATTTTAAAAGTAGACAAAAAGGCTTTGCTAAAATCATCCCTAGAAGTTTTTGGCTCAACCAAATTAAACAGTACGCTTCTTGCAAACAATCAGAGTCTTAATCTGTTTCCATCAGAATTTACTGGTGCCGTGAATATTTCAGACAATACCCAGTCCCAAGGAGCCATAGAAGTTGGAACTTATCCTGACCCTATAGAACTTGTTGTTGATGCGAGTAAAGGAGCCCTTGTGGTAGATGGAGGTACTGGGGTTGCTAAGAATTTTAATGTAGGGGGAGACTTTGCAGTTCGAGGAAGTAGTGCATTTGGCGGACCCGTCAGCTTCTATAGTCCCCTTTCAGTAAAAGCATCTGAGGAGTCTAATACTTTATAGGTGGGTGACAGTATCACAGGAGCCTTGAGGGTTTATGGCGGAACTGGAATACGTGGAAGACTTAATGTGGGTAATGACTTTAGTGTGCGACAACAACCTGTTACTCTTCCATATGTTGGTTCTTCAGACCCAATAGATGTTTTCCGCGTAAACGCTACTAAGGGACAAGTAACTATTACGTCTAACATTTCAGCCCCTGATGATGATTTCAACAATTATCCTTTGAGAATTGAAGGGGGTAATCAAGGCATCGCCATAAAAGTAGAAGGAAGTAGATCAAATAAAAATAATTTTGTCTCATTTTGGGATGAAACACCTGTAAGTAATCCAACCAAATCTGGTGCAACGTTAGCCTCCCCCGGCCCAACAATGTGGGGTCGCATAGAAGGAGAAGTGCAGGCTGAGTTTAATAATAATGCGGATCATGTTCTCGATTTAAAAGGAATGGCCTACAATGAATTTGATGCAGAAGTAAGCCTCGGCTTTGCATCAGCAAATTTAGCCGTAGCAATTGCTCAACAAATCGCAGCGTTTGCGGGTGTCCGACCATGTGCCGGTTTTCCAGTCAACTGTGCAACTTCACCAAGCCCTTGGGAAATAGCTTATGCTGTTGCCACAATTGCATCTGCCGGAGCTCAACTTGGTTTTGCGATTAATACCTTAATAAGAGCTAAAGAACTTACAAGTTTATATAATGCCAATAAAGTAGTGTTGGAAGGAGTAACCTATGCGTCAGGAGCAGGGGACTATGCCGAATATTTGCTTAAAACAGACATTCTTGAAGAAATTCTACCAGGAGATATTGTTGGCATGAAAGGCGGAAAAATTTCATTAAACACTTTTGATGTAGAAAGAAGTATGGTGGTCTCTACTCGACCAATTGTCTTAGGAAATATGCCAAGTCTGGGTAAGGAAGAACACTATGAAAAGGTTGCTTTTATAGGTCAAGTACCCGTGAGTGTTTTTGGCAAAGTTGAAATCGGAGACTACATTGTCCCAAGTGAAAACAATGATGGTATTGGAAAGGCCATCCCACCGTCAGAGATAACTCTTCTGAATATAAAAGATATCGTTGGCGTTGCCTGGACTAAAAGCGAAACTACATTTGGGTACAATACAATAATCATTTCTGTTGGCCTCAATTCCAATGATAACAACCCGGTTGTTAAAAGATTAGAAAAGCAAATTCAAAGACAAGACGAAGAGATTTCAGACCTTGAAGCATCTTTAAGAATCTTGGAAAGTTTTATTCACTCTGTAGAATCTGGCAGCAATGACTTTGTTGTCCATGACGACCATGCCAAAAGTCACATTGAGGATTATGAAAGAACAGGAATAGTTAACAATAGGAAATTTGAGATAACTGATACCGATGATGGTGAAGTCATTACTTGGGAGATTACAGAAAAGGATTTTGACGATGCTATATTTTGGATTGAAAGCATGTTCAAAGAGCATAATCTCAACATTGAAGATGACATAGTCTTCAAACAAATCAAAAATGATCTTAATCATAAGACCCAAATGTTCGAAAAGGTTCAAGAAAGAATGAAAGTACTTTTTCATGAGCATCAGGAAAAGTATCATAATGTTCAAAAGCAGTAAGCTAGATATGAGTGTATGTTAACTATGATTGAAGAAATAAAATAGAAAAAGTGAGAGCTATAAACTTGTCTGGTATTGGTTTGACTGCTATGAAAAATGTTTCAATAATATTTATGTTGATACTAATGTTTTCAGGTGAATCTTGGTCTCAGCAAATTATCACGTTACCCAGTAAGGGTACAACATCAAAAGATATCACCCCGCAGGGCAATCTGAGATTTCAAAGAGGATTTTATCTTATTACTCCTGAAGAAATGATGAAAAGTGAGTTGGCAAATGGTTCTACCCTCAGTTCAATTGGGTTAACTATTGCCGGAGCTCAAAGTGATACAACGGAAGGGATTTTTAAGGTTTATTTACAAAATACTTCAGATATACATAGTCGTATAGATACTACATGGACCGTAATCAATTCTTTGACAAATAAGTTTGACACATCTGGGTTTGAATTGGCAAATTATGAATGGCAGGTCCAATCCATTTGTAATTCTAACAGTTCACCTTTCTCCAATTTTTCTATGTTTTCTACTCTGGATTCATTGGACTGTAATCTCCCCGAAAACCTGAGAGTATCAGAATTGACTCCTTCTTCCGCAAGACTGAATTGGACTTCAGCTTATTCAGCTCAATTCTCTAACTATCAGGTTCAATACAAGATTAAAGATGAGGTTAACTGGACAAGTATTAATACCACTTCCACTTCTATTTTAATAAATAGTCTAATTGCAGATACTGTTTACAACTGGCAGGTGAGAACAATTTGTGATGTATCCTCTGATTTTATTCAGAGATCTTTTAAGACGCTCCCGACAGTTGAATGTGATGAGCCGTCTAACCTAATAGTTGGGGTTAATACTAATACTATGGCAACCCTTCGTTGGGACACGGTAATTGGAGCCTCTTATTACGACTTGAATTTCAGACGTGTTGGAACCTCTAATTGGCAATCTGTTCTAGTTTTTTCCGACTCTGTGACTATACCGATAACGATAAATGACAGTATGGCTACACTTGAACCAGGAACAGAATATGAATGGAGAGTACAAACGGTATGTGATATGGGAAGAGGTGCCTTTGTTCAGTCTGGTTCAAACATTACTACCATGGGTCCCACTGTATGTTATGTGCCGGAAAACCTCTCGGCAAATGTAATGAGCGATACAAGTGCAGAATTGATGTGGAATCCTGTTCCACAGGCAACATCTTATAATATCCGTTATCGATTGAAAAATTCGATACCTTGGGATAGTGTCATCTCTCCCATGACCTTAGTTCATTGTGATAGCATAATCATACCGGATACAATTGGTAGGTTAGAAGTTCCTTTTTCCGGTGGATCAGGAACGTTAAATTATTCAGGTCAAGGTTTATATGTTGCTTGGGAGTATGCGGATTCCACAGGAATATTGTCAACTCCAAATGCTATTTTGGCAACTGCCGAAAATAATAACATTAAAGACCAATATGGGAAGGATTCAATATCATTTGTATTGAGTATGATATCCAGAAGCAACGAAGCTGCTAATTCCCATTATAATATATTAGAAAAAGTTAGAGTCAGACCTGAAACGTGGTTTGGCACAAATGGTCTTGAAGACAGCGTAGAGGTGGTAACCGTATATGCTATGGGCCAATATCCTTTAAATTACACTGACACTTCTAGAGTATCTACTTTAATAAAAAATCATTCCTCAAATACTAAAACCTATCCAGTAAGCCTTACTGTGAAGAGTACAAAGGATGGAACTGTCAGGCTCGATCCAATTACAAAAAATGTTACTATAAATGGTGATACCACTAGCTTAGTTTATTTTAACGACTGGATTCCGAAAATTGTAGAAACAGATTCAATCATAATTTCTGTATCCGGTCAAGGGACTGAAAATGTTTTAAAGAATAACAGAAATTTCTATTTACAAAAAGTAAATGCAAATAATCTTGCATATGATGATAACTCCACTTCTGTTACCAGTGCAGGATTTGGTCAGGATAGTAGCGGATTAATCCTCTGTAGATACACTATGAATGGGTGTGGAAGTGTCAATGCTGCAAAGATATTTTTAGATTTTTCAGCTAAAGACAAAGAAGTTTATGCAGTGATCATGGATGGAGCAGGTAATCTAGTTGACTCTTCAGAAATGTTCACTCCCGATACCATCCAGGTTAGTAAATACCACACTTTCTATTTTCCAAAGGCACCATTTTTTGATAAAAGTGACTACTATATCGGTCTGGCACAAAAGGAAAATGGAGATTATAATCCAGTTGGAGTCCAATGGGAAACGCCATATATCCGCGATTCAGCATATTACAGAGCCAATATAGATGGTTCAAATTTGGTCAATCATCCATACCCAGGAAGGCTAATGATACAAGCACAGCATGTACCGGGCAGTATTTTTCCAAAAATCACAGGTGATACGGACGCCAATGGAAATTTTTCATTGTGTGCAGGTGATATGGATATTTTGTATGCAGGTAGTAAATCTGTGCGTTATGCCAATAGAGTGATTGCTTTCAGCACGGAAAGTTCAAATACTAAATTTAGTAGCCTTGAGGTTTTAGGTCCCCCTGATGTAGAGTCGAATAATAATTTTAGCCCAAATCAATGGATAGGTTCTACTCCCGATGAGCGGCGAGAATTTATAGAATTAGGATTTTCTAATCCAGGGAAAATCAACTTTGTTGATATATATGAGACGTTGAGCACAGGTGCTGTAGATTCAGTTTATATAAGAGAGACAGGAGGGACTTTTATGTATGTTTATTCAAAGGAGCTAGCTATGGGCCTAGGAGATTCTTCGTCTAATGTTTTGCGTATTTCTTTTGACACTACGAGTTTTAATGTGTCAGAAGTGCGCATTACACTGGCATCCGATTCTATTATTGAATTCAATGGAATAGATGCGGTAGGAATTGGACTACAAGGAGATTCATCATCATTTTCCACTTATAAATGGTCAACGACTCCTACCTCCACTAACAAGAATATTGTAATAAATGGCCCAGGAACGTATTCTGTAACTGTGACTGATGCTCTGGGATGCATATATGTAGATAGCGTTGTTGTGAATACACCAAGTCAGGTTAAGCCTGATATATGGATAAATGGAGCAACTACAGTTCAGGACACAATTTTTTGTCAGGGTGAGAGTATCATTCTGAGATCCGATCAAACTTCTGGATTTACATGGAAACCTAATAATGAAGTAGTCGATACTTTGATAGTAGATACTGCTGGACAATACTTCCTAGAACTGAATGATGGTACCGGATGTGGGTTGCAATATTCAGATACCATTACAGTAGCCATAGATACCATTCCATTGCCTGTAATTATTGGCTTTGAGGCAGGTATGTGTGTAAGTGGCGGGTCCAATACCTTGGCGACTGGAGCATATGAGGAATACTCTTGGTCTGATAACATTTCACTAACCCCTGTTAGTACAGCTAATACACTGAATGTAAATTCTCCTGGGACATTTAATGTCCGAGTAAAAGATGGAAATGGATGTTTCGGAAACTCTATTAATATAGCCACATTTTTTGCTCCGCCACCTTCGCCAATAATTTCAGGAAATACTCCTTTTTGCGAGGGAAGCAGTATAGAGCTTGATGCCGGAATATTTAACTCTTATTCTTGGTCAACGGGAGCAATGTCACAAAAAATACCAACATCAATTACAGGTACCTATATAGTAACTGTCACAGATATCAATGGATGTACAGGGTCCTCGATTACCACTACCCAAATGATTCCTACTCCTACTCCTGTGATAGCTGGTGCTACAGGTTTTTGTGCTGGTAGTGGAAGTACATTACAAATAGCTGCTACTGGACCAAATTTGTCTACTTATAATTGGTCTACTGGAGCCACTACTTCCACCATTACTGTGGATGCTCCAGGCATGTATTCAGTATCAATAACTGACATTTATGGTTGTATGGGCAACACAAGTACAAATATTGTTCAAGATGGGGAAATACCAAATACTCCAGGTCTTATTTCGGGACCCGTATCGGCTGGTTCTGGTAATGTAAAATATACCATAGATGTGGTGCCAAATGCAACTTACTATGTATGGACAGTGCCAGATGGGGTAACCATAGTTGGCAAATCAGATTCCACTACCGTAATTCTGTCTATCCCTCCATCTACTACTGGAGAAATAACTGTTGGTGCAGCAAATCCATGTGGATTAAGCCCATGTTGGAATCCAAGATTTATTAAAGTCGAGTAATGTTATAAACAATTGTTCAATTCTGTGTTGTTTATATCTTGGAGGTGTGATGTGCTAAACGACTATCTAATCTTTAAAAGGTATGGTTAATATATGCATAGACCTTATACATATACCAAAATATATTTTAAGTGGATTGCTTTATTTGGCATACTTTTAAGGCATTAATTCAAGTGTAGAATTTCACATATTGTCTTTATAGTAAGGTGTGAAATTTGATCATTTATAAAGTTTTATGTCTACATCTTGTCATTCCCACCAGAAAAAAGGCTGTTCCCACCATTTATTTTCAAATAACAGCTTCAAATATGTACTTTGAATCAAAGATCTTAAATGGAAAAGAACGAGATTAAAACTTTGCCGTTAAGCCCATTGGTTGAAAACCTTTTGGAATTAGCAGAGGAAATCCAATCAAATGTGAAACATGATCGTAATAAATCCAATAAGAATAATGGTCAAATCAGATTCGAAAAGATCGAAATAAGTGATGGAAATTGTAAAAATGAAATATGAATTTGATTAGAATTATCATACTACTTTTGTTCATAATTTTTAATGTCGAGCTCTCTTATTCTCAAAATATGAAGTTTGAGATTGATGGGCCCATAAAAATAGGCGATTATCAAGGTGTAAATCCTGACCCTGGTACCATTAGGTGGAATACATTATCCAACGATTTTGAAGGGTGGGATGGAATTAGCTGGAAGTCTTTGACCACAAATGCAGCGGTTAACTCATCTCCTCCAGAGGATGATAGAAGACTAGGCAATGAACGATGGACTCATGGACCTTTATGGTCTATCGATGGGAATACTAATACCTTTGCATATGTTTCTCCTCCTAGATTAGGTACCACAGATAATGCACCTTTAGTATTCATTACTAATAATATTGAAAGATTAAGGATCAATGCTGATGGTACCATAAAAATGGACGGAAGTCTGGACGTAGGTGAGGATGCTATCATTGGTATGGATCTAGAAGTAAAGCAGGATGTGAACCTAAATATAGCTGGAGGCTCGACCACTATTAATGGAGCTACCACCTTAGGTGGACCCGATATGAATATGGCCACATTTACTGGTCCTGTTCAAATGAATAAGACTCTCAATGTAGATGGGAATACAACACTCAATGGGACTTCTATTCTTGGGGGTACTGGAATGAATATGACCACATATACTGGTCCTGTTCAAATGAACAAAACGCAAAATGTAGACGGAGCTGTCACATTGAATAATTCCTTGTTAGTTTCAGGTCCTACTTCATTGAGTAGTTCATTGACTGTGAAAACATTGACTGTAGATAGTGCAGCAACGATTAAAGATCGTCTTAACGTAATAAAGGACGACGCTGCTCATGTGGCCATTTTTAACAATACGAATAATGGTGATGGTGATGGGATCAAAATAAAATTAGGCAAGGCGAAGACAGAATATGATCTTGAGGCAGTTTATAATACTTTGCCAGAAGTCGTAAGAGCCTCTGTTGAAGGTGAAGTAACAGATGCTACTGAAAAAATAAAGAATCTCTTAAATTCTAATACTACAGTCGACGATAAGCTCGTAATACTAGGAGAAATTGTGATTAGAGGAACATTAGGGGATCTGACATTAGTGGCTGGACTTTCAGTTGCTCTTGCCAATGTAATCGTTGACGTTGTAAATGATGAACTTGGATTGCCATATGACTTATCTGTACCAATTAATGAGGCTCTCGATACGGTCTCCTTTGCAGTAACTGATGGAATTAATTTTGGATTAGATTTTACAGCAAGTACCGTTACAAACGGAATAAATACTGGAGTAGACGTGGCATTAGGTGCTGTTACTACTAGTATGCAGAGTGGAATAGGCACGGCATTGAATAATGCTACAAATAGCGTAAATGGTCACGTAAATTCTGCTTTAGGAGCTGTGACTAATGGTATCAATGGTCATGTAAGTTCTGCTTTGGGTAGTGTGACATCAGGAGTAAATAATATTCTTCCTGGAATTGGTACTTCCATTTCTGGTGGTATAAATAGTGGTCTGACTAATTTGACTAATGGAATAACCGGTTCATTAAATTCGCAATTGAGCGGTTTTGATATTGGAAACATAATAAACTCGTCATTAGGTATAAGTTTCAGTTTTGAACAAATTCTAAATGGTATTTGTGATCCTTGTGTTGAAGATCCGGATGATGGACAACCTTGGCCGTCTATTAGTTTGCCTTCAACTATTGGAAGTTTTAAACTTCCTACATTAACAACTTTTCCATTTACCTCCGTTTCACCTTTAAGCCTTTCTGGGCTATCGCCTTTAAGTATTAATCCGCTTTCTTCTATCGGAATTAGTGCTCTGAATTTGATCCCAGTACCTAAATATTCCTTTGATAGATGTTCCTGATTTGCCATTATTGGATATTCCAGATCTTCCAAAACTGGATATTCCTGATATTCCATCAGTCGAGATACCAGCTATACCCACAATAGATCTTGCTGCTCTTGGTATTGATCCGATTAATCTATTTGACTTGAGTTTTTGGGGCATTCCTGATATCAGTTTTACTGAGTTGGAAACTTCACCATTGAGTAATAAAAATGAATTCATTACATTCTCAGACAAGGATGAGAATAAGATGGGATCTATCAAAGCCGCATCCATTACAGATTGGTCTAGGACTTATCTTAATCCTATATTTTTGAGTGGCCTTGCCTTTGCAATCACTGAGAGCCCAGTAGATAAGAAACATGGCAAATTTCACTTTAGTGGAGAAATTACCAAAGCCTTACTTGCATATGCCACCATAGGAGTAGAATATAGATCAGGTAATGGAGATTATGCAGAATGGCTAGAGAGAGCTGATCCAAGAGAAAAAATTAGTGCTGGAGATATTGTGGGAGTCATAGGAGGAAAAATTTCAAAAGATTTAACTTTTGCAGAACAAGTAATGGCAGTTTCTCACTTTCCTATAGTATTAGGAAATATACCTGAAGAGGAAAAACTTCATTTGGGTAACAATGTGGCCTTCATGGGTCAAATTCCGGTGAAAATATTGGGCCCCGTATCATCAGGCGATTATGTTATAGGTAATAATGATACGCCCGGCTATGGAATTGCAAAAAGTCCGAAGGACATGACAATTGATGATTTTAATAGAGCCGTAGGCAGATCTTGGGAAAAAGATAATTCTAAAGGAATAAAAATGATTAACACCGTGGTTGGAATACATAATGGGAACTATATGAGAATTCTGAAAGATTATGAGAACAAGTTTAAAGCTTCTGAAAAGCGATTCGAAGATTTGGAATCAAAAGTAGATAGGTTGACTGAACTTATAAGCAACAAGTCGTAAGAGTATGCACAGAAAATTATTAATAAGTGTTTTAAATAGATTCTTTTTTATCTTCCTTCCATTTACAATCTATAGCCAGAGCGACTCTCTAATGATTTTACAACAGGAAAACGAAAAGGTTTTAGAATGGCTAGAAGACCTCTATGATCATGGAGTATCTACATCTAAGGACTCAGTAGCTATAAATAAGGAGATTCAAAGATTAATGAATGATCGAAATTATAGGAATATAATTTACCCAACAGTTTATACTTGGAAAATGACAACGAAATTCTTGAATGATCAGGAATTGAAAAAGGCGTTTTGGTATATGCTCAACCTGTATTTAGTAAATGATAAAAATAAAGATTTAGTAATAAAATCCATATTAACTTATAATACCCTGTTTAAAATGGATGAAGTCATGGAAGCAACTTATAAAACTTACGCTCTTCTCGATCCCGAAATAGGAGAAGTGGTAAATGGAAAGTCGCAAATTACAGCCCCACCTATATTGGAAGAAAAGCTAAATGCATTGAAAGAAATATTACTTTATATAGAGAAGTACGCTGAAAAGACTCCAAAGAATAAGTAGTTAGAGCAATGTTGTGAATAGTTTTATGTGCTATACTCTTTTTACTAAAAGAAGAAGTAGGTTGTCTAGAGAATTTCATTAGCGATTATTGTAATTTGAGCATAAATTTTCTCCATCGTATTAAATAGAGAACTTCAAGGTTATAAATTATCATCTAATGAATTTTTCAAATATTCTATTTTTTATCTTCCTTCCCTTTTTATTCAATTGTGATACACCTCAAGAAAATACAAACATTAGCAAGAGTGGAAGTTACCAAGAATTAGTATCCCTATTCAAAGAATGGCGATCATTCGAAACTCCTCCTGATAGAAATGGAGCTCCTGATTACACTGCTGATACTTTCAATAAAAGATGGCCTAGGTTCCAAGAACTTCAAAAAACTCTCTCAGAATTTGATATCTCGTCATGGCCGATAAATCATCAGGTGGATTATCATATTGTTAGAGCAGAGATGAATGGTTATGATTTTAATCATAAGATTCTGAAACCATGGGAGAGGGACCCTGCATACTACAAATCTCTTTGGAATTATCGCAGTGATGTCCCAGGCCATGAAGGGCCTACTCATCATGCTACTACAGAACTTTGGACTTATACTTTTCCACTTTCATTATCAGAAAAGAATTTATTTATAAAGGACCTAAAGGTTATTCCTATTCTAAATGAACAAGCAAAGTTAAACCTGATAGGCAACGCCAAAGACTTATGGATTGCAGGAATAAGAGATATAAGACGCCAAAGCACTGGACTAAAGACTATTCTGACCAGACAAGGAGTGAAAAGTCATCCTGATTTGGTTGATGCAATTCATACGGCAATTCAGTCTACTGATGGCTTTGCAGCTTGGCTAGAATCGGAGTCAACTTCTAAATCTGGTCCTTCTGGCATTGGCAAGGATAATTATACTTGGTATCAACAGAATGTCCACCTCATTCCGATGACTTGGGAAGATGAGGTTTTACTGCTTAAGCGAGAATTGGTAAGAGCATGGTCTTCATTAAAATTGGAAGAACATAGAAATCGTAATTTGCCAATGCTCAAAGATGCTGCGACTTCTATAGAGTACAATGAGCTAGCAGATAAATCTGCCACAAGTCTCATGACATTTTTAGAAGAGAACGATATTGTTTCAGTTAGAGAATATTTCGAACCAGCCTTAAGAGAGCATTTAGGTGGATTTGTTCCTAAGGAGATGCGTAATTTCTTTTGGATTACTGCCCATTTTGATCCTCGGCCATTGTATTCTCATTTTTACCATTGGTTTGAATTGGCAAGAATGGATACCGAGCCTCATACAAGTGAAATAAGAAAAGATCCATTGCTCTACAATATTTTTGATTCTAGAAACGAAGGAATGGCAACGGCTGTAGAAGAGATGTTTATGCAAGCTGGGCTCTATGATGACAATCCAAGAGTGAGAGAAATCGTATATATCATGATAGCACAAAGGGCAGCAAGAGGACTAGGATCTCTATATGCTCATGCCAATGAAATGACTATGGAAGAGGCCGGTGGTATACATTCTGAATATACTCCAAGAGGATGGATGAAAACTGAAAAAGAACTGCTCCTATTTGAGCAACATCTATATTTACGCCAACCAGGTTATGGTACCTCATATATCACTGGAAAATATCTGGTTGAAAATGCAATGGCTGAGTTTGCTCGAATGAAAGAGCTAGAAAATGAAGAATTTAGATTGAAAGATTTCTATGATGGTTTGAATTCTATTGGGAATATTCCTATTTCACTAGGGGAGTGGGAATTAACGGGAAGCGATTTGAATTTTGAGTCTTTGCTAGAAGACTAGAAATAATTGCTGAGCAGGACTTCAATCCATAAAATATTCTGGTCTTTTCAAATGATGTTCTGTAGCTTGTTGGAAAGCATTAGCTAGAGCCAGAATCACACCTTCCTGATAGAGGTTTCCAATAAAAGTGATGCTAGTAGGATGTCCTTCGTCATCAAAACCAGTAGGTACAGTTACAACTGGATGACCTGTCAAATTAGTTATGACCAATTGTTTCCCACCGAAAGTGGGAGATACTATCACGTCATAATCATCAAATAGATCATTGATTTCTTCTATTAATAGCCTCCTATATCGATTGGCTTGTAAGTATTCTACAGCAGGAATAAATCTGGCCTGCCTGAGTGAATTTGCTCTAGATCTTTTAGATTGCTGTACCATCATATCCACTTTTCCAGCTCTGACCATATCATCAAACATTGCTGCAGCCTCTGCTCTCAATATGATATCAAAACCATCGAATGGATAATTGGAAGGTAAAGCAATGGAGTCACCTTTTATGCCTAAAGAATCCAAAAGTTTTATTGCTACTAAAAGATTAGTCTTCATCTTAGAAGTATCCTCACTTATTTCATTATTCAGAAAAGCTACTTTTAGTTCATCGATATTCACATCAGGACTATATGAAAAACCAACATCTTGAGTGGTCACATCCAAACTGTCATTTCCTCTTATAGCATCAAAAACAATAGCGCAGTCTTGAGCAGATCTGCAGATGAGTCCCACCTTATCCATTGACCATGAAAGACTCATTACTCCATCTCTACTCACCCTTCCATATGTAGGTCGGAGTCCAGATACCCCATTTCTAGTACTAGGTGATGTTATAGATCCTAAGGTCTCAGTGCCTAATGAAAATCCAACTAGTCCTGCCGCAGTAGCTGACCCAGAACCGGCAGATGACCCACTAGCTCCTTGGAGCGTATCCCATGGACTTTTAGTCTCTCCGTCAAACCAAACATCACCCCGAGCTAATGCACCAGAACTCAATTTTGCTATCAGTACGGCTCCGGCGTCTTCAAGTTTTCTGATGACTGTGGCCGTGTGATCAATTTCCTGATTTTTGTATGGCATAGCTCCCCATGTAGTCTTATATCCCGATACAGACATGAGATCTTTAGTCCCATAGGGGATTCCATGTAGAAGACCTCTATATAGACCTTTTGCTATTTCTTCATCAGCTTTTTTAGCTTGTGTCAATGCTAATTCTTCTGTAATGGTAATGGCGCATTCTAAAGTAGAATTGTGTTTTTTCAATCTACTCAAATACAATTGTGTCAACTTAAGAGAACTGATTTTTTTGGATCGAATTAAAGCTGCTAATTCAGGAATGGTATAAAAGGCAATCTCATTCCTGTCTTCAGATAAAATCACATCCGTGGGAAGATTAATATTCAAAGAATCTTCAATTTTGGGTAACTTGAATCCTCGAGGATGATGGTCAAAAATAAGGGCAGGAAAGGTTTCATGAGGAATAGAATAATGTCTCAAAGAGTCATACCCTTTTAGGTTTCTTTCCAAATAGGTTCGCATAGTATCAACGTATTGATCGGAAAAATCCAAACCATATAATCGTTGTGCAATGTGTACATCCTTGCTACTTATTTGTTGTTTTGTTGTGCTACATGAGCATAGAATAGAACAAACTATTGCAATTAGAATGTAGTTAATCTTTAGCATCAAGGTCTTACGTTTCTACTCATTCTCTCACTTATGATCTGAATGCCTAGCTCTTTACCTTTTGAATTAATCAATCCTAACTTTTCTCTCAAAAGAGTATCTAGGTCCAAAAGCTCTTTGTCTAATTCTGCACTCACAGCTTCTTTTACCTCATAAGCCTGATCAGTAGGTTGATAATCTCCACGCTGCTGATCTGCCATTAGAAATGCTAGTCTGTTGTTTATTCTTATGCCATAATTCAAAGGGTCTTGCCTACTTTGATTTTTAGTCATATGAATGTTGTTCTCGATCACTGTCATCTCACTTTTTAGTTCATTTGCTAAGGTCAGAATTTCATCAAATTGAGGTTTGTCTTTTAGTTTTTTATCAAAGTAGTCTATGTCATCCTTTATACTTTGGATGTCAATCATTGCTTGGTGTGCTTCACTCACGCCATCTCTCACTGAAAGGAGAAAGTCTAGCTGTTTTTGATACTCTTCATCTGTGGTTTCTAATCTAGGATCTTTAGCTATATCAAAGTTTACTTCTGATTCTCCTTCTTCTACTATGAGTTTTGCTGAGTAATGTCCCGGAGTAGCTTTAGGGCCTCTATTGGGCGATGAATACAAAATCATACCATCGAATTCTTTAAATCCAGGATGTCTCATATTCCAAACAAATCGATTGTTATCTGCTTTAACTTCTAATTTTTTAGATCTGTCTTTTGCTTTATTAGAAAAAGTCTGAATTTCATTGCCATCCGCATCTTCTATTCTCAATGAAACTTTCATCTCCTCATCGTAATCTTTTATGAAGTAGTTAAAGAGTACCCCGTTGGGGTGGTTTTCTCCTACTAATCTCGTATTCGGAGTTCCCCAACTCCCAGACTGAGCCATCCTGTATGCAGGTTTTGGCTCATAGAGGTGATGCTTCTTTTTTACTATCTCATTATTTATTTGTCGGATTGGACCTAGATCATCAATCATCCAAAAGCTTCTACCATGAGTGGCAACTATCAAACTTTCATCTTTAATGTGAAGATCTCTAATTGCTGTGATTGGAAGATTGAGCTGGAAAGGCTTCCAACTTTCACCATCATCAAATGAAACATACATACCCCATTCCGTACCAGCATATAGTAGGCCCTTCCTGACTGGATCAGCTCTTACTGCCCTGCTATAATGATTTGCTTTTATTCCGCTGACTATCTTTTTCCAGGACTTACCATAGTCTGTAGTTTTGTAGATATAAGGTTGATAATCTCCAAATTTATAAGATGTCGCAGCCACATAGACTCCTCCTTTATCAAAAGGATTGATGTCAATACAGTTCATCATATTGAGCTTGGGAGAACCAGGTGGGGTTACATTATTCCAAGTCTTACCATTATCTCTACTTACATGAATGAGCCCATCATCACTTCCGGTCCATATTACTCCTGGTTCTAAGGTGGATTCTGCTATTGCAAAAATATTGGCATAAAATTCTGCTCCTGTATTGTCTTGAGTAATTGGCCCACCTGATGACTTGATTGTTTTAGGATCATTACGAGTCAAATCAGGACTGATTACTTCCCATGATTGTCCCCCATTCGTGGTCATATGTACATGATTAGACGCAGCATAAAGTCGATTTGCATCATTGGGACTAAACATTACTGGGAAATTCCAATTGAAGCGGTATTTCATCACTTCTGCTCCAGACCCAGCAGGATTGTCAGGATAGACATTCACTGATCTGGTTTGTCCAGTAGTATGATCTTTTCGCATCATATAACCTTTATAGGTTCCGCCATACACTATATCACTATTGTTAGGGTCAGGAGCTAAATGTGCACTTTCTCCACCAGCAGAAGGTTCCCAATGTCTCTCAGATATCGTAGCGTCAGCAGACCGGTGAAGAATCCTCACAGTACTATTGTCTTGTTGAGCTCCATAAATTCTGAATGGAAAGTGATTATCAGTGGTTACTCTGTAAAATTGAGAAGTGGGCTGATTGTGATAAGTAGTCCAATTCTCACCAGCATCATAACTCACTTGCCCGCCACCATCATCACCAATTACCATTCTATCGTTATTATTAGGATCTATCCAGAGGTCATGATGATCTCCATGTGGAGTACCTATTCTTTCAAAGTTTTTGCCACCGTCATTTGACCTCCAAAATCCAACATTGAGGACATATACACGATCTTCATTTTGAGTATCAGCATATATTCTGCTGTAGTACCAAGCACGTTGTCTTAGTGCTCTATTTGTACTAGTTTTTTTCCAGGTCTTACCTGCATCATCTGATCTGAATACACCTCCTTCTTCAGCTTCAATAATCGTCCATACTCTATCAGAATTTAATGGAGATACAGTTACTCCGATTATGCCTAATACTCCTTTGGGTAATCCTGGACTATCTGTAATTTTAGCCCAGTTATCGCCTCCATCGGTACTTTTCCATAAATGGCTACCTGGCCCTCCACTATCCATTCTGTATCCATTTCGTTTTATCTGCCATGTGGAGGCATATAGAATTCTGGGGTTATTAGGATCAAAAGAAACATCTACTGCACCTGCTTTATCACTTTCATAAAGTACTTTTTCCCAAGTGTTACCTCCATCTTTTGATCTATACAGGCCTCTTTCATTGTTTGGCTTCCATAGATTTCCCATAGCAGCAACATACAGTACATTTGGATCTGATGGATGTACCACTATTCTTCCTATATGTTCTGTTCCTTTCAGGCCTATGAAGTCCCATGTCTCTCCTGCATCAGTAGATCTCCACAGACCATTACCAGAGGACACATTGCCTCTGACTGTCTGTTCTCCTTCCCCTACATATATAACATTAGGATCACTTTGAGCTACTGCCACAGCCCCTATTGATCCACCGAAGTAACCATCAGATATACAGCTCCAAGAATTACCACCATCCATAGTTTTCCAAACTCCACCACCAGCAGTACCCATGTAGTATAGATTTGCATTTCCTAATACACCTGCTACTGTACCTGCACGACCACCTCTAAATGGACCGACAAGTCTGTATTTCATTGTGTTATAAAATGATTCATCATAGTTCACTTTTTGAGCAGAGTTCTTCTGTGAAATGACATCTGTAAAAGTGAAAAGAATGATAAGGATTGCAGGTAAAAGTCTATTAATCATTGCTATTGTTTTGGAGTTTAATTATAGGCAATTTTTATGAAATCGAAGCCATTAATCCAACTAAATTGGAAATGTGTGATTTATTGAGCAGTTTCATCTCAATGCTAAAATTTGATGCCCTTTTTAAGTGGTAATTATAGCCTTGGTTCTTTGCAAAAGATATATAATAGTGAGAAGTCAACAGTTAAATTTAAATCACTTCATATTGCAATCCTTTGTTAGTATTCTCTATATTAATGGCTATTGAAAATTGATTGTGGGGAAAATCTTTTTGGCTTACTGGTTTGATTGATTATGTATTCTCAATTTTTTTTATTCAAAAGATAAAAACTTGATCTTGAAGAGCTTATTTTCTACCCTATTTATCATAATCCTGAATTCTAGCCTTTTTTCTCAATATGATTTAGATTCATTATGGAATATTTGGCAAGACTCGTCCTTGTCAGATACCATTCGATCAGAGGCATTAGAGGACTATATCTACGATGGCTTCTTTAATACTGATCCAGATAGTGCTATTTTTTATTCTAAAGAATTATATGAATTCAATAGAAAGTCCAATAATGAAATAGGTTTAGTAAATACCTTACGACTAGAGGCTTATATCAATTTCAGAATGGGTAAATACAGTAAAGCTTTGGGTTCATATCAAAAAGGCCTCGATATTGCCAAAAGTATAGATTATAAAGAAGGCATTGGAGATATTCTTCTGAAAATCGGCTATCTATATCACGACAATGAAGATGTTCTTCGTGCTCTTGATTATTACCAACAGAGTTTAGAGATTTTTGAGGATATCGGAGAAAGAGATGGAATTGGTTCTGTTTACAATGAATTTGGAAGTATATATAGAGCAGAAAGAGAGTATGTAAAAGCGTTAGATTATTATCTAAAAAGCATAGCAATTAATAATGAAATTGACAACGATGATAGTAATGCGGCTATGTTTCTCAATATTGGAAGCCTTTATCTTGATCAAGAAGATTTTGAAAAAGCTCTCGATTATTTTCAGCAAGGGTTGGTCATTTATGAAAAATTTGGAGACAAGTTAGGCATTGCTTCAGGACTAGCTGGAATAGGAAATGTATATGGTGATAAAGGTGATTTGGATAATGCGCTGATTAAACATGAAGAAAGCCTAAATATTAGCCGCGAAATCGAGGACCTGCAGGGTAGTATTAATAGCATGCTTTATATAGGAAATATATTTTTTGAGAAAAGAAATTTCACTAAATCTATTGAATATTGCTTGGAGAGTCTAAGTATGGCCAAAGAAATAGGAGATATAGGTGGTCAAGAAAGTTCTTTCAGTTGTCTATACGAAGGCAACAAAGCACTAGGTAATCTAAATATGGCCTTGTCTAATCTAGAACAGATGCTCATAGCAAGTGACAGTGTAACAGGAGAATTGAATTTAAGGAAACTCCAAGAAATAGAATTCTCCAAACAGCTCCTCAAGGATAGCCTGCTTCGCGTAGAAGAGGACATGAAAATAGAGCTGACTCATCAGACAGAGTTACGTCAAAAAGATAGAATCAACAACATTGCTCTAGGTATGGGCTTGTTTTTTTTATTGCTTTCAGGAGGTTTATACACTAGATGGCAATACATTAAAAAAGCCAAGTCAGAAATTGAAAAAGAGAGAGATCGATCAGAATTGCTATTGTTAAATATCCTGCCTGCAGAGATCGCAGCAGAATTAAAAGAAAAAGGTGAAGCAGCTGCTCGTGATTTTGATTTGGTATCTATTTTATTCACTGATTTTAAAGGCTATACAGAAAAGTCAGAAAAATTAACGGCCAAAGAGCTAGTAGATGAGATAAATACTTGCTTTATGGCCTTTGATCATATTTGTGAAAAGTATGACATTGAGAAGATAAAAACTATAGGTGATGCTTATATGGCGGCAGGAGGGCTACCTGTCCAGACCGAAGACTTCGTTAAAAATACGGTCTTAGCTGCACTAGAAATGCAGATATTCATTACTGATAGAGTAAAGAAGAAAAAAGCCAAAAATGAAATCCCTTTCGAGATGCGCCTAGGAATTCATACAGGCCCTGTAGTCGCAGGAATTGTAGGGATTAAGAAATTCCAATATGATATTTGGGGTGACACTGTAAATACTGCATCTAGAATAGAAAGTTCTGGAAAGGTCGGCAAAGTGAACATATCTCAACACACCTACGAAATTATTAAAAATGACCCTCAGTTTAGTTTTATATCTAGAGGCAAAATTGAAATCAAGGGTAAAAGTGATATGAATATGTGGTTTGTATCATAAATTATTTGATAAAAGCAGTTCTACTCTTTTTTATCTAAAAAATTTACTCTAGTATTCCCTTAAAGATCCTACTCTTTGAAATTTCCTTATCAATCCTATGATTAGAATAGTCGATTTATGTTATTTTATGAATACATCGATTTTTTTTAATCACAACTTCTTATTACAAAAGTGTTTGCTATTCCTATGAATATTTTGGAAAAGGGTCCAATGATTGAGATTTCTGATTAGGCTGTATAAAAAAGGAAATATTAAATCAGTAGGAACTAAAATTAGCATTGAACATGAAATATATTGTTCCCTAAAAATTATAAAATTTGACTTTCAGGATGAAAGTAGTAATTCTGAAGTATAGAATTCTAGGCTTTATTCAAAGCTAGAAGAAAATTTTGAATTCTCTTTTGGATTATAAATAAGTTCTATCCTTATGCGAATCAGAAACCTGGTGAAAAAATGCGTGGCTCCACTAAAATCATTCTGTTTAGAATGAAGGCAACGTTAGTTTCTATATTATGCCATTATTTAGATTGTGACTGCAGAAATGGGGCTCATCACTAAGCATAATTATTTTTAGATGATGAGCCGGGAATCGATTTTAAACAATTCCAAATGTAGATAGGAACAACAGGAATCAATACCGTAAGGATGTATAATCATGTCATGTAGTCAAGAGATTACAATGCAGAAGTGATTTTTATCAAAAATGGGTCAATGAACCAAAGAATGTTCTTAGTAAACTAATACATGAACTTTGGAAAATTACCCCTCTAGAGAAACAATTGATGAATCTTTGGCTGAATTGTCCAGATCGTATCTTAGATCTAGTAGAATCGACAAAAAAGTAACGAATAAAATATGGGTCATCGAAATAATACTTTGGTGAAGTTCAAAAAGTTACAGAATTATAACATTGCATACCAGAAATAAGAATGTCATATGGCAATGAAATAAGGATTGTATTCGAATATTAAGCCTGTGTGATTATTGGCTATTGCTTTTATAAATGGGTTGCAAACTGTAGGTAAATATCATAACAACAAGGTTGAAAATTTAATAATTGAATGATCCGGATGAATGAAAAATGAGTGTCTATGTATCTATTTGTACTAAAAAAAATGCTATTTTTTAATCTGCGTTTTAGAAAAAAATGAAATAATTCACAGGGCTTTTTGTCTGTATTTGTAATGTATTAGGCAGAATTAAATGAAAAATTTCAGTATTTCAAATCTACAATATCATAGTTTTGATGTAAGTTAATAATCTGTTTATTTACAGAATTGAAGAGAGGTCAAACGTTAGTAATGAGATTAAGTCAGCAGAGAGTGAAGAAAATCAAATCTTGGCTTTAATCACGGCCATAAATAAAAAAAGAGCTACAATATGTAGCTCTTCATAAGGGTGTTAAAAAATTATAAGGGTGTTTAGGACATGATCCTGATAAAAGTATTTGTGTTTAAAGAATAAGGGTGTTTAAAGTAGAATTCAGTAAGAGGTGTGACTTTTTCATATCCTCTACGAATTCAAATTTAGCACTCACAATTACTTTTCACAACAGTCTATTAGATTTTCTTGTTGGTAAAAAATTCCATTTATTTTATTTGAATAATATCATAATATATTGATTAGCAGATGGTTGTGATAATTAATTGTGTTTGCTTCAAACCATTTTGTAGATTGAGGTTGTTATTTTGAAGATTTTTTTGTCCAAAAGCATCAAAACTTAGAGCTATTAGTCAGTTTAAAATAAGCTTTGCGCTTAATTGATTGTTCCATTACCAATTGTGCTCTAATACAATGATTACCTTTCCTTTATCCTTAGAATCCAAATAGACAGCATAGGCGTACAAAATTCGGCAATAGTCATACTAAATAAAATTTGATTTAGACTTTGCCTCGGGAATCTTTGTTAATAGAAATCTTTTTCCTAAAAATTATTCAATTCATAATTTTGATCATAAGTTGAAAAAACTTTGATTCATTCTTTCGAGAAACAGGATAATTATGAATGCCAATTAACCCAATAACGGAGAATGAGAGACTAGACTTATTAGATCCCAAGTAGTTAAATTCGGTATTGAGTTAAAATCATTTTTAATAAGCCTGTTGTTGAGGCTTATTGTATACTGCTAATCCAATGGTTGGCATTTTGGACCAAGAGAACTTGGTGTAAGAAAGAGAAGATCTCCGAAATGAAATTATTTAGTCTAGTCGTGCCCACTTAAGATTATCCAATTTATTCCATTGAAAAGAATTATTCCTCCCTGTCCAATTTCATTCAACTTTAACTCTTTCAGAAAAGGTTGTTGTCCAATATTCTTTTCAAACTTTACATCATTTGAACCTGAAGCAAGGGTGAGGTAAACAATTTGCCCACGTGTGCCACCTGTTAGTTGTACGGTCTGTTCTTTAATATTCAGGTTATTCAAAATAATCCAGTTCTCATTTGACGCATCTATGGTGATATGATTTGTAAATCTGGTTTGTAACGGATTACTTATGAGATTTCCATCTTCACCCTTATCACCCTTATCACC
>DKPS01000200.1:35952-36466 GCA_002471345.1 Saprospiraceae bacterium UBA7328
CTTATCACCCTTATCACCCTTATCGCCCTTAT
The DNA here is from genome assembly GCA_002471345.1 of Saprospiraceae bacterium UBA7328. Classification (GTDB taxonomy): domain Bacteria; phylum Bacteroidota; class Bacteroidia; order Chitinophagales; family Saprospiraceae; genus UBA7328. The sequence continues at coordinate 35,985 of DKPS01000200.1, forward strand.
CGCCTTGAGGACCAGTGTGGCCAGTATCCCCTTTGTCTCCTTTCACAGAGGTCAAGAATTTATCTTCTGTTCCAGAGTTTCCAGCATTTAACCATAGATGATAAGCTGATTTCCCATCTTCTCCTTTATCTCCTTTATCTCCATCTTCTCCTTTATCTCCTTTCACAGAGGTCAAGAATTTATCTTCTTCTCCAGAGTTTCCAGCATTTAACCATAGATGGTAAGCTGATTTTCCATCTTGACCTTTATCCCCTTTAGGTCCAGCATTACCCTGTTGGCCTTGCGGGCCGGTTTCACCTTGCGGCCCCTGCAGACCTGTATTCCCTTGACGGCCTTGTGGACCGATATCACCTTTTGGGCCTTGCGGACCTGAATCACCGGTATCCCCTTTTTCACCATCTATTCCATCAAAGCCGTCCTTTCCATCATTACCGTCTTCACCTTGGATACCTTGCAATCCTTGTGGCCCTGTAACACCAGTA
>DKPS01000128.1:0-136 GCA_002471345.1 Saprospiraceae bacterium UBA7328
AATGGGCTTGTAACTAGTATTTGTGTTCTCATAAACGCTTCCAAATTGTAGCCCCAATTCATCACAGCACTTGGCCCCATCGACCAAAATATCATACTTGTCCCCATTAAGGTAGGGGGTAACATAGCTAACGCGC
>DKPS01000128.1:447-2715 GCA_002471345.1 Saprospiraceae bacterium UBA7328
GGGGTAACATAGCTAACGCGCCCAGCGTCCCAATTGCCTTCGGTGAAAGCTGTATAGTCAGCGTCCCTGAATTCTTGTCTACAGTCAGGATAAATTGCGTGATCACCTGCATGAATGCCCATCGCGATATGAACTTCTGTATTTTTTTCATTTGCTATTGATAATGCTACTGCTTGAATGATTGAGGAGAAAATTTTATTACGGTTAGGAACAACAGTTTCTTTCATGTTTTCCTGTTCATAGTGTCCTTCAGGTACTTCATCACCCCCTTCTACAAGAGCGCTATTAAGCATAGGTGCTAAACCATCTAGTTTAATAGTTCCATATTTAATAGGCTCATATTTAATTTCATTATCTGGGATCAAAACATCACCTATAAGTTTTTCGTTAATATAATTTACTAAAGATTGAGCTCGATCAAGTTCTACTTTATGTTTTTGTCCATAGTCAAAGCTAAGTGCTGTAACTTCATACCCATCTGCTAGCAATCTAAGTAAAACTGTGGAGCTGTCCATTCCCCCACTTAAGGATAATACTGCTTGTTTTTTCATGTTATGTTATTCAATAATTTAAAATATGTAGTGTTATGTTTTATTCCTTCATAGATACTTTCATCCCATTCCGAATTAATTACTTCATCAATCTTAGTTTTAGGTTTTGAATTTAATCCCCAACCCTTATATAGGGTACCATCAAAGGCAGCCATTACAGGATTAGAAGTATCTATAGTTTCTATTTGTTTTATGTCTTTATAATATAAGAATTCCTGTGGGAGAGAACAACCTAAAAGGTGAATTCTATCGGTTTTTCCTATAAGACCCATGTTGATCATTTTACTAATGACCAATTGTCTGCCTAAAGCCTTACCTACATCCTTATTGGGGTGTGGGAATATATCGTTATAATAGCTAGCCCCATATGAGAATGCAATCTTCGTATAACCCAACCATTTATACGTTTGATAACACTTTACTACGTCATCAAACGATTTACCTTGAACTACCGCAACTTTAGTTACTCCTTTAGGCAATTCAATAAAACTCCACTCTTTAGCTTGCCTCATAGACAAAGTAGCATCTTCCCAAGCATCTGGTACTATGAATTCATCGGGTTTGATTTCTTCAATAATAGAAATCATTCTACCCTTAGAGTAAGGTACTCCTAATTCATGAAGAGAATTATCCATTATAATATAACGCCTCCCCCTATGGTTGTCTCTTTGGAAGAATTCTTTATATTCTTTATATTCATCATATAGGTGAGGAAGGAGATAATCATAATCATTATACTCCAAACTTGCTTGAAGGTATGCAAAGGGGGTTTCATGTGAAACCTTTACTCCTTTTACTGTTGCTTGTATACTCATTGTTTAATTTTTGGTGGTCGGCCTCTACGAGGCATATTTGAGGGACGATTGAATCGACCATAAGTGTCATCACAGTAATTATAAAATTCCTCAGGCGTACCCCCAACTTCAATTGAATCTCTTTTGTAATCTACTTTAGTCATACGAAAAACCGTAAGAAAATCTTTTTGCAATTGAGCGAGATTTTCTTTTTCATATTTTTCGTGGTCTGCAGTAAGGCGACGACGGCGTTCTTTATCAACACGAGTTTCGGAAGCCTGGGCACGGCTGTCACCCTCAAATTGTTTATATTTTTGTTCGATTTCCCAATTGCAATAATGAATTTGAAAAAGATATGGGCTGGGGTCATAGTCCCCATTACGAATTTTTTCGATTAGGGGGGAATAATTGTGGAGGGGTTGGGATTTTCGCCCCCAACGGCGCCACCAAAAAAATTGATTGTAATTCAACTTTTGAAGTTGAGACAACTGCTTTTCAATATCCTCAATCGTGTGCATGAGGTAAATATACGAAATAAAACTTAAGTTTCCAAACTTATCTTTTACCTCCGTAATAAGGTACTGCTAAATTTTCAGCTAATAATCTTTCACTTAAATTAATATGGTTGTGGATGTTAGGTTCTATCCTAACATCACCTAAGCATCTACCATACTTATCTACTCCTTTAGAGTATAAAAAAAACTTACCTTCAGTAAGAGCTAAGAGTTCTTCTACTCTGGATTTGGCTTTTAAGCCTTTTGCTTTTTCTTCTAAGTCTCGAGTTCTGGATTCATAGGCGTCTATTCCGTTTAGGCGGATTCTTACATGCTTCCATGTAGCAAAACCTAAATCAACCATAGCATCTATAGTGTCACCATCAACAACTCTATCGAGTTGGGCATTGTAATAATGTAAAACCATTT
>DKPS01000131.1 GCA_002471345.1 Saprospiraceae bacterium UBA7328
AGTCTGGAGGTGCTATTTACAACAATAACTTGGGTGTATCTACCACTATAGATATGGCCAATACGATAATTGCCCTAAATATTGATGATGGTTCTGGACCTGATATATATAAGGCCTCGGGGACAGTAATAGATAGAGGAGGAAATCTGATTTCTAATATAACTAGTGTGGAATCTGAATTGGACACTAGTACCTTATTGGGCAGCGCATTGAACCCATTAGATCCACTTTTTATAATGGATGTGGACACTTTTAGCCTTCCCAATATATCTGGAAACTTGAGACTGGATTGTCAGTCTCAAGCAATAGAAGCAGGTAATATAGACACAGCAGGCCTTGGCCTCGGTCTGATAGATCTAGATGACAAAACTCGAATTTTTGGTTCATTTATAGATATTGGTGCTTATGAGAATCAACAACCAGAATGCCAGCTTCTTGATTTTATAGGAATTAAAGGGCAGGGAATGGTCTGCGAAGGCTCTAATACAGTTACATATGTATGCGAAGTAGAATATGCTTCAGGATACGAATGGTCTTACAATGGAATTGGAAGTTTCATAGGCGGAATAAATGGAACAGAGGCCAATCTGGATTTTACTGGTGATGAATTGGGGGGGGGAACTAATCGTAATGGCATTCAATGAAGTAGACACCATTTTTGATACCCTCACAGTAGTTGTTCTGGATCCTGTCATTTGCGCACTTACAGAATGTGGTGTAGCTACTATTAATGTGACACAATCGCTCCTTGATTTTGGTATACCTCAAGATGTAAGGGCACAAGTCAACATAACCCTTTCTGGAATTATTCCTGATGGAGATGTATACAGATTTTTTGCAGGAGATAATATAGTGTTGAGCCCTGGAATTGAAGTGGAGTTGGGAGCCATTTTAGAAGTTGATATAGAAAATTGTTTTCCTCTAGGACTTGCTGAAGGAATCAATGAACGACTGAATTCCTCAGATACAAAAGAGAAGATTGAGTTGTTAAGACAACTTGAAATTTTGAAAAAGGATATGTTGAGAAACTGAAATAGGTGACTTGAAGAGCACCCCTTTTTGAGTATGTAACATATTAGTGATTATCCAATGTTTTGATTGTCAACAGATTATAGTGTTAAAATTGTAATGGGTACATTTAAATATCTTGTATATTTACGCCGTTAGAAAACTACACTGTGAGACCCCTGCTTACGATAATACTTTTATTGTTTTGTGCATCATTGATTGCACAGCCTGAGACAATTCAGGTTACTGGGTGTACAAATAGTCCGCTTCCTACAGATTATAATGATATCTATAATCTATCAAGTAATTCAACATGTTATATAGCTGCTAATAATCCAATGTTGATCCTACAATTAACTGGAGGGCAATGGCAATTTGGAGTATATATCAATCCAACTGCAATTTCTTGTGTAGATGTACCTTTTACTATGACACCATTAAGTGATGATGGTCCTACAGATATTACATTAGCAACACTTGCCACAGGTGGTTCTACTGGCAACTGTGTTTCAGTGGTTAAAGTGGAAGCTGTACCGACTCTCGGTCAATGGGGAATAATCTCTTTAGCGCTTCTTCTTTTGTCGATTAGTATAATCACTCTAAAGAAAACTCAGTTTAAATCTATGACATTTAAGATTTAAAAAGAGTAACCAAAATCTTGAACTTATCTGTTCTCAGTTTGCTAGAAGGATATTAATAACCACTTTTTTAACTTCTGTTAATCATCGCTAATAGGAAATGTGTAATTCATCCCTTCATCAGGAACAATAAACTTATCCTCGTCAATTCTTTCTTTAGTTAGTGCTTTTTTTAGATCAATAATTGGAGTAAGCGGCCCATCATCGGCTAGTCCAAAGGTCCCAAAGTGCATAGCAAAACTTTGCTGAGATCTTACATCCTGATGAATTTTAACAGCTTCATCTGGAGATACATGAATTGGAGACATAAACCATCTAGGTAGGTAAGCTCCAATTGGAAGAAAAGAGATATCAACTGGGCCAATTCTTTGACCAATAGTTTTGAAAATGTCACTATATCCAGTATCTCCAGCAAAATAAATGCTGTGATCTTTATATTTTAGAACATACCCTGTCCATAAAGTCTGATCTCTATCAAAAGCTCCTCGGCTCGAAAAATGATTGGCTGGCACAGCTGTTATTTTTAAGTCATCCATTATTGTGTTTTCCCACCATCCTAAATTGATGGTTTTGTTACTGCCCCATTTTGAAATAATATGCTCCATACCTAGTGGTACCACAAATAAAGGATCAAAATCATTGATTAAATCTTTAATTGTGTTTTCGTCTAAGTGATCATAGTGATTGTGACTGATTATAACTATATCGACCTCTTTTATTGCCTCATAATTTACTCCAGGTGGCCTCATTCTTTTAGGTCCAACAATTTGAGATGGACTGCATCTTTTACTCCAAACAGGATCCGTGAGGATTGTCATTTTTTCATATTGAATGAGAAAAGTACTATGATTCACAAATGTGACATTAAGCCTGCCAGCTTCATTTATAGGTAAGGGTTCTTTTCTTACATAGGACTCATAATTTTCAGTCCATTTCTCTGCTTCTCTTGTAGTAAAGTACTTGAATACCTCAGGAAGGCCATTGGAAAATCGACCACTTGGATTAATAAAGGTTTTACCATTGAAATATTCTGATTTAGCTCCTTGATGTCCTTTTTCACTGAGTGTTAATCCTACAATAAAAAAGAAGACAATGATGGCAAGGATAACAACAGCAATAATCTTTAGGAAAGTCATTCACTTAGTAGTTTCAGAAGGAACCAATTACAAGAGAACTTGTAAAGTTATAGAATCGAGCATCAAACTTGCATTGAAAATGAGAACGTGATGTAATTGGGCGGATATTTCTATGGTTCCCCTTAATTAAACTGGCTAGAATATATTTTTGTGCAATCTTTTCTATTTCTATGCCATTTTCTACTATAAGATGAACTCATACTTTCTAACTAATTTGAGATGTTTCTCTAAATTTTAACTTATAAAATTATATTTTGAACTTCTTGAAGTAATATCAAATATCCAAAATTGTGGGGTATACAATGAATGAAAAAGTCGGCTCAATGATTATGCAAAAAACAACTATTCTAAAGGGTTTTAAAGTATTCATATTTATCTTTTAAGTTGGTTAACAATTCTTCAAAACTATTATTGTCGTGCAAATTTTTAAGATTAGGATCTGATAGAATTAATGGATAATTTGGAAATCCAGTTGCAGCAGCTTTGTTTATCCATTCTACTGATTCCTTATTTTGATTCATCAAAGCAGAAGCAATTCCTAAATGATAATAAATGTGGTGAGCATGAATTAATTCAACTGAACTGCTTGTTGCTATTTTCATTTTGTCGTTAGCTTCTTTTTTTAGCCCTTGACTAGCAAGAATAATTGCATACACACTATTAAGATTAGCATTGTTTGGATTTAGAGATAAGTTTTCATCTAATATCTCTATTGCTTTCTCAGTTTTATCTAAATAAAAATAATTTAAAGATTTAAAGGATTGTGTTACCGATCGGTCAAAATCTTCAGGTATTTTTTCAAACTCTTTTAAGGCAGATTCATATTTACCACTAAAAAGAAAAATTTCTCCAATGAATCTTCTTGCCCTTAAATTTCCTGGTTCAATTTTTAGACTCTTATAAGCATTTTGAAGTGCTTTATTGAATAATCCGATGTGTAATTGAACTAAAGACAATTGTTCATAACCAGTACTTAATTTGGGGCTTTTAATAATTGCATTAGTGAATTCTTTGATAGCCTCTTCATGCGCAAAATTGTAACTTTTACTCCAATAGAATTGACCCCGAATTATATGGGGGTAGGCGAGTTTTGGGTTCAGTGACAATGCTATCCCAGCTGTAGAATAGGCTTCTTTCTCCCATTTAGTATCGGATTCAAACGATAGAAACTTTCGCATATAACTTTTAGATAACCCATTGTAAGCATGGGCAAGTTTTGAATCATTTTCAATGGCTTTATTATAATATGTTATAGCTGTGTCAATATCAGAAAGAGTCTGCTTATTGTGATGGAATTCTCCCTTTAGATAAAAATTTAGTGCTTTAAGATTAGTTGTTAAATCCTTTTCCACCGCAGCTGGAGTTGATATTGAGATATTGTATATAAAAGCAACTCCAAGAAATGTGATTAATAAAAGAGTAAATTTTGTCCAAAATTTAGAAAAAATTGAGCTTGTGTTTACAATCTTTCCTTTCCCATTCATTTCTTTCACCATTGGGATAGACAAATTATCATTTGTGACTGCATATAAATCAATCATCCGATCTACGTTCTTGAATATAAAAGATCCAAGTTTTTGAGTTGTTATTTTTGGATGGTTTTTTATTTGTAAATAGAGGTCAGAACTAATTAATATTGAATTAGAAGAGCCCATAGATTCGATACGAGAAGCTAAATTCACCCCATTTCCGAATATGTCATTGTTCTTACGGACAATTTCACCAATATGAATGCCAATTCGTAAAGGCACTTTTGGATATTGATAGCACAGTTCAAAGCCTTTAGTGCACTTGAAAATAGTACAAGACTTCCATCACCGTACATTTTTACTATTTCGCCATCAAAATTACTAGTTTCAGATTTTATGGTTTGTTCAAAATGAGAAAGCTTAGATAATGCATTTTCCTCGTCTTTTTGCATCATCATAGTATAACCTATTATATCTGCAAAGAAGATTATTGAAATATGCCTATCGATGTTTTTCATTCAAAAGCCTTCATTAACATTTAAGCAGAGAATTGAATAAGTTGATATTCTCTAGGGATAGTCATAATTTACTCATGTTGTCAAAAGCAATAATACTTCAATGGCAAAGTATAGATTTAATTAGGCATCTTATGTTATGCCAGCATTTTGAATAAACCTTGCTTTATTGAATCAACTATGAACGATTAGCTTTTTGTGCTCTCTTTTCTGCTCTTTTTTCTTTTGGAGTTTTAGCAGCTTCTTTCTTCACTGCTTTCTTTGCGTCTTTGCCTTTTCCCATAATATTGATATTTATTTATTTGTAGCAAAGATAACCCCTTATTTCCTATAGAGAAGAATTGAATTTCCTTATAGTCAAATCACTAATATATTTCCACATACCATAATATATACATGTACATTTGCACCTTTTTTGGGAAAAATGCCATAAAATGGACTTAAGAAATGTTGCTATTATCGCCCACGTAGACCACGGGAAAACTACTCTTGTAGATAAGATGTTGCATCAGGCTGAACTCTTCAGAGATAATCAAGAAGTAGGAGAACTTATTCTTGATAATAATGACCTAGAAAGGGAAAGAGGAATTACAATTCTTTCCAAAAATGTGTCAATTAGATATAAGGATACAAAGATTAATATCATCGATACTCCAGGTCACTCTGATTTTGGTGGTGAGGTTGAGCGAGTTTTGAATATGGCTGATGGAGTGATATTGATTGTAGATGCTTTTGAAGGCCCAATGCCGCAGACGAGATTCGTATTGCAAAAAGCTCTTGAATTAGGATTTAACCCAGTTGTGGTAGTGAATAAAGTGGATAAACCTAATTGTGATCCAGAATTTGCCCAGGAGAAAGTGTTTGATCTCATGTTCTCTTTAGACGCCACTGAAAAACAGTTAGACTTTCCTACTGTATATGGATCTTCAAAAGAAGGATGGATGGGTGAAGATTGGCAAAAACCAACTGAGGATATTACTTTTCTTTTAGATACGATATTAAGCCACATCGATCCACCTAAAGAGAATCCTGGTACACTTCAAATACAAATCAGTTCATTGGATTATTCTTCTTATACCGGAAGAATTGCAGTAGGAAGGGTAAATCGAGGCAGTATAAAAATGGGAGATAAAGTGACTATCGTTCAGCGTAATGGTGAATCGCATAAGTCTAGCATCAAAGAACTTTATACTTTCGAAGGACTGGGAAAAGAAAAAACGAAACTAGAAGTAAAAGCTGGAGAACTTGTAGCTATCACAGGATTAGAAAATTTTGATATTGGTGACACTATAGCAGATTTTGAAGACCCTGAAGCGATGGCTCCTATTACAGTCGACGAGCCATCTATGAGTATGCTGTTTACTATTAATAACTCTCCATTTTTTGGAAAGGAAGGGAAGTTTGTAACATCTAGACATATCCGAGAAAGATTAATTAAGGAGACTGAAAAGAACTTAGCTCTAAAAGTAGAAGACACTGAATCTCCAGATAAATTTTTAGTGTATGGAAGGGGGATCCTTCACCTCTCAGTACTTGTAGAAACCATGAGAAGAGAAGGATATGAGTTACAATTGGGTCAACCTCAGGTAGTTATAAAAGAAATAGACGGGTTCAAGCATGAACCTATCGAGTTTTTGAATGTGAATGTATCAGAGGAGTTTTCCGGAAAAGTGATTGAAATTGTCACTTTAAGGAAAGGTGATATTGTGAATATTGAGAAAAGGGATGATAGAGTTAATCTTGAATTTAAAATAACAGCAAGAGGTTTAATAGGAATTACTAACCCCATACTTACGGCCACTCAAGGTGAGGCTGTAGTTTCTCATAGATTTCATGGATACGAACCATGGAAAGGACAAATTGAAGAGCAAAGAAATGGAGCATTAATTTCAATGGAAACTGGAACTTCTATCCCCTTTTCTATAGATAAATTACAAGATAGAGGTAAGTTTTTTATCGATCCAGGAGAAGAGGTATATACCGGTCAGGTTATCGGGGAAAACAATCGCCAAACTGATATTGTGGTCAATGTTATAAAGACCAAGAAACTCTCAAATATGAGATCCTCAGGTGCTGATGACAAAACATCTATAGCTCCTGCTATCAAATTCTCATTAGAAGAAGCAATGGAATATATAGGAGAGGATGAATATGTAGAAGTGACTCCTGAATCAATCAGACTACGTAAGATTCTATTGAATGAACACGATAGGAAGAGGGCGAGTAGGTAGGAATGGCTAAGGTTTGGTTGCTGAATATTCATAATTTCATGAAATGGAATATTTATTCCTATCCGAAAGGCTAGGATTTAGAAAATGGAAAGACAGTGATTTAGACCCATTCATAAAAATGAATGCAGACCCTGAAGTAATGAAATACTTTCTTTCTCCACTTTCCTCAATTAAAACTCTTGAGCTTTTAAGTAGAATCAAAGGACACTTTAAAGATTATGGTTATTGCTTATATGCTGTAGATAGATTAGATCAGTCTTCATTTATTGGATTTATTGGTATCATGCCTGACACCATGGGTATAAATGTAAGCCCTTGCATTGAGATCGGCTGGAGATTAGATAGGAAGGCATGGAATAAAGGGTTTGCGACAGAAGGGGCTAGAAGGTGTATAGAGTATGCCTTCAAAGAACTAAATATCTCTGAAATATATTCTTGTACAGCAATGATGAACACAAACTCAGAGAGAGTAATGCAAAAAGCGGGTATGAGCTTTGTTAAAAAATTCAATCATCCTAGGGTTCCAGACGGTCATATTTTAAACGAGCATGTCTTGTATAGAATCAAGCAATAGAGAATCAAGTAATTCCAATAATGGAGCTCCTTCTTTCCATCAGTACATTATCATACCAGTTATCTCTCAATTTGCCAATCCTTTCTCTATAACCTATCTTTCTAAATCCACATTTTTCATGTAGAGCTATGCTGCTTGTATTGCTAGGGAAGATTCCTGATTGTAAGGTCCAAATACCATTTTCTTCACTGATATCAATGAGGCTTTCTAGTAGGAGTTTCCCTACTCCTTTTCCTCGGGCATCTTGACTCACGTATACACTCACTTCAGCTACTCCTGCATAGACACATCTGCTGGATACTGGAGATAAGGACGCCCAACCGAGCATATTACCAGTGATATATGCTGCTATTCTGCCAAAAGGAAAATGAGAATCATCCCATGAACTCCAAGAGGGAACGTTTGTTTCGAACGTCGCCTTTCCTGTTTCTATTCCTTCAGCATAAATTTCAGCTACTGCGTCAAAATTGGCCTCATCAATATTATGTAAAACCATATACTTAGCAACATCCTGAGCCGGGAGAACAACTGGAAGAAGAAGCCACCATATTGCTAAGATCTAAAGATTTTGAATCGGGTACTCCACAATTTTCTCTTGCAAGGCAATCTGTCATTTTGGTGATCAATAAAAATTGAGATCCATCATGATCTAAACCATATTTACCAATTGTGGAGCCTTGATATTCTACCTCGATTTCTAAATCACCAATTCCCAAAAGTTCTTGGGACAATTCTATAATGTGAATCAGTTTTTCAGGATGTAACCTGTGATCATAATCATTCTCTTCCCAGAGCTGAAAATTTGCTACCTCCTGATGTCGAATTTTTCCACCACAATCAATAAAATGCTTAGTAACTCTGCCTACTTCTGTGACATGAAAATGAGCTGGAACTAGATCCCCTGAAGGTAATTGAAAAGCAATTGTTTTAGAATTTTGAAGATGACTTTTGATTTCTTCTATGGTCATATTGATTTTAGTTTTTATGCTGTGTTGATGTCCTAAAATTACAATGAAAAATAGATTGAAATTGTTTTGATGAGATTTAAGATTCCTAATGTTCTTTTGTGATGTACTCTTATTTTACCATTGAAAATACTGAATTGACCAGTTGTGTAACTTTTGTTACATGAAGCTTTATATTCGAAAGCCTTAAAGTAATAATACTCTCAGTTATAAAAATTTAAATACAATATGAAAAAAGAGACCATTTCTCTACATGGAGGATATCAGTCAGAACTAACGACTAAGTCGGTAGCAGTACCCATCTATCAAACTGTGGCTTATGAGTTTGATAATGCTCAGCATGGAGCGGATTTATTTAACCTTGCTGTACCTGGAAATATATATAGTAGAATTATGAACCCTACTGTAGATGTTTTAGAACAGCGAATGGCGGCTCTTGAAGGTGGTGTTGCTGCTTTAGGGGTAAGTGCAGGAAGTGCTGCTATTAATTATGCAATTTTAACTTTAGCCGGGAAAGGTGACAATATTGTTTCAACACCTCAGCTTTATGGTGGAAGCTATACACTATTTGCCCATATGCTTCCAGCACTTGGTATTGAGGTTAAATTTGCTAAGTCTTCAAACCCTGGTGACATATCTAAATTAATTACAAAAAAGACAAAGGCAGTATTTTGCGAATCTATTGGCAACCCAGCTGGTAATATTACGGACATTGAAAAAATTGCTGTAGCCGCTCATAAAAAAGGAGTTCCTGTGATAGTAGATAATACTGTAGCAAGTCCTGCAATTTGGAACCCTATTGAACATGGGGCTGATATAGTAGTCCATTCATTGACAAAATATGTAGGAGGTCATGGTACGACATTAGGAGGAGTAATTGTGGATTCAGGTAAGTTCCCTTGGGCAGATCATCAAGAGAGGTTTCCACAATTCCAGGACCCTGAACCTGCATATCATGGTGTAGTTTATAATGAAGCGTTTGGACCTGCAGCCTTTGTAGCCAGAGCTCGTACTGTAGCTTTAAGAAATACAGGTTCTGCATTATCTGCTTTGGCAGCTTTTCAACTTTTACAAGGGCTTGAAACTCTAAGTCTTCGTATGGAACGCCATTGCGAAAATGCTTTAGTAGTAGCAAAATATCTAGAATCTCATGATCAAGTAGAATGGGTGCATTATGGAGGCCTTAAATCAAGTGAATATTATAAATTGGCACGAAAATATTGCGGAGGCAAACCTTCTTCTCTTCTCACTTTTGGTATTAAAGGAGGGTTTTCAAAAGCAGAAAAATTTTATGATGAGCTTAAATTATTCAAAAGACTCGTGAATATTGGAGATGCTAAGTCTTTAGCTTGTCATCCAGCTTCTACCACTCATAGACAGATGACTACTGAGGAACAAGCAATGGCAGGTGTGACTGAAGATTTGTTAAGATTATGTGTTGGAATAGAACATAATGAGGATATTATTGCTGATCTAGATCAAGCATTTGGTGCAGTGAAATAGATTAGTTTTTCTTTTAGCAAGAATTCAAGGATACTCTTGAGTTATAAAGCTCAAGGGTATTTTTTTTGATGAAGCAGAAGCCTACATTTTTTTCTATTTTAGGAATGTGATTTATTCATAAAAATCTTAAATGAATTAATATTATGAAGCTACTGATATTGACTGGAGATGGAGGTGAAAGTTACGAAACGCTTTACGCTAAGCATAGATTTGAAGAAGCAGGACATGAAGCCATAGTTGCAGCCCCCTCAGTTAAAATGCTCAATTTGGTCATTCATGATTTCGAACCAGGATGGGACACTTATGTAGAACGTAAGGGGTATTACGTTACATCAGATATTTCTATATCCGAGGTTGATGAAAAGGACTATGATGCCATTCTTCTGATAGGAGGAAGAGCACCTGAATTTTTGAGAAATGACCCAAACGTCATTTCTTTAGTTCAAGATTTTGATAAGGCAGATAAATTTATTTTCGCAATTTGCCATGGAATTCAAATTCTGGTGACAGCAGGACTTGTAAATGATAAGAATATCACATGTTATGAACATGTAAAATTCGAGGTAGAGGCATGTGGAGGGAGATTCATAGGGAAAGATGAGGCAGTCAGAGATGGTAGAATAGTTACCGGTCAGACTTGGCAAAGTCATCCAGATTTCTATAGAATGGTATTCGAATGTATAGTTGAAATGTCTTAATGTTGAATCTTTGTGGTAAAAGCTAATTCGAAATAAATCAAATATGATGGACATCCTCAAGAGGCCCTATTCTCTTTGTCAAGATCATTTGGATTTTTATTCTAAAAACAAATTCATAAAATTGAAGAATGTTCTTGATGATAAATCGATAGCACATTTTAACAATGTGATCTCCAAGAAAGTCTCAGAACTGAATTCAAATACAATTTCGTTAGAACAAAAGGATACTTATGGTAAGGCATTTATCCAAATGATGAATCTTTGGACCGAGGACAATGAAATAAAGAAGCTAGTCTTTAGTGAAAGATTGGGTCAAATAGCAAGTGATTTAATGCATGTAGATGGTGTTCGATTATATCATGATCAAGCTTTATTTAAAGAGGCTGGAGGAGGCATCACTCCTTGGCATGCCGATCAATATTATTGGCCTTTGTCAAATGACAATACCATTACGGCATGGATACCTTTACAGGCTACTTCTCTTCAGATGGGAACTTTGGAATTTAGTGCTAGAAGTCATCAAATGAGAGCAGGAAGAGATTTAGTGATTGGTGATGAAAGCGAAAAGATTCTATCTAAAAAACTCAGAGTCACAGATTTTGAACATGTGATTGAGCCTTTTGATATCGGAGAAGTCAGCTTTCATTCTGGATGGATTTTTCATAGGGCTGGTGCTAATCAGACTGAGCTAATTAGAAAAGCTTTTACTATTATATTCATGGATAAGGAGATGACCCTGAAAGAACCTGAAAATAAGAATCAGCTAAATGATTGGAATACATGGTGTCCAGGAGTTAAGGTAGGAGAGGTGATTGGATCACGATTGAACCCAATTACCTATCAAATCAATTAACCATAAAGAGATCGTTCGTATAACCTTGACTAAGTCCTTAATCTTACCTTGAAATGTTTGTTGATACCTTATCCGTGATATACCATTCACCTGCCTCTTTGAGGAGATTAAAATAATCAGTAAAATGCCTTTTTGGGGTTACGATCTCTACTTTGGCAGATGCTGCATTTCTAGTGATATCTATGGAAATTATTCTTGCTTCGGTATCAGGTAATCTCGGTCTCGGTTTAAAGTTTCCTACATATCCTTTTTTATCCACACGTACTAATTTACCATCTCTTACAAATTTCAAATTACAAGTAGCATGCATCGCTTTTGATAATAGAGTTGTATCTCCAGTCATCCATCCATCGAAATAATTTTGGATAGTTCCTTGAATCATTATAAGATCTGCTGAAGTGTCATTCTGACCTATTACGGGATGAAAAGATATCATCAGGAATAGTGAGGTGATAAAAAGATGATTTTTTATATATTAAAAATGTGTTATTTGTAAAATTCTGATTATT
>DKPS01000100.1 GCA_002471345.1 Saprospiraceae bacterium UBA7328
CGCAATGGGGATGTAGGTATCTACATAGATGATGATGGATTTTTTGATAATTCCGCTATAGTTTCTATTGACTCTTCCAAAGAGTTTGGAATTTATAATGATGATAGCCTATATAATGATAATGGAGCATTTATCACTATAAAAGGACTTCATGAGAACAATGCAGTAGGATTCAAAACAGTTGACTCGGATGACATTTTCGTCAATGATGGCAAATTTTACATTTACGATACTGATAGTAGTGCCATGATCAACAGTGGTATTATCGTGAATCGAGATAGTCTTATTCTAGAAAGATCAGACCAAACTGCTCTTTTAAATCTAGATTCGTTATACAACGATGGTGGAGTTCTATTGATATCTAGTTCCAATGGAGATGATGCCGGACTTACCAATGAATCTATAGAGGCGACCATTAGAAATGAAGGTATCATCAAAATTGAAAATGGAGAAGGGCCTGGACTCTTTAATAACTTAGGCGTAATCACAAATCTTGATTCTCTTATTATAAATAATGTAGCGGATTATGGCATAGACAACGCTGGAACTATGATGAATGTGTCAGGTGCTATAATCGTCGATGGAGTAGGGAAGGGTTTATTTGGTGATGATTTAAAAGAAAATGCTGTAGTAAAGAAAAAACTATTGGATGAAAAGGGTGTAGGCATTCGAAACCGATCTCTGACTATCAATACTAATTTTACAAATAATGGCATTGTAGATGTCAGTGATATCTTTTATGGAGTAGTCAATTTAGCCGAATTTATAAATAATGACAGTATCCCTATGGGCCACTGTAAGACAGTAGGACTTCAGAATAGTACATCTATGTCTGGTTTCAGTACCGTTTTTACTAATAATTCTTATCTCTACATAACAGGGGACAAAGGAATAGAAACTGATGCTGATTTTACCAATAGTGCACTAGGAGAAGTAATTATAAGGTGTGATGATGATGACTTTTTTGAGAGTTTTATTCCTGGGATATTTATTTGTGAGGGCACCCTGGATATTGGGAACACACCATCAGATCCAAGTGATCAAAATTGAACTATTGTGAAATAAGTATGAGGCAAAGAGAATTCAAAAAATGGCTAAATATGTCGGGTATAAGTACAGGAATATGCAGACTTTGAAAAAGGCCCAAATTCTAAATCATGATATATTGGAGTACCATTTCATTGGAATTATCTAATTACTTAGAGAATGGTCATGCTATCTTTATGTATTGCTTAGCTTCATGAAGCTAAGAGTAGAATAGGTTATAAATTGAAGTCATGCCATACTAGTAGAAAGCTCCTATATCATGATTTTTAGCTTTCCAAATTCAACTTTTCATTATTTCTTTTTAGTTCTACATATATCGTCTGTCACTCGGTATTTTTTGTATTTAGCTTTTTGATAGCTTTTACGAGTGCAACGATTATAGGATGGTCAGATAAAGGCAGATATCCCTTATTATTCATTCCAACTGCCTCAGGTAGATACTCTTGTGCATTCTAAGCACTAAATCCAGAATAAAGTTAAGCAGCAGGCTTTCTTTGAACTGAAATAACTTCAGTTATGATTTTTATAAGATCTAATCAGCCAGATACTATCTGTCTTTTTTTGATATCTGTCCGATCTAGGGTTTGGCCAAATCCTTTTTGTCAAATTTATCAAACCATGAAGTTATGTAAGCCACTTTAGAAAGCAAATTACTTGGCTTAGCAGCTATTCCATGAGAGGCTTCTTGGATACGTACTAAAGCCGAAGGTACTTTTTGTAATTTCAGTGCCTGATAGTATTGTTCTGACTCCGACATAGGTGTGCGATAGTCTTGCTCACCGGTTAGAAGCATTGTTGGTGTTTTGACATTTCCAACTAATGATATGGGAGACCGTTTCATAAAATGTTCTTCGTGATCCCATGGCATACCAGGAAACCAGTAGTCCACAACACCTGATATATCTGCTGTTAGCGCCCAACTGTACCCGTTGATTACAGGTTTGGCAACTACAGCTGCTTGAAAGCGGTTAGTTTTACCAATGGACCAGCTAGTTAGAACTCCGCCTCCGCTGCCACCTGTGATAAATAGTCGCTCAGGATCAGCGTATCCTTCATTAATGACAGCATCTACACCTGACATCAGATCATCATAGTCATTATTCGGATAGTTATGGTGAATAAGATTAGCAAATTTTTCACCATAGCTTGTACTCCCACGAGGATTGGTGTACAATACCACAAAACCTTTACTGGCTATCATCTGCAACTCCGGAGAAAATCTATCGCCATAATTGGCAAATGGCCCACCATGAATTTCTAATAAAAGTGGATATTTTTTCTTGGGATCAAAATCAGGAGGTGTCATGATCCATCCTTGTACTTTCTGCCCATCATGGCTAGATTCGTACCATATTTCTTTGACTTCTCCCAGCTTCTTGTGTGCAAGGACATCTTTATTCAGTTCGGTGAGTTTTCTTTCTTTTCCACCATCCAATATGGCTAATTCAGCAGGTTGAGTTGGTGTAGATTGTGTAAATATTATCTTGCCATCAGCCACATCAAAATCTCCACCATCGTATGGTCGGCCAATGGAAGACCCTCCCAGGTTATCAGCCACAGACTTCATGGTTCCATTTTTACTGATAAAGCCTACTTTAGAATTCCCTTCTTTGTTATAAAAAAAATAAATACCCTTTCCATCTTGGTCCCACTGAATGTTATTGATGGAGATATCCAAATCTTTAGAGAGACATATGCTATTGCTTCCATCTGTATTCATAATGTATAGATGATTGTGGTGATAACCCATTTTTTTATCATCATGACCGAGGTATGCTATCGTCTTCCCATCTGGAGCTATTGATGGACTTTCATCAGGACCATATCTATCTGTGAGCTGGATTAATTCCTGATTTTCTATATTCATAGAAAATACTTCTGAGTTTCTTCTATCATACTCCCAATCGGGTTGGCGATTGGCTGAGAAATATATAGTCCTTCCGTCTGGTGACCATTCTGGTGCTCCGTGATTGAAATCGTCTGAAGTGATTTGCCTTGGTGTACCACCTTCCACAGGTAACAGAAAAATGTGGGCATAGCTTTCATCTATATAGCCAGCACCGTCGGCGCGGTAGACTAATTTATCGATATACTTTGGAGCGTCTGCCCAGTCAGCTCCTTTTGGCTTTTGAGGCATTTTACCAAAGCTCTCTTGTTCTTTCTTTTTTCGCATATTAAATGCCAGCCATTTTCCATCAGGTGACCAAGTAATGTTGTATGGCGCATCCTGTACATTAGTTATCTGGGTGCTTTGGCCATTATCAAGCCATAGTATTTCTACTTGATTTTTACCTGAGCTATTCGATAGATAAGCAATCTTAAGTCCATCTGGTGACCATCGTGGTGATGTATGTCGTTGTGTGCCTGTTGTGAGCGCTCTATGATTACTGCCTAAATCATCTATGATCCATAGATTAGAAAGACGTTGATCGGTCATGATGTCCATGAATGATCGGGCATACACTATCTTGGATGCATCCGGAGAGAATTGTGGATCTATAGCAAATTCGAGATCGTATACATCTAGTGGTTTGAATGTATCCTGCGTAATTCCAGCGATAGCTAGAAAATTCAAAAAGAGAAAAGCCACTAATTTCATAACTGAATGTTTTGTCATTTAAAAGTACTTACACAAAACTAATTTAAACGTCACATTTAACTAGTCTTGAAATTATTTTGTCACATTCTTTTAGATTATCCAGAGTTTATCAAATCCAAGAGTAAAAGCAAAGTCATTTAATGTTCAGAGTGAGATCAATTTGTAACACTGTTATCAGATAATCATAATCTTCAGAAAAGGTTTTTTGAAATAGACAATTGGCTTCATAGTTTGAATACCTAAAAGGCATTCTTTTCGTATTCCCTTTCCTTTAAGCTGACTACTCCAAAAATCAACAGCAACAATAGTAGAACAATAATACTCCATTGACTAAGTGTGGGAACGTTATAATGACTAGCAGCTGTAAGACAAACTATTCCCCATCCACCTAAACCGTTGTTAATGGCTTTTGAAATGTCATCACAAGCCAACAAGTTCATAGGATTGGCCATGCCGAGAATCAATCCAACATTATCATCTGCTATCATTGTCCTGATACCATAAGATGAATTATTTCCAACACCTGCAAAACTCTCCGGAAAAGCTGGTGTATGGGCATTATCGAATTTCCACAAATCCGCTCCAACAAATCTTCTTGGGTCAAATAAGTCTTCAATTGTCAACATGGCTTCTGCTACCATGCTCATTTCTTTTTTACCCATTCCATCCATCAATGCAAATGGTAATGTAAGAGGTGCACCGAAATCCAAGTCGCCAAAAAGCAAATAACTAAAGTCCATAGTACCTACATATAGTTTGCCTTGGTAGACACCCATGGTCCATGTATAATTGTTGAAGGGGTTTCCAAAACCTGGAAGACCTAATTTGGGAAATTCATTTTTCTTATTGGGTTCAATGCTCCAACCAGTTGTAGCGTCATACGCTGGAAAGATAGGTGAGCCGTATGCTAATTCTATATCTGGAGATGTTCCAAAATCCTTCCCTTTAAAAATACTTATAGCTCTGTATGTCCCCAAAACTGCAGCAATCAAACTGTCAGGAGTAGATGGAATACCATATGCTCGAAAATGTGCAACTGTAGATAAGAAAGGAACGTGCATTGTACCCCAAAACAGATATCCATCAAAAGAGGCTAAGGCTCCACCACCATAAGTAGAAGCTGTGACTGAGTCAGGTTCATAATCATCACCAACATTCCAAACTTTAGTCCATGCTGCGCTATGAACTGATGTCAATCCGCCACTAGGAATGATAGGGCTCATAAATAAACTCGCTGTAATTCCTGGGGTAGGAGCAGAGCCAACACCACCTGGCCATGTGGTTACAAATAGCCTTCCTTCATGAATTTCTAACTCGGCACCTTGTCCATCTAAATCTCCTACTTTTTCGAATAGAAAAGGATTGGTTTTATCTCCGATCCATCTTAATACACTTCCTCCTGATGAAGAATTACCAACAGCAGCGTATAGCACACCTTCATGTTCTTTCCATTTTCTGATATTAGAATATGCAGGCAAATTAGTGGCTCCTAAAAAAGAACCCGATATTGCATCAAAAGCAAAAAAGTTAAGACTTCCTAATAAATTGGGTCCAGAGAAAAAGGTAACCTCCTTACTATATCCTGCGGATCTAATTCCTAGTGTAGTATTTATTAATGGATGTGAGGGGGTGATATCTATTTGCTTATCAGTATCTAGATTGTATTAATACATTCTAGGAGTCCTAAAATCACCTAAGGCAGCAGGTAAAGGAGGTGAAATCTTACTGTCACCAAATTCGCAGACATATGAATTTGTCTGTACAGGACCTGTAGACCCTAAAAAGCCTCCAATAACTAAACAATGAACATTAGGTCCTGTGCCCCACCATAGGTGATCAGCACCTTTTGCCATGCCCCATACATAGGCTTGATTTACTTTACCTTGACCACCACTAGCTTCACAAGCACTGCAATCTATTCCATTAGGGTTAAATTGATTTCGTGCATCACCAATGCCATAGAAACACTCATCTGGTTGAGCTTTTGCAAGTGTTTCCCTATTTAGTACTTGAAAGTCATTTTCAAGCATATCCACGAGACTTTGAAGATATTCTTCTAAAGTCTGTGAAAAAGCCGATGAAGAAAAGCTTCAACTAAAGAAGACTAACAATAAAAATGTTGTGATTGTATTTTTCTGCATATTCTATTCTCACATTGCAAATAAAAAGCCAAGGTAAGTTAGTTTGTTTTTCAATAAATGCAATTTTAAATGATATAAAATATATGGTGAATGCCTATTTTTTATTACTCCAAAAAATCGAATGAAAGAACTTTTTTTACATAAAAGGGGGATTCCTTCATACTTGATAGATATGAATGAATCAGATGTTATGATATGAATATTTTATGTTTCAAATGTGCATGCTATTTACTCAAAGTGAGAAAAGAAAAATGGAAAGATTAGCGTGAAAGCAGATAGTTGGGCTTCTACTTTCCAAGCGTAAATGAAATTCTACTAAACGAGGGCTTTCCACCTTTTTGGTTTCGACAATATTAATTAAATTTGTAATGTGTAAATGTGTTGAATATTTATCGTCTGTACTGATAATTTTAGTGTTTGGCAAAGGATAGTATATTAATTATGACCCCGCATAACAGAATAATCCTTATTGGTTTTTTAATCTTGCCATTTATTTGTCTTTCACAAAAAGTCACAAACACAGAGCCCTCATCGATTCATAAAAGCCCTTCCACTTACAAAACACTCATTGATTGTAGTGTCTTGTCTTCTACTTCCATCTATGTAGATAGTTCTGCAGTTAATGGATTGCAATCTGGTCTGTCATGGGATGATGCATTTATTGATCTTTCTACTGCTTTAAGATCAGCAAAAGTATGCCCTGGTCGAGTAGATAGTATTCTTGTTGGAAAAGGAACTTACTATCCCCAAGACAGTCTTGGGGTTTTGCCTTCAGAACCTATGAATATGAGTTTTACGCTTACAGATAGCCTTGTGCTTTTAGGAGGTTTTGACCCATCAGGTGGTGTAACTACTCTTGGTCAAAGAGATTGGGAGACTTATAGGACTGTGTTAAGCGGAGATCTATTGCAAAATGATTCTACTGATTACCATATACTTTATGATATAGATGATAATCTTGAGCGAGAAGACAATGCCCGACACATTATAGATCAGACACATTGTCCGCTAAGTTTGGCTACTACGATAGATGGATTTTATTTTTCTGGTGGAAATGCAGAGGGTGATGAATTTGAAGAAGAGAATGGGGGCGCAATTCTTCTTATAGATGCTAGTCCTACCATAAGAGATTGTGAGTTCATTTATAATAGTGCTGATGATGAAGGAGGAGCAATTTTTGGTGATACTCTTTCCGCTCCACATTTTACAAGAGTAACTTTCGTGAACAATTTTGCGGATGATGATGGAGGTGCCATCTTGAATAAGGATAGCATGTACTTTGATGATTGTCTATTCGAACACAATATTACAGATGATGATGGAGGTGCTATTTGTTCTGATAGTAGTGCTTTCACTTACATTGTGAATTCCTATTTCTTATTTAACGATGCTTATGAAGAAGGAGGAGCCATATACAGTGATTATGGTTCATTTCTCCATGTTGACAGTAGCATTTTTTCAGAAAATATTGGTGATATTGTAGGTGGAGCTATAAGTATATATGGAGCAAAGTCATTAATTAGCTCTTCTGAATTTGATTACAATTTTTCATATTTAGCAGGAGGAGGCATTCATTCAGTGCAGAGCCAATTGGAAATTGAGAATTGTAGTTTTAATGATAACGAATCAGAACATGGAGGAGGCATATTTTCTCTTAAGGAAAGTGTCCTTGGTCCATTGAAGAGCCCTCATTCAGAATTGCCGACTAAATCTATTTTGGGAGGATTCGAACCTTTTTTAAAGGTGTATGGCTCCCACTTCAATAATAATTTTGCTGATTATGCAGGAGGAGCTATTACTAACGTAGAGGGAGACGTAGAGATAGCAACATCCAGGTTTAATGGAAATGAATCAGAATTTGGAGGAGCAGTTTCAAATGGTGTCGTTGAGGTATTAGCTCCATTTAAAGAAAATTTTACTGCTCAAATACCGCTCAAATGCCTTGATTGTGTATTGGAATTTAATGGCGGGGAAATGTCGATAGACAGCAGCACATTTAAAAATAATCTTGCCTTTTTTGGTATAGGTGGAGGAATAGGAGTACATAAAGGAGAATTAAAAATGACCAATAGCCAATTGGATAGTAATTTGGCTTTTTGGGGTGGGGCTATAATGTCAGTTGATGCATTCCTAGATATTGATTCTGCGCATTTCTTCTCAGATAGTGCCTATGTTGGCGGCGCTATCTTTAGTATAAGTAGCAATTTGGGATTTTTAGAAGATCCACAATTTTCTCCACCACAGCTTATGGGAATGACCTTTATTCGGAATTCTACATTTTTATCAAATTGGAGCGAGGAAGTTGGAGGTGCACTTATGAATGTAGATATAGACCTTTCAGTAGATGGCAATATTTTCAAAGCCAATGAATCAGTAGCGGCAGGTGGGGCAATCTTTGGAGAATACGGTGCACTGACTAGTACAAATAATTTATTCTCTGGAAACTATAGCGGAGATGGGGGTGCAATTACGATTGTTGGAGATATAGGCGTTGATCCTATTACATTTTTTAGTAAAGCCGGCAAAAAAAGCACTAAAAAATTTAAGAAGCCAAACTCTGTTGAGCGTTTAGAAGAAAGTTCTTGTCTGGCTAAGTCGAATCGACCAATTGGCCCTAATGAATATGTTTTTATCAATAATACATTTGGATTTAATGAGGCCGTCTATGATGGAGGAGCTATGTTCGTGCATAATGCAGAGGACGTTTATATCATAAATTCTATTATCTCTGGCAATAGAGATAGTTCCGGACTTGATAGTATGTTCTCCGGAGTGTATAATGATAATTCAGGTATTTCTTTTGAACATTCATTGGTTCAAGGTTCTGGTGGCAGCATGTCATGGGAAAATGATCTTGGAATAGATGTAGGAAATAATATCGATTCTGATCCTCTATTCATTATGAATACGGATACAACGCATCTACCGAATAGTACAGGTGATCTCCGTCTTTTGACTTGTTCACCTGCTGTTAATGTAGGTAAGGATACGACAGGGCTAGGATTAGGACAAGTTGATTTAGATGATAATCCAAGAATATTTGGTCCTGCAATTGACATGGGAGCTTTTGAATTACAATCAATACTCTTGGGTGATCTAGTAGTAATTAATACGAATGATAGCGGTTGTGGATCATTGCGATATGCTGTTGCGAATGCAGAACCTGGTGATACAATCACATTTGATTCAGGTATCGATGGGACTCCGATCAAACTTACTTCAGGAGAAATTTCAATTGATACTAATCTGGTCATCATAGGTAATGACACGATGAATACGATTGTGGATGGAAATGTAAATAGCAGGGTATTTCATGTTGGATTGGGTGATACGGTCAAGATGGTAGGTATAAAGATCCAAAATGGTCAATTGGAAGGAAGTAACTGTCCACAAGATTGTGGTGCAGGTATCCTAAATTTTGGAGTTTTGAATCTAGATAGGGTGGCAATCGTAAATAATACTGTCGAGGATACCATCATAGTAGCATTTGGCGGAGGATTAGGCCTAGGAGGAGGAGGGCTTTATAATAATGGAGGAGACGTAGAAATAAAAAATTCATGCTTCATCAAGAATGAAGCACTAAATAACCATAACTATCAACATGCAGATGGTGCAGCTATATATAACCTGAACGGTAATGTTGAATTGTATAATTCTTTGTTTTACCAAAACGATGCAGATGATGATGGGGCAGCTGTGTATAATATTGGTACTTCTGGTCAAGGATTGGTTTCAATGAATGAAGTTGAGATAAAGGACAATCTTGCAGGAAATCATGGAGCAATTTTTAATCATTTAAGCAATACTGTAATAAGAATCGATAATTCGACAATATCTGGTAATTCCGGAATAGGAGCCGGAGCCATATTTAATAATGGATCAGTATTCATAAATAAGACAGAGATAGTGGGTAACTCTGGAGTTCAGGGAGGAGCAATATTTAACAGCAGTTCTACTTTGGAAATCACTAATTCTATTTTATCGGGAAACTTATCTACAGATGAAGGGGGTGCAATCTTTAATCAAGGATTTTTGTCCGCTACCCCTGTTGTATTAAAAAATTCCACATTATCAGGGAATAAATCAGGTAAGTCTGGAGGTGCTATTTACAACAATAACTTGGGTGTATCTACCACTATAGATATGGCCAATACGATAATTGCCCTAAATATTGATGATGGTTCTGGACCT
>DKPS01000231.1:0-7294 GCA_002471345.1 Saprospiraceae bacterium UBA7328
GCACTCGATCATCATTGACTATTTTGATGACATGAGCGAGCACATCTTCAGTAGTCTCACCTGGGATTATACGAAAATTAACCACTGCTCTAGATGAAGTTGGGATAACATTTTCTTTTATTCCTGCTTCAAATATTGTATGGGCTGTTGTCCTCCGAACCAGTGCATTCCCGGTCCTACTAGATTCATAATTACTAATTATTGCAGATTTGAAGATTGATCTATTGGCAAATGCTAGTTTTGATTTGAAGTCCATCTCTGGTCCTAATTTGTCTATAAAACCATGTAAGACTGGAGTGATCGAAGCTTTAAGTGGGTTTTGTTTGATTCTGTTAACAGCCCCAGCTAAAACATCTATTGAAGTTTCCTTCCCTGGAGTAGATGAATGCCCTCCTATCATGTTAGCAATAAGTTCTATACTGACTCCACCTTTTTCTGCTATGCCAATCAGTGCCGTTTCCTTGTCAAAATTGGGTATCATGCCCCTTACTCTTGCCATTCCTTCGTCTAGTACCATAGCAGCTTTTATACCTTCTTTTTGGAGATAATCTGCAATTACAGTAGCTCCTTTAGAGCCACCGATCTCTTCATCATGTCCGAAAGTGAGGTAAATAGTCCTCTTGGGCTCATATCCTTCTTTGATAAGTTGTTCTACAGCCTCGACGATACTTATGAGACTGCATTTGTCATCCATGGTTCCTCGACCATAAATAATGTCATTCTTCACACCTTCGTCAAATGGGTGTACTGTCCATAATGCAGGGGATGCGATAGGAACTACATCGTGATGAGCCATTAGTATGATTGGTTTTAAACTAGGATCTGTGCCCTTCCATTTATACAAATGGCTGTATTCGTTGAATACTAGATGCTCACATGTAGTATCTATGTTAGGATATCTGGACACTAAGAAATGATTGAACAAATTGAATTGAGAGGAGTCGAAGTCTTCAACATCTTGAAATGATATTGTCCTGTACGATATGGCTTCAACAAATCTATCTACGGCATCATCGGAAACTGAGATACCATCAATAGGATCAACTTCCAATTGGGTAGAATTGAAGTTATAAGTATTGTAGAGTAAATACAAAAGAAAGAAAACTGCTAAAGTCAGCAGTACTAATAATGTCTTCTTAATATTCTTTAGTGTTAGCTATAGTCCAGAGATTGTGATCTACCTTGTATTCTGTAATGTAAATATTTAAGTTGAGAGTCATTTGCATTCCATCTATGAAGTGAAATATCTTTTAGTAATTTCAAAGTATAAGCATCACTCGATTGATTTTTCTCTGTGTTTGTCGCATTTAGAATGATTTAAATGAGCCTAGTCATTTGAACGGGAAAGAATTTGTACAAAAATCACTATTATAGAAGGAGTTAAAATATAAATCCAATGCAAAAATCTGAAGTGTTAACCATACTAGAGGATCATAAAAATGAACGAGGAATAGCTAATTGGAATAAAGCCAGTGCCAAGAAAACAGGGCTACAGAGTTTTGGTATAGGATTAACAGTACTTCGAAAATTAGCGAAGAAAATAGGACGTGACCATGACCTAGCTTTGGAGCTCTGGGAAAGTCAGTTTTATGATGCGAAAGTCATTTCTATACTAATTGATGATCCAAAGTTGATAACAAAAGAACAAGCTGAGAATCAAGTAGAAGAACTGATTGGAGGGCATTTGGAGCATGTTTTTTCTTCATGTAATGCAACACTAGCAAAGACCTCATTCACTGTAGAATTGGCTGATAATTGGATAGAGAGCAAAGATCCTGTAAGACGTAGATGTGGATTTGGTTTACTATATGAGATATCAAAATGGAAGAAAAAAACCACACCAAGCAATGAATATTTTCTTGCGCATATTAAAAGCATAAAGTCACTATTTGAAAAAGAAAGTGTGTCTATGAGAATGTCGATGGCTGGTGCGCTAATGGGAATGGGAAAGCGAAACTTGGAATTAAATAAAGAGGCATTGAAAGTTGCTAATTTAATGGGTCCAATAGATTTTGATAAATCAGGGAATTGTGATCCATTTGACGTTTCAAAACACCTTATGAGTGATTATTTAAAAGGGAAATTTGCCTTACAAAAAACTTGAATAAATTTTGTATCGGAAATTTTTTTTGAATGAACTGTATAGTTCATTAAATTTTAGCTTTTTTGGATTACATGATCTTTTTTACTACTGTTTTAGCGATTCCTTTTACATTATAAGAAAGCTCCATCTCATCAGTTTTAGGATTTATTTTAAAAACGAATGTAATATCCTGCCATCCAGGTATCTCGACAAAAAAAGTATTCTGATTTAATGCTTCAAGTGTGTAGCCATTTGGTTCAATTCTTACCTGAATGATAGAATTACGCTGGGTTATCTTTCCATCCTTGTCTCTCACTGTATAAGTGCCTTTAGGTATAACCGTCCAAGTTCTTTCTTTTCCAACGGAATAAGTACCCAGATATTTTTGGACAACTTCATCGGAAAGTGAAACATGAATTTTTATATCGTCAAAACTTGGAGACTGAATAGTAATAGTTTTCTTGATTTGATCACCATTCAAAAAATCAATTATTGACGACTCTATTTCTGGTGATGAAATTAAAAGATCATTTGAATGTCCTCCATTTTTTATGGTAAGAAATGAAGCATTCTCAAAACCTTTACTTACCTCTAACGCATTTCCGATTGGAGTCCTGCCGTCAAGTGTGCCACTGATAAAAAGTACCGGATTTTTAGTCTGTATAGGGGACCTGAATTCTAAGCCTAAATCTTGTATACTTAAAGCCTCTGCCATTGATGCATTTCCTAATTGGTTACCTCCACCCAAAATGGTATTTTTATCCTGTTTGATAAATACATTCTTTCTCTTTTTGGACATTCCTGATGCAGCATCCATGCTCTCTTCCATAGCTTCCATTTCAAAATCTAAATTAGGAGAGTCAGCTAATGCGAGATAATCATTCGAGTTAATGCGATCATACAAAGAGGGTAGTGTCACCATAGTGGAAGGGTCGCGAAGTAGAGATATGGAAAGTCTTTCCAATTCCGGCTTTCCTACTACAATTGTTTCTTTTACTTTTGTTTCTGGATCTTGATATTCTATCGATACCGGATCTTGTTCCAGTTCTGTTAATGTTCTGATAATTGTATTCTTTAGGTCAGGATACTGCTTTCTTAATTTCTCATTATCCAAAATGAGTTGATTCAATTGGTCCAGTTGATGCTAAGAATAGATAGGCAATTTGACTGTATGATCTGGCCCTTCAATACCAGCTAGAATACTCTTGCCTACAGACTCTGGATAATATTTTAAAAATGACAAACTTAGATGTGCACCATAGCTTATACCCCACAGATTTAGTTTTTTTACTCCAAGAGCTTTTCTCAGATCCTCAATGTCAGCAACGCTTTCAAATGTGTTATATGCATCGATATCAACTCCATTTGATCGCCAAAACTCTGCACATTCATTAGCTGCCTTTAGTGATAAGTCTATAAGTTTTTGATGAGAAAGTGGGGTTTCTGTTGGTCGGGGAAGATTGATCTCACATTCTTCATATTCAAAAGGTGATGAAAGTCCTGTTGCTCTTTGATCAAATGCTATAACATCTACTATTTCCTTCAGAGTCATGAATAAATCTGACCTACTTCCTCTAGCTGCATTGATTCCTGATCCTCCCGGCCCACCAGCTAGATAGACAATTGGGAAATCTGGATTGGGATTGGTACTTGGAAAAAGAACAAAAGACAACTCAATTCCCTTTTCAATTTGTGCCTTTCTGTTTTCAGTTACTTCGAAACTTCCAAGCTGTGCTGGGATCGTATCCCCACTATTGGTTATGAAATCATATGGCTCAAGTAGCAGATTAAGAGGAATGTTATTTGAGTTTTTGCATTTTATGAAAAGCAAAAGAACCGTGCAAATTAGGAAAGCTCTATACATATCTAACAAGATAAAAGAAAATGAGTTACATGCTCCATAATCTCAACTCACAATAGAAAGACTCTTGATTTGTCCTAGGGTTGCAATTTGATCAAATAGCTAATGAGTTCAAGTGTTATCAATAGGTCACTTTTATTCTCTGTTCATTCTTTGACAAGTTTTAAGACTCTCTTAGTTTCATTGATGAATCTCTTTTCCATATGTACCAGAGTTTTCCTCCCTTCCATATAAGCTCTTAGTCATCCAATAAAATATTCATCATCATACAATGCTAAAATTTCGTTTGGGACAAGTTTATCTCTTGTGTACCTAAACAAGGGGACATGATGATCAATAAATGGAACATAGGGATAATTGACAGATTCATAGTTTGTAAACCAATTCGGAAGTGTTGACTCAAAGTAGTCTACTACTTCATCTTTCACCTCTTTGTTAACAATAATATCAAATCCAACATTTTTCAATTGTTCGTACCCCGATTGGGACAGCGTGAGTTGTATTTTAGGAACTCTTGCAATATGAAAATGGTTGGCAAGACTGTCCTCATAAGGTAGTCTGTAATCCAATATGTTTAGTACAATTTTGGAAGATTCGTTAAATCTCAAAAGAGCTATGGTATCAGTTTCTAAAGATTTTATGATCATTTCAAAGTTTTCTGAAAGGCTCATGATCACTTCTCTTTCTTTTACTCTATCTTTTTTCCATTCACTCCAATTATTAATTTGTAATGCAATCAATATTCCAATGACCACAAGAGTTATTTCTCCTATAGCATAGAACGTATATTTTCTAAATGAAGAAGATTCAATCAATGACTTTCTGATTTTTCTAAGAAGTATGAACATGGATTAATTACCTCCCCTTTTTACCTCCCCTTTTTACCATCTCCATCTATATCGACATCAATGTGTTCTTCTAAAGCAATCAATGTTTTTGAAAGTAACGCTTTAGTTTTCTTTAACTCTGTTTCAAGAAACTGAACTCTTTCTTCGAGAGAGGCGGTTTGAGCTTCCTGCTCTTCGATTTTGCTTTGTTGCATTAAATCCCAAAATATACTCATGTTTATCTTTTTATCTACGTTGACCTAAATTACAAAAGAAGAATGGATGTGATTTAATTTATTTCTCGATCACATATTGCAATTATATCTTTTATAGACTCGCTAACAGTTTTCATCATAGTGACATTAAAGTTTTGGCCTATTTTAATATCAGCTAAATAGCTATTCAGATCCTCTATTTTTTCAAGTTCATCAATGATATATTCAGCATTTGGTATTTTAGGTATACTTTGAGTTGAAGTAGCTGGGCCATATTTGGCAGCTATGTAAGTCCTTAAATCCGGTTCTAATATGTTACCGGCAAGTCTTCGATATCCAAGAGCGAAATCTATCCAGGTATATTGTATGTCTATTATTGCTTCTACTTGAGAGTGATATGAAGTGATTTTGTCACGAAGCTCATCATTTTGTAACAACCTAATATTTCCATTATTGATGAGTTCGTTCCACACATCATCCACATGTTGAAAATGGAGGCCCCAGCCTATTTGTTCTATTGCAACTGCGAGTTGCTCAGGATCAGAGGGGACATTATTGTCTTTAAGTGCAGATAGAATCAAATCCACATTGTCAGTCCCGAAAGAATCAAACTCAATTCTGAATTTGAAAAACTCCAAATTTTCCTTCATTTCGTCCTTTAATCTTACTATGTAATCCTGTTCTAAGGTTCGTTCTTTCTTTTCTTGATTCCAGCTGTTGATTTGTAAAGCAATGAGAATTCCTATTACTACTAATGCAATTTCTCCAATTGCATAAATTATATATTTCCTCACAGAACCTGATTCGAGTAAGATTTGTCTTGTTTTTCTGAAGAATGAGAGCATCCATAAATGTACAAAAGAAGCTTTTTATCGTATTTCGACGATTCTATGCTTTTTATGCCTCTTAAATCATATATGTGAAATCCTTAGACTTGAGAAATTAGATGTGTGTAAAATGAGCATGCATCAACAATCTGATCTATTGGGCAACTTTCATTTGTCATATGTGCCATTTTATAATCTCCAGGTCCAAACCCAATAGTAGGAATACCAAGACTGACTGGAGTTACAGCATTCGTGCTAAAACTCCAAAAATCGAATTTAGATGGTGTGACTCCAAAATTCTTTTTATAAGCTCTGACACAAGCTTTAGTCAGATCATGGTCCTTTTCAATCTTCCAAGCAGGATGGAAAGGATCATATTTAATATCCAGACCAGTCCAGCTTTTTCTGTGAAGAGTGCCAATTTCCCAAGTAGCATTTTTGCCTTTTACTAGTTGTTCCATTTCATACTTTATATTCTCTTCTGTTTCACCTGGTACCATCCTTCTGTCCAGATAGATTTCACATTCAGAAGGTACTGCATTTAATGATGCACTTACACTTGATATTCGGGATAAGACCAAAGTGCCTTTCATTCCCTCTTTGGTCTGGATGTTTTTATTAATCTGCTCTGTTCTTTGGATGATTTCAGCCATTTCATAGATGGCATTAACGCCTTTTTCAGGTTCTGCGCCATGTGCAGAAACTCCTTTTGTTGTAATTTTTATCTGGGCCTTTCCATTATGCCCTAAAGTGATAACATTGTTTGAAGGTTCGCATATCACCATATAGTCAGGGCTGAGGTCAAATTCCTTTAAGAGATGCTTCAAATTTTCACCATCACAGTCTTCTTCATTTACAGTGCATGAAACATATACAGTCTTATCCTCATTTAGTCCATTTTGAGAAGCCAATGCACCTGCATATACAGAAGCCGCCACTGACGACTTCATATCTACAGATCCCCTTCCATGCATTCGGCCTTTTGATATTTGGCCACTAAAGGGTGGAATATCCCATTTCTCTTCATTATTCACTTCTACGGTGTCCACATGAGAATCAAACATGATTACCTTATCACCACTTCCTATTCTTCCCAGTATATTTCCCATGGCATCAATTTTCACTTCATCGTACTCAAGAGATTTCATTTTTTGCTCTACTAGTTTTATAACCTCTTCTTCTTGACTAGAATAGCTTTTTATCCGCACCAGACTTTGGGCAAATTGAATGACATCGTTTTCAATTTTTTTCGTAAGTAGATTGATTGTGTTCATCTATATAGTTTCGTTCTCCATTTTTTATTTGACACTTTTTTAGTCAACAAAACCACCAAATCTAAAGGGTGTTGGAGTTAATAATAAGGACTTTACCTTCGACTTCCTATTGTGAAAATCTACATCCATCTTTCATTCTATAACTAGACAATAGCCACAAATAGGTTAATCATTAATAAATTCTCCTCTATCCTCTATCCTCTATCC
>DKPS01000231.1:7686-12157 GCA_002471345.1 Saprospiraceae bacterium UBA7328
TTCTGTCTTCTGTCTTCTGTCTTCCTTCCTCCTCTCATTTCTTCTCCTTTACAATGCTATTAAAACTATCTATATCTGTCGCGCCTTCAGTATTATAGAATAGAACATTTGTACCTTTCGTGATCTCAAGATGATCTTTCAGCTCACCAAAACGAGAATCAGTCATCAATGCGATAAATCCTGCAAATCCACCTACACCAGATTCTCCCGCAACAATCCGTTTATCGCTGCCATCTGGATGATAAAAAGTCCTCATTGCTTTTTTAGCATAATGATCACTTATCTTCATTGAGGCATTAGCTCCATTTTTAATGATATCCCAAGCTGTTAAAGAAGGAATGCCACAATTCAGACCACCCATAATAGTCTCAAAATTGCCAGAAGGTACTACACGTCGTCCTGCTTTAAAAGAAGCTAATATTCCGGCTGACTCATAGGGTTCTACAATCACAATCTTAGGGTGCTTAATTCCATATCTATTCAGATAATACCAAATGGCTGACCCAGCCCAACTTCCTACTCCTGCTTGTAAAAAAACGAGATCAATTTTAGGTATTGGTAAAGTATGAAGATCATCTTCTAATTCAATAAATTGAGTTTGATATCCTGCCATGATTAAGGCAGGTATAGTCTCGTACTTATCCCAAGCTGTGTCTTGTACTAGTTCCCAACCTTCTTCCACGCTTTTTCTTTCTGCATGGGCACAAGTCTCATCATAATTTTTATCCAGTTGGATAACTTGTGCGCCTTCATTTGATATGGCTTCTATTCTATTTTTCGAAGTGTCTTTTGGTACATAGACAATTGATTTTTTTCCAGCAGAAGAGGCAGCCCAAGCAACTGCTCTGCCGTGATTGCCATCTGTTGCTGTACAAAAGGTTTGTAGATCAGGTTTCTTTTTGAGCACTTCATTGATTGCAAAAGAAGCTCCTAGGCTTTTGAATGCATTCAAGCCGAATCGAGTAGCCTCATCTTTGACATAGATATTAGAGACATGGTACTTTTTAGCTTGAGACTTTAAGCTGTAAAAAGAAGTAGGCTCGTAAGTAAGCAGTGATTTGTGATATTCATATGCACCACCTTCCTTTAATAAGGCAGTGGTTTGATCATGAAGGATTTCATTGTTAGGATTATTGATGAAAAAGAGGTTCTCAGTTTTCATTTATTCTTTAAAACGTTAGTTTCATTAAAGTGATTCGATTTCAAGGCTTATCGGAAGTTTCTTTCGAATAAAAAGCACACTTATAAATGTACAAAAGAAGCCTTTTATACCATCTCCTCAAATTAAGTATTACAACTTAAGATTTTGTTGTCCTGTAAAATAATAACCTTCTATCTTTAAAAACATAAAGAACAGTGTAGCTTAATATTTTTGTGCTTTTTGAATAAATAGGCCATTGTCTTGAGTGGAAGACGAATTGGAATAGGAAAACATCATATTCAGAGAGAATGTGGAATTAGATTAAATTGTAGAAATGAAAAAAGAAATAACACGCCGCAATTTCATAAATGGT
Organism: Saprospiraceae bacterium UBA7328; assembly: GCA_002471345.1. GTDB lineage: Bacteria > Bacteroidota > Bacteroidia > Chitinophagales > Saprospiraceae > UBA7328. The sequence goes on from DKPS01000231.1 coordinate 9,201, forward strand.
GCCCAAGTAGCAATCGGGGCTACTTTGTTGACTCCGTGGTTAACATCATGTGGAGTGAATGACCCATATGCTTTTAGCATTGATAAAGAATATTACCCTCCTGCTAGGAATGGAATGAGAGGCAGCCATGATGGATCATGGGAGATCATGCATGCACGAGTGATGGGAGAGGAATGGGATGCAAAAACCATTGAAGATGAATATGATTTGGTGATTGTAGGTGGTGGTATAAGTGGCTTGTCTTCTGCTTATTTCTACCTACAGTCATACCCAAATGCAAAAATTCTGATTCTCGATAATCATGATGATTTTGGAGGGCATGCTAAGCGCAATGAATTTAAACATGGAGACGACATTCGTATAGGTTACGGTGGTACTGAAGCTATTGATACGCCCTCATCATATTCACAAGAAGCCTTGGGTCTATTAAAGGATTTGGGAATTGACCTTGATAAATTTTATGATGCCTTTGAGCAGGATCTTTATTCAGCAAGAGGGATGGGTTTCTCCATAGTTTTTGATGAGGCAAATTTTGGAGAAACCAAGCATGTCACAGGCTATGGTGAAAAATCATGGACAGAATTTGCTAAAGAGGCCCCTCTTTCTGAAAAAGCCCGTGCTGATTTTATCCGAGTTCAAACTGCGGAAGTTGATTATATGGAAGGCACTCCAGAAGAGGAGAAATTTAAAATTCTCAGCAAGACAGGATATTCAAGTTTCCTTCGCGATTATGTCAAAGTGGATGAACAGATTATAAATATTTATCAGAATTGGGGAATGAGTTTTTGGTGTGTGGATATGGAGGAGGTTCCTACTACTGCTGTACAATATTATGATGGTGGTATTCCAGGAGTTGATCACACTTTACCCATAAAAACTGGTCGTGGTGTTGATCCCTATATATTCCATTTTCCAGATGGAAATGCCTCTATTGCCCGTCTTCTTGTGCGTAAAATGATTCCTGAAGCAATGCCAGGATCCACCATGGAAGATGTAGTAACTGCACGTGCTGATTACTCCAAAATTGATCAGAAAAATCAAAATGTCAATATACGTCTCAATAGTACTGCAGTTCATTTGAACAATTCTCAAGATGGCTCTAATGCAGAGGTTGTTTATGTCAGAGATGGTGTCACACATAAGGTGCGTGGGAAGAAATGTATCATGGCTTGTTACAACAGTGCCATTCCATATTTATGCCCAGAATTACCAGAAGTTCAAAAAGAAGGTCTGGCCTTTAATGTGAAGATACCATTGGTATATACCAAAATCTTGATAAATAATTGGAGAGCATTCGATGAGCTAAAAACAAGTTTTATTTATTACACTGGTGGTTTTTACAAACAGGCAGAACTCGCTTATCCGGTTTCTCTTGGTGAATATAAGCGATCACAAACCCCAGACGAGCCAATGATAGTTCATATGTGTCACGTTCCGCTATTCAAGGATATGACAGGTGCTGATCAATGGAGAGCTGGTAGAATGCAGATTCTGACCACAACATTCGAAGAATTTGAAAACCATGCGAAAGAACAACTTACCCAGGCTCTAGGAAGTGTTGGATTTGATGCAGATCGAGACATTGAAGCTATCACAGTCAATCGTTGGCCTCATGGATATTCTTATAGTAATGAACTTACTTGGGGAGAGGAGTTCAAGGAAGAAGATAAGCCTTGGATAATAGGTCGTCAACCATTTGGGAATATACATATTGCCAATTCAGACTCAGCTGCTTCTGCTACTACAAAGGAGGCAATAAAGCAGGCTTATCGAGCAGTGAAAGAAATTGTGTGACTCGATTACTCTTTTGAAAAGAGTGCCAGAGACTTTCTTCAAATCGATGATTTTTAGTCCTTGTGATATATTGTAGGGCTTTCTTTAAAACTTTTTCTTGACTAGGACATATTCCATTTATATTAGGATAAACTATACTCATGAATTGTTATATTCTTTTATAGTTGTATATTGACTTATAAGTTAGAGTATATTTTGAATAATACAACAAAGTAAAAATTATGTTTGTTTCAAACTTGATTAAAACGCATAAGTCATCAAAAGATGAAAAAAGAGGACTCTTAGACCTCTTCACTTCTAAAAGGGGGAAACCTCAAACCAGAAAAGGAGAAAGAATAGTGATAAAGCAAAACATGGTTTATCTGGTGACAGATCAAGGGTTTGTCACAGAAGAAGTAGATATAGATAAGGCAGATAGAATATTAATGGATGATCCTTATAATGTTGGTTATGGGAATATTCCAAATCATTATGGAATGGTAAATCAAAAAAGTAAGAAGAATATACTCTTCTTAGAAAAGGATGGCAATACTCAAGACTTCGAATTCACCATTGAATCAACTGATGCGATGTGCGAATTGAGAAAACTTGTTCTACACTGGAAATCTAAAGGCCATGCTGTTCTAGATAGCAATTTGAATATTGATATCAAATAGGCTACAATTTGGAAATAGGGTCTATGTCAATTTTGGCTTATGAATTTGAAAATAGGATTAGCCTTGTTTTTCTAGTTCTTTTTCTATCATTTTGAGGGTGTCTTCTACTTTCTTGAGATTTTGCCTTGAAACCATAAGCCCAACTTTTCTGCAAATAATAATGTTTCCAATAAGCCCACCGATATTATCAATTTTATTAAGATTATCTGAAATTTCTTCTTGGGAAAGTAACTGACTATTTATCCTTCTAAGAACTTTGTAAAAACCTAAAGCTGATCCAGCTTCTACATGTAATTGAGGAGGAAGGACTCCTCTAGTGAGTTCTCGATATTTGAGATTGAAAGATGACCACTCTTCATCTACCTGATTGAAATAATCTGCCCTACTGTGAAAACTAGATATTGATTCTCTTAGTTTGTTGTTTCCTATAAGCCCCACATTGCCTGTACTGATTAATTCTGTCCAGATATCTTTAGTTATATTCCTATTAGGTGCCCAACCTACATG
>DKPS01000201.1:0-12103 GCA_002471345.1 Saprospiraceae bacterium UBA7328
AAAATAGCCATTCTAATAATTATTACACTTGCCCTATTTGTTCGATTTATTTTACCTACTATTTTACACAAAGCAGGATTGCATGCCCCATATCCAGAGTCAAAAGAATATGACCTAAAAGATAAAAAAGCATTAATAATTACGACAAGTCATGACGTATTAAATGCACATGGAGAGACCACGGGAAAGCCTACAGGAGTAGCAGCATCAGAATTGACAGTTCCTTATTATGAATTTGTAGATGCTGGAATGGAAGTAGATGTGGCAAGCATCAAAGGTGGGCAAATTCCAGTTGATCCTCAGACACTCATTTTTCTGATAAAGACACCCGAGGATGAACGATATCTAAAGGATGAAGTATTCCAAGAAAAAGTCAATCAATCACTGAAAATAGATGCCATTGATTTTACCCAATACGATGCCATTTTCATGGCGGGTGGCTGGGGAGCAGCTTATGATTTGGGCTATTCGGATGTATTAGGTGAGAAGATAAGCCAAGCCTACTATGCCGAAACCCCTGTAATCGGAAGTGTATGCCATGGTGCCTTGGGCCTAATCAATGCAAAAGATACCCTAGGTAATTATCTAATAACAGGCAGAACAATGACGGGAGTTACGGACAAGCAAATTAAAGAACTTGGGATTTCCCTCACACCACAACATCCAGAATCGGAGTTGCGAAAATTAGGAGTCCAATTTAAAAGCAACACCGCTTTTAGAGACGTCTTTGCACATATAACGGTAGTGGACGAAGAACGCCGATTTGTTACGGGGCAAAATCAAAATAGTGGGTATGAGACAGCTCAGAAAATGAAACAGATTATTTTGGAAAATTCATCAAAGAGAATTTTGGATTGAAACCCTTTTAGTCGAAATACATGAATAAGCTAGTCCTCTTTGGCATTATTATTTTTATTGGAAATTCTCTATTCAGTCAAAAACTGGAAGGGGTAAAAGCGACTATTGAAAAGCCCAATTTTGTCGTTATCCTAGTAGATGATGCCGCACTACAAGATTTTGGAGTATACGGCGGAGAGGCCTACACGCCTAACATCGATAAACTAGCCCATGAGGGAACGATGTTTACTAACTACCACTCCTCCCTAATGTGTGCACCTGCTAGGGCAATGTTGCTGACAGGTTGTGATAGTCACATAGCAGGGGTACCGAATTTGCCTGTTTTTCTTGCACCCGAACACACAGCTCATCCCAATTATGATGGCATTTTAAATACACGAGTAGAAACCGTTGCTACAAGATTAAAAAGCAATGGCTACAACACTTACATTACTGGAAAATGGCATTTGGGAAATACCTCCTACACTTTACCCACTAGACGTGGTTTTGACCGAAGTTTTATTCTAGGGGCATCTGGGGGAGATAATTATGATATCAAGGGATATTTACCTTTTAAAGGAGATACACCATGGTATGCAGATGGTATACCATTGGAAAAACTACCTGACAATTTCTATTCTTCCGAATTTTTGGTTGATAAGATGATGGAATTCATGGAGGAAGAACCAAATAAGAACAAACCATTTTTTAGCTATTTGCCTTTTCAGGCTATTCATATTCCTGTACAAGCACCAGCAGAATTTGTTAAAAAATACAAAGGCGTTTACAAAGACGGATGGGATAAAATAAAGCAAGAGCGTTTTGAAAAAGCAAAACAATTAGGTCTCATTCAAAAGGATGCTATAATGGGAGCGTTGCATCCTGATTTACGAGATTGGGATGAATTGAGTGCAGCCGAGCAACAGATCGCAGCCAATGATATGGCAGTCAATGCTGCTATGTTGGAGGCGATGGATTATCACATTGGTCGCTATGTGACCTATTTAAAGCGTAAAGGATTATATGACAATACGGTGTTCATCATTACTTCTGATAACGGACCTGAAGGGAGTGTAACAGAAGGTGCTCCAGCAGAGCTATGGATGAAATGGGTCGGTTATCATCGAGATCAAAAACGATTAGGTGAACCTGGTTACTATGGTTTTATAGGCCCTCAAATGGCAAGTGCTGCAGCTGGCCCTTCGTCATTTTTCAAATTCTACGCAGGAGAAGGTGGTTTAAGAGTTCCATTGATTATTTCTGGAAAGGACATTCCAAGAAGCCAAAAACGATCTGCATTCTCTTTTGTCACTGATGTGACACCTACAATTTTAGAATTGGCGGGTATTTCAGAAAAAAAACCTCTTGTGCCAATGACAGGGAAGAGTTTGCTGCCAGCTATTGAAGATGAATCAGCCCTTGTGTATCGAGAGGACGAACCTATTGGAGTAGAGGCAGCAGGTCATAGTGCCCTTTTCAAAGGAGACTACAAAGTGACCAGAAATGCCAGGCCCTTAGGCGATCTTAAATGGCGATTATATAATATTAAAAAAGACCCAGGAGAAACAAATGATTTATCTGAATCACATCCACGATTATTCGCTGAGCTGATAAAAGACTACGCTGATTATACCGAAAAAATGGGTGTTCTAGAAATGGGTTCAGAATACGAGGCACAGGTAGAATTAGCCAATAAAATAGCTGCGATAATTGGAATTGCAATTCGACCTTGGTTGATAGGGTTTATAGTGACATTGGCTGGATTATTTGCTTGGCGAAGGCATGTTAGGAAGAAGGAGATTTCATTTGGAGGGTAATGAAAATAGAACTATGGCTTTCAGTCCCTTTTTGGGACTAAATATGGGTAGACCAAGTCAGAAGTTCATTCTTCATCGTGCCATAGGTACGAAATATAAATCATGTACAAATTACAATCATGATCTATGTCATACCTACGGCATGAAAACAATATTACAATCATAATTTTCTTTAATCAATACTGAAATTCACAAAGTCAAAACACACATGATTGATTTAAAACTAAACTTCAAACATCTATTCTTCTTTCTAGGATTGTGTTTGATAATAAGCTGTCAAAGCGAAACCACCATTCAAACTGAAGAAGGGCAATTGACGATGAATACTGATGAGCTGATGAAACTTGTTGGAGAAGCCTATGTTTTTGGTTATCCCTTGGTCATTATGGATATGACTAAAAATGTAGGCACTAATATTGAGCGACCACATCCGGTAAAAGGAAATGCTCCGATTAATCAATTAGGACATTATAGAAAGTTTCCAGATCACACCATGAAAACTGTGGTCAAACCCAATGTAGACACTTATTACTCTATTGCTTGGTTAGATCTTGCGGCAGAACCACAAATGCTGTTCATGCCCGCCACTGATCGTTATTATTTACTCCCTTTTTACGATGCATATACTAATGTCTTTGCTTCCCCAGGCACTCGTACTACAGGAACGGAAGCACAAGAATTCGTCATTGCTGGACCTAATTGGGAAGGAGAAATACCAGAAGGAACTCAACTCATAGAAGCTCCCACAGAAATGGTTTGGATGATAGGTCGAATCCAAGTCAATAGCGTTGAAGATGGTGCTACAACGGTTAAGGCTATTCAGGATGAAATGAAATTATTACCACTAAGTGCCTATGGGAATAATGAATACGAACAGCCTAAAGGAAGCGTAGCAAAAGAAAATGAAAACATCATTCCCTCTAAGGCGGTTCGTGACTTAGATGTAAATACTTATCTAAATCGAGTAGCACAGTTAATGGTAAAGAATCCGCCTCAATCAGCAGACTCTGCTATATTGAAAAAACTAGCACAAATCGGCTTAATATCTGGGAAGCCTTTTAGCCTAGAAACTGATAACATTATAGTAAAAACCAAGCTGAAAGCCCTACCTAATTTTATTCATAAAAAGATGGAAGCGACACGTGATAATCCTGATGCAAGTATCATGACTAATGGTTGGAGAGTAATCAGAGAAGGTCTAGGGACATATGGAATCGATTATATGAAACGTGCTTATGTTGACTTTGTGGGTCTCGGAGCTAACTGGGTAGAAGATGCTGTCTATCCAACTTGTGTTTTTGATCTCAATGGCAATCCTTTAGAAGCGAGTAATCGATATCAGCTTCATTTTGAAGCGAATGAATTACCACCTGTTCAAGCTTTTTGGTCTATTACTTCTTATAATGCAGACGAGTTTTTGGTAGAAAATGAAATGAATCGATTTGCTTTAGGAGATAGAGATCCAATTCAATATAATGAAGACGGTTCTTTAGATTTTTACATACAGACTAAAGCTCCTCGCAAAGAACAAATATCAAATTGGTTACCTATACCTGAACAAGGACGATTTACATTGACAATGCGATTGTATTGGCCAAAAGAGGAAGTATTGAATGGATCGTGGAACCCACCTTTTTTAATTCCAATTGAGTAGGATAGATTATAAAAAACTATTTTTCCGTCGTAAACGATGATGCCGGCAATCCTTCAATGTTGAAAAGGGTTCCTACACTTGTATCACGCCAAGCATATCTGACATATTTGGGATCCGATATTTTAGGTGAGCATACTCTAACTTTATTCTTTACAATTTTTGCATCTGCCGGCACATATTTCAGATCAGCCCCAGCTATTTCAAATCCCTTTAACTCTTCATCAAAAGACTTCAATCCTTGGCCTACATGATCAAATTCGAGAATAACCTTTTTTCCCTTAACTACGATTCTTTTATAAAGCGGCCCTGAGGCTACTTTACCCTTTCCATAATCATTGACAAGGGCTAAACCTGCCAACCTTTGACCTACATCTTGCTTGTTAGCGGGATGTATATTTTCATTATTTCCAATATCTAAGGTCACCACCATACCTGTTTTATCTAAGGACAATGTATGCCGCTGTGCATCTCTTAATTCTTGTGATTTATCAAGATTGTGATCGTCACTACTGTTATATTTAAAAGGAGCAATTTGCACAAAGTAAAATGGAAAATCATCCTTCCATTGGGATCGCCAATCATTAATCAGCTCTGGGAATAGGCGTCTGTATTGTTCTGCCCTTCCGACATTGGATTCACCCTGATACCATATAGCACCTTTGATTTTAAAAGAAGTTAATGGATGTATCATTGCATTATATAGAGAGGACGGAGTACTGTATGGACTCACGTAAACAACATTAGGGCGTTCGTCTAAATCTATTTTGTCTAGTGAATAATGATAGAAATAACTGTTGTGTATCTCTCCTGTTATGGCATAATCCCAGTTACCATTTAATGACAATTCTTCACCATTCTGAGTTTTTAGTTTTATATCACCATTGATGCTGCCAGGTCCACCTGTGTCAATAATTCTAATAGCGATAGTATTCTTTCCTTTTTGAAGCAATGAAGATGGTACTGGATATGTTCTGGTAGTGCTAAACTCATAAGCTGTACCACCAATCTTTTCTCCATTTATGAAAACCACATCCGTATCATCTGAGAATCCCATTTCAAAAGTATAGTTACTCGAAATATCATCAAGCACTATCTCTTTTCTAAACCAAAAAGCTCCGTCAATGTCTACATCATTATACATATCCAATCTCCCAGGTAATTGCATAGTAGACCAGTTTTTAGTCTCATAATCAGGTGCGGCGATGTAGTCGTCTTTGAGATCTATTTGGTTCCAACCTTCATTTTCTGTTGGGACAGGAGTTTTTTCCCATCGGTCAAACCATTCTCTCGTTTTTCTTTCTGTTTCAGGGTTTTCAATAATTCGAACCAATTCATCAAAGTCTCCCAGTTTTTTGATTCGATTTTCGCTCACCCAAGCTTCAGCTGGAGTACCTCCCCAACTGCTATGAATTATTCCAATAGGTATATTCAAATCCTTGTGTAATCGTCTTGCAAAAAAGTAGGCACTAGCACTATACTCACTTGCATGTTCTGGTGTACATACATCCCATTTCCCTTCGAAAGAATCTTCTTCTTTTAAAGAAAACTTGTTAGCCACTTTGAACATTCTGATGCGTGGATAATTGGCATTTGCAATTTCTTCTTCCGAGTTTTTAATAGGATCATTTGGAGGCCAACCTTTGAGTGGCATAGCCATGTTTGATTGACCAGAAGCTAACCATACTTCACCAATCATGACATCAGTAACCTGTATGGAAGAACTTTCTGATGTGATACTGATATTGAATGGTCCTCCTGCTTCAGGTGTTTTCAAGGGCAGTTCCCAATGGCCACTTTTATCGGCCGTAGCTGTTGATTCTTCGCCCCAACTTCCCACTACCTTTACTTGCTGCCCTTTTGGTGCTTTTCCCCATACTGTGATGTCTTCATTTCGTTGTAAAACCATATGATCCGAAAAGAAAGGATTTACACTCAGACTAGTATAAGACAGTTCTTTTTCAATTGCTGGTTGAATCAAGCTTTCCATTACGAGATAACCCGCCTTATTAGGGTGTACCAAATCTTCTGCCGTGGTATATTCTGGTACTTTAAGTCCATTCTTTTCATCTTTCAAGGCCGTATGATAGTCCACATAAGCAATATTGTTTTTATCAGCGTATTCCTTTAAAAGCGTATTAAGTTCAATAATCAGGTCGACAGGTTCTTGCTTAGGGCTCCATGGAAAACCTATGGCAGGTGTAACTGAGCAGATAATCACTCTCATGCCATGGGACTTAGCAATGTCAGACATAGTCATGATATTTTCGGCAATTAGATCTATCGATGTATAGCCAGTGTTCCCCGCTATATCATTTATTCCGGCTAAGATGACAACGACTTTAGGCTGAAGGCCGATTACATCTCTCCTGAATCGCAGTAACATTTGAGGGGTGGTCTGTCCACTTATTCCTCTTCCGATATAGTTTGAATCTTTAAAGAAGTCTGGCCTAAAATATACCCACGACTCAGTAATGGAATTGCCCATAAAGACCACTCTGTTTTCATCATCTGTGGGAGGCAGAACCACTGTATTATCCTCTGAGTATTTTTCAAAATTTGAGAATTCAGTGTAACTCTTCCATTCTTGGGCGTTGGCTTGATGGGTAATTATCAATAATGCCACCATTAGCAAAAGCATTCTAAAATATCTCATATCTGAATTTTGCATTAATCCGCTCATAAAAGTTCTTTTCCTTATCTATCCAACGGAAGATAAATATATCACTTGTTGAGATAATCTTACCACTGGTTGAAAATCTCTGATAAATGCCTAAAAATTGCTTTATAAACTTTGTAATGTTTTACTTTAACAATACCATTTTTTAATAAGCAGATCGTTCATAATGAAATATCTAAAATACCTTCTTAGACTACTATTGGCCCTTTTGGTTATTGGATTATTGGCCTTAATCTGGTTTTTCAAGATACGCACCACTGAACGATCCTACATCGACACAGCACCCTTAAGCACTAAAGTCCATAATGGTCAAACAGCAGATTTCAATGATAATAGGAATGCCTACTTCGGAGATCTTCACATCCATACCAGTTGGTCTTTTGATGCATTTGTGATGAATGTTAGGACCAGTCCCGATGATGCTTATCGATTTGGAAAAGGAGAGCCAATCAACCATGCTATAGGCAAACAGATACAAATAGGACGTCCACTCGACTTTATGGCAGTGACAGATCATGCTGAATATATGGGCGTTTTTATGGAAATGCAGGATGCTGAAAGTTCTCTAGGGAAATTGGAAATGGCAAAGGAGTTTATAGATCCAGAGGAAGGCATAGATCCAGAACAAGCAAGTAAGTCAGGTGCCAATGATGCCTTGAAAAAATTTATGAAAATAGGTGTCAGTCTGGCCACAAGTTCACCTTATGAAGAGCTTGTCCAAGAAGATTTTATTCAGACTGTATGGCAACGTGTGGTGGAAGCTGCGGACAGACATTATCAGCCAGGAAGGTTCACCACTTTTCCTGCTTATGAGTGGTCTTCTGCACCTATGCAGTACTTTCCTAAAGAGCGGCTTTCTCTAAAATTACATCGTAATGTGGTATTCAAAGGAGGTAAAGTGTCGGGTGCTCCTTTCTCTGCTTTCAATTCTCAAGACCCTGAAGATTTATGGGCTTGGATGGATCAGGAACGTACCAAAGGGGTTGAGATACTAGCTATTCCACATAATACCAATATGAGCAGTGGTGCGGCGTACAATAGCGAGACGAGAAGTGGAAAGCCTTTGACTCTCGAATATGCACAAAATCGATCTCGTAATGAACCGATTAATGAAGTAGTTCAGATAAAAGGACAGTCCATGACTCATCCTATTTTATCACCTAATGATGAGTTTTCTGAGTTCGAATTGTATCCTTATTCCTCGTCATTCTCCGTAAAAGCACCACTTAGCAAACCTGAACATAGCTATGTTAGAGGAGCATTAAAAGATGGATTAGCATTCGAAAAAGAACTGGGAGCTAATCCTTTCAAATTTGGATTCATCGGCAGTTCAGATAGTCATAATGCAGCAACAGCTGTAGAGGAGGATAATTACTTTGGGAAAATAGGCCTAGCAGATCCTACGCCATCTCTCCGTCTGAATCCACCAGAAGAAAGACTAACAAAATATATGAGTGCTGCAGGATTAGCAGGAGTATGGGCTAAAGAAAATACCAGAGAAGCCATCTTCGAAGCTATGGAGCGGAAAGAAACATTTGCTACTTCTGGGCCAAGGATTAAACTCAGATTTTTTGCAGGATGGGATATGGAGGTTGATTCACTAGGCGACATCGATTGGATAGAAAAAGCTTATGCGAATGGAGTGCCGATGGGAAGTGACTTGAAAGGTCAGGTGAGAGGAGACAGGGGCGAGGAGTCAGGAAGAGGTCAATCACCGTCTTTCATCATTCAGGCTATTAAGGATGTGGAAAGTGCGAATCTAGATCGAGTGCAAGTCATCAAAGGATATTTGGATGATGAAGGCAAGCAGCAAGAGAAGATTTATGAAGTGGTATGGGCTGGAGATAGACAAATTAATGCCAATGGTAAATTACCTGCTATTGGAAACACAGTTGACATTCCGACGGCTACTTATACAAACAGTGTAGGAGATGTAAGTCTACAAACCATTTGGACAGATCCAGAATTTGATGGAAGTCAGTCGGCTTTTTATTATCTGAGAGTTTTAGAAATTCCTACTCCGAGGTGGTCTACTTATGATGCAGCGGCCTTAGGAATTGAGCCTCTACCAGATCTGCCTACGACTATTCAGGAGAGGGCTTGGTCTTCTCCGATATGGTATAAGGAAAACTAATAAAAAAGAGATATCAGTCATTTCATCTAAACAAATATGAGAATTGGTTTTAAGGAAATAAGTACACCAGTTTATTCAAAAAAAATCGGTTTACGCTTACCTTTTCGTTTTTAAATGACATCATTATGAAATACTTTTTCCGCTCCCTACTAGCTCTCATACTCATCGCACTTCTAGGCTACATCTGGTTCTTTCATATTCGAACTACCAAGCAAGCCTACATTGAGACAGCACCCATTGCTACGAAAGTAAATACGGCTCAAACAGCTGATTTTAATGAAAACAGGAATGCATACTTTGGAGATTTGCATGTACATACCAGTTGGTCTTTTGATGCTTTTATCTTTAATGTGCGGACGAGTCCAGATGATGCTTACAATTTTGCCAAAGGCCAAGCTATCCCCCATGCAGGAGGTGAACCTATACAAATGAAGCGGCCTCTGGACTTCATGGCAGTGACTGATCACTCTGAGTACATGGGTATCATGATGCAGATGCAAGATGCGGATAATCCACTGGCAAAATTAGACATAGCTAAAGACATCAACAGTCCTGATAGAGATGAGTCTTTAAAAGCCTTTGGTAAAATAGGAATGAGTATGGCTACCAGTTGGCCTTATAAAGAACTCTTGCAAAAGGATATCATTCAGAGCACTTGGCAACGGATAGTGGAGGCAGCTGATCGTCATTATGAACCTGGGAAGTTTACCACTTTCCCTGCCTATGAGTGGACTTCAAATCCATCTAAGGTTTTTGCTATAAAGCAATATGCCCAAAATATGCACCGCAACGTTGTTTTTAAAGGAGGTAAAGTATCAGGTATACCTTTCTCTGCTTTTAATTCTCAAGATCCTGAAGATTTGTGGAAATGGATGGATAAAGAACGAGCTAAAGGTATAGAAGTAATGGCCATACCGCACAATGCCAATATGAGCAATGGACTGATGTATAATGCCGAAACCATGAGTGGAAAAGCATTAACAGCTGACTATGCAAAAAACCGTACCCGTAACGAACCTATCAATGAAGTAGTACAGATCAAAGGTCAGTCCATGACCCACCCTATCCTATCGCCAAATGACGAATTCGCTGATTATGAACTATACGCCTACACTTTCACCTCTTCCTTTCCACCACCTCCAAGCCAACCGGAGCATAGCTATGTTCGAGGAGCTTTAAAAGATGGATTAGCCTTTGAAAAATCTTTGGGGACTAATCCATTTAAATTTGGATTTATTGGCAGTTCGGATGGACACAATGGAGCAAGTGCAGTGGAGGAAGATAATTTTATTGGCAAACTAGGAGTTGTTGATGCTACACCAGAAGTTCGTATGGATGAGAGCAGACTAAGACCAAATAGATATTGGAGTGCTGCAGGATTGGCAGGGGTTTGGGCCAAAGAAAATACCAGAGAAGCCCTATTCGAAGCCATGGAGCGAAAAGAAACTTTTGCCACTTCAGGCCCTCGTATGAAGGTGCGATTTTTTGCAGGCTGGGATATGGAGATAGATTCGCTTTCTGGCAATGATTGGTTAGATAATGCTTATGCGAATGGAGTACCTATGGGAGGTGATTTGAGGGGTATGGCGAGAGGTGAGAGTAATCTGTCACCGACATTCATTATTCAAGCTATAAAAGACGCTGACGGAGCCAATCTTGATAGAGTGCAAGTAATTAAAGGCTATTTAGATCAAGACGGTACTCCTCAAGAAACGATTTTTGAGGTAGCTTGGGCAGGTGATAGAAATGTCGATCCTAATGGTAAACTTACAGCTATAGGTACTACAGTTGATGTTGCAACTGCCACTTATACTAATGACATAGGAGCAATCAGTCTACAGACGACGTGGACAGATCCCTCATTTGATACAAGTCAGTCTGCAGCATATTATGTGAGAGTATTGGAGATTCCTACACCTAGATGGTCGACTTACGATGCTGCAGCTCTTGGTGTTGCTCCAATATCAGGCGTGCCTCCAACTACTCAAGAGAGGGCTTGGTCTTCTCCAATTTGGTATAATGGAAATTCTAAGTAATTCCATAGAACCTAAAACAATATTAAACTATGGAAAAATTTACAGCACAAGATTATCAAATGAAAACCTATGGAGAAGGCCTCCAAGGGAAACTTCCACTACTTACTCCATTATGGAAAAAGATGGAAGAAGAAGCCTATGCTAAAATGGAAGAAGGGGCAAGGTCCTATATCAATGGTGGTGCTGGTCTGGGTCATACTGTAGACAACAATCGCAATGATTTCAATAGATATCGCATCGTACCCCAAATGCTAAAAAATGTGGAAGTCAGAGATACAAGTACCAATTTACTTGGCGTAGATATGGCGGCACCATTTTTCTTATGCCCTGTCGGAGTAGCTGAGATGGTTCATCCTGAAGGGGATTTAGCCATTGCAAAAGGAGCAGCCCCAACGGGCACTCCGTATATATTTTCTAATCAAGGTTCTTTTCCCATGGAAACCTGTGCTTCAGCCATGAGAGAAACACCACATTTCTTTCAGTTGTATTGGTCTAAGTCAAGAGCCTTGGTTTCTAGTTTCGTAAAAAGAGCAGAAGCTTGTGGATCAAAGGGAATAGTACTGACTTTGGACACTACTCTATTGGGATGGCGAACTGGAGATATGGACATTGCCTATCTGCCTTTTTTACTTGGGAAAGGAATCGCTCAATACACCTCTGATCCTGTTTTCAGGAAATTGGTAGAAGAAGAGATAGTACAAGAACATCCAGAATTGGATCCAAAATCTCCAAAATATAAGGAAGTATTTGGCCAAACTTGTGCTATCATGTTTACAAAGATTTATAACAATTCTGCTACAACATGGGATGATTTAGCATTTCTCAGAGATCAAACCTCACTACCCATTATTCTAAAAGGTATACTTCACAAAGACGATGCTAAACTGGCTGTAAAATATGGAATGGATGGAGTCTTTGTTTCTAATCATGGAGGAAGACAAGTAGATG
>DKPS01000201.1:12413-12733 GCA_002471345.1 Saprospiraceae bacterium UBA7328
ATCATGGAGGAAGACAAGTAGATGGCTCTATCTCTTCTATAGCTGCCCTACCCAAAATTGTAAAAGCCGTAAAAGGGAAAATACCAATTCTAATGGACTCTGGCATTAGAGGTGGAGCTGATGTATTTAAAGCTCTGGCTCTTGGAGCTGACGCCGTGGGATTAGGACGACCACATATTTTTGGGCTAACATTAGCTGGTGCTGATGGTGTTACTGAGGTGATCCGTCAATTGCAAGCAGATTTTGAATTAACAATGGCTTTATCAGGATGTAAAAATGTGAGTGAAATCAATCGAGATTGTTTGGTTAAAGCATAAGTC
>DKPS01000147.1 GCA_002471345.1 Saprospiraceae bacterium UBA7328
AGAAGGAGTGGTGATTTTAGACGCTTCGAGGCCAAAAAATTTAATACGTGTAGGTCAATATGATACGTGGGATGGCCCTCATGGCAATTTTAATGGTTGCTGGGGTGCATATCCATTTCTACCTTCTGGTTTAGTGTTGGCAAGTGATATAAGTAATGGATTATTTGTTATTGACGTAGACTATAATAGAGCTTCCTTTTTAGAAGGTAAAGTTTTAGATAAAGAAACTGGACAACCCATTAATGGGGCAAAAATTCGATTTTCTGAATTTGAAGAGAACGTACAATCTTCAGACCCAAATGGCAATTTCACTATAGGTCTTTTACATTCAGGAAGAGTGAAAGTTTTTGCTACGCATCCAGAGTACGTAACTGACACTTTGGCAATTCAATTCGATGATGGACTAGCAGTGCATGAGGACTTTGTATTAGAACGACTAAAGACTGTGGATTTGTCGATTGAGGTGATAGATAGAGAAACTGGCCTTTTGATTGATGACGCAGATTTTATAATCTCATCAGGTGATGTAGATAAAGAAGGAAGTACGAATGGTTTTGGTCAGAGTAATCTTGAAGTGATCGGTGGAAACTCAAAAATCATATGTGGAAAGTTGGGGTACAAAACTCAAGAATTTGAGTTTATTGCAGATGAATCAGATCCAACACTCCAAATTCAATTGGAAAAAGGGATAGAGGATGATTTTACATTTAGTTATGGTTGGGCTATAAAGACGACTGCAACTACAGGATCTTGGCAAAGAGTGGTTCCGCAAGGCACTTTCTTTACTGACTTGAAATCAAATCCTGATACGGATTCGCCAGATGATATAGGCAATAAAGCATTTATAACTGGTGTAAATGCATTAGATGTAGCAGAAAGAGATGTCGATGGCGGAAAAACTACTCTTATCTCTCCTCTTTTTGATATTTCTGATATCGAAGATCCTGAAATAGAATATTCATTATGGTTTTTTAACGGAGGAGGAGCTGGCTCTGTTCCAAATGATTATTTGGAAGTGGCGATAACAAATGGCCATGATACTGTTATTGTTGAAACTATAACAGATCCAAATTCGCTTTCAGGCAGATGGAGAGATAAAAGTCATATCAATGTTGATGAATTTATTGGGAATTCAAATTCAATTCAGATAATGGTTACAGCTGAGGACGCCTCACCTGGTCATCTTGTTGAAGCAGGGTTTGACGATTTTGCCATTGTTAGTGCCACTACTACACCTACAGAAGAAGAGATTTCTGATGCAGGTATAGTGATCAGACCTAATGCTTTCTCTGATGTGTTGAAAATCAGTTCCGCTAAAAAGATGAATTCTGTGACATTGTTTGATATCAGTGGTAAGAGAATTGTTAGTTACAATAACATAAATAGTAGACGATTAGAATTAAATACCACATCTATAATTCCGGCAATTTATATAGCCGAAATAATTATGAAAGAGGGTCAGAGAATATCATATAAACTGATAAAAAGCAAAAACTAAATTCATTTAGAGGGTAATCTTGAAACCAATCAATTCATGCCTTATTCACAATTGTGCAAGCTAATGAGTTGCTCCTTCTGCTCCTCTAGGCACTCTTATATCTTCTACTAGTTCTTGCACCCATTGTGGTGGAGCTGGTGTCATTCTACTAACGATAAGTGAAATTACAAGATTAATGAGCATCCCTACTGTCCCTATCCCTTCTGGAGAAATATCCCACCAATATTGATCAGGAGTGCCTCCACCAAACTTGAAATAAACTATATAAGTAAGAGTGAACAACAAACCTAATACCATCCCTGATACTGCCCCTTGCATATTCATTCTTTTATCAAAAATTCCTAATACAATGGCAGGGAAGAAGGAGGAGGCAGCTAAGCCAAAGGCGAATGCGACAATTGCAGCTACATAATCTGGAGGGTTATAACCAAAATACCCGGCAATAACCACAGCCGCTGCTATCGAAGCACGAGCATACCACAATTCCTGTTTATCTGTAATCTCTGGTTTAAGCCATTTTTTTAATAAATCATGAGATATACTACTTGATATTACGAGTAACAAACCGGCAGCTGTTGATAACGCGGCAGCTAATCCACCAGCTACAACTACTGCTATGACCCAATCTGGCAAATTGGCTATCTCGGGATTGGCCATAACAATAATATCTCTATCTATTGTTAATTCACTCCCATTCCATCCCTTTTCCGTAGCTACTGAACTTACAAATTCTTCGTTGTTATCATTATAATATTGAATACGGCCATCTCCATTTTTGTCATCAAATGTTAACAACCCTGTAGTTTCCCAGCTGGCAAACCATTCTGGCATCTCGGCGTACTCTTTGTCATTTACTGTATTGATCAAGTTTGTACGTGCAAAAACTGCAATTGCTGGAGCTGTGGTATATAAAATAGCGATAAATAAAAGTGCCCAACCTGCTGACTTTCTAGCATCTCGAACTTTAGGAACTGTAAAAAACCGTACGATTACATGAGGAAGCCCTGCTGTACCCAACATTAATGCTGCAGTTACACAGAATAAGTCGATCATGGGTTTATTGGCCGAGGTGTATTCATGAAATCCCAAGTCCACCGAAAGCATATTTAGTTTATCTAGGAGATTAGTTCCATCACTCAAAGTGCCACCTAATCCCAGTTGAGGGATTGGGTTATTTACCATTTCGATGGAAATGAAAACAGCTGGAAGGGTAAAAGCAAAAATTAATACACAAAACTGGGCTACCTGTGTGTATGTTATTCCTTTCATTCCACCGAGTACCGCATAAAAGAAAACAATTAATACTCCTATCAGAACTCCTGTACCAAACTCTACTCCTAGAAAACGGGAGAAGGCTACCCCTACTCCTTTCATTTGACCTACTACATAAGTGAATGATACGAACAAGGCACAAATCACAGCTACAATACGAGCAGTCTGTGAATAATATCTATCACCAATAAAATCTGGAACAGTAAATTTCCCAAACTTTCTTAAATAAGGTGCTAAGAGTAATGCAAGAAGGACATATCCTCCTGTCCATCCCATCAAGTACTGAGATCCATCGAATCCCATGAATGAGATTAATCCTGCCATTGACAAAAAGGAAGCTGCACTCATCCAATCTGCAGCAGT
>DKPS01000135.1:0-10885 GCA_002471345.1 Saprospiraceae bacterium UBA7328
AAGTAGATGCGATGGGTAGAGATAATGCGCTTCCTGACTTTGATTTCAATCTCTCTGGTATCATGATACGTCATGTGAGGGAATATCCCAATGGAGCTTTAGGCGTAAATGGTTGGACTACCGATGACAATAATTATATCTTTTTGTCTATAGGGTCAGCAGGTCCACATTCATCCTGCATGGGATGTAGTGCTCCTAATTTCGAAGTCAAGAATACAATTAATGGGAGCTCTACTCTACGAGTGGTAGAGGTGGACGCTACAAGTACGTTGATCAGAATTGCTCGGATAGATGATGTGTTTTTAGTCTTGTATCGGCTAGAAAGTGATCAGACATGGGTGGTCCATCAAAGATATGAAAGAGGAGACTTCCCTGATACTGTGCAAGTCGGATTGGTAACATATACGGACTGGCAGAAGGTAAGTTCTTATACTCCTACTTTTCATAATCAAACACAAATAGAAGGAACACTTTGTGATTCAGGTCCAGAGTGTGATCCTGATATTGTAGGCGAGTTTGATTATATTAGATTGGATAGTGTGGTGATTCCTATGGGAATTGGGACTGATTTTATGGACGAGATGGATGTGACAAATGCTGAGATACTTTCATTTCTGGATTATAATTCAGAATCATATTGCCCAGAAAATTTGACCATAGCTACACCTATTGATACTAGCCAGTATAGAGAAATCAGAGCCTCAGGATTTATTGTCTTATCTGATACATTAAAACAGAATTCTGTAGTATTGATATCAGCTTCAGATTCTATTACATTCTCTAATGGATTTATAACACAAAATGGTGTCATAGTGGAAGTTGATACAACGGGATGTAATTAGATATTTCTCTTAACTTTAAAAAATAAAAAAGCAAATCTTAGTTCCAAATGAAGTTTAATCTAGGGAGATTCTTTGTCCTACTAATTTTGATTTTTGTTAGCAGCTTTGCTAAATCAGCTGATTATTATTGGATCGGAGGTGAAGGCAACTGGTCGGATCTCAATCATTGGGCTACAGCTTCAGGAGGAAATATTACTCACCTTCAAATACCTACTTCAGAGGATGATGTTTTTTTTGATGAAAATTCTTTTACTGCTGATGGTCAAATTGTAGAAATCAATGGAAACTTGGCATTCTGTAGAAATTTAGATTTTTCGAATGCAAGAAGAAATCAAATATTCAGAACAAATCAGAACAATACACTTAATATTTTTGGAAGTGTGACTTTTGTGCCTGAAATGATTTCTGAGATAAACGGAAGTATCCAACTCAGCGGTGAAGGACTGAATAATACTATTGATTTTCAATTTGCCGTAGTCCAAGGCAACTTTTTCGTTGAAGGAAATGGATCTTGGACATTAGCAGGTCATCTGAATGTTATTGGAACTTTCTTTTTAAATAGAGGCACTTTACATCTAGATAGTTTTACGCTCTTATGTGGCTTTTTTCACTCACATTCTATTGCTCCTAGGGCACTTTATTGGGAAGAAGGAACCGTACAAGTTAATAATGGGTCTCAAGATTTTGGAAGTTTAGATAACCCCAATAATGTCTATAGCATAGAAATATATTCTGAAAATTGGATGTCATTCTCAAGCAATGGCACATTGATTTTACCTGATCCACGATCTAAAATATACATAATATCCAAAGAGCTTTGGCCCACAGATCCCGGAGGCAACATTGTTTTTGATGATATCATTGTCCAAGCGGACTTTGGCATATTCGAATTGATAAACCGTTACAACCAAACAGAAATAGCGATCAGAGACCTTAGACTCAATCATAATTCGAATATTTTATCTGAGGCGACTATGAGAGACGTATATCTGGCTCCAGGATACAGATATTTACTTCATGGAGATTCTGATTTTGTGATGAATAGTTTATTTGCAAATGGATCATGTGAAGCTCCTATCACTCTACAATCTGCATCAGTAGGTCAGGCAACAAGAATCACATTTCAAGAAGAAGTCAACATTGAATACGTAGAACTAGGAGATATCCATATTACAAGTGGTGTAGGCAATTTGCTGAATGGTACAGATAGAGGTAATAATCAGGGGTGGAATATAATGGATAGAGAATCTTCAGATTATTTTTGGATAGGGGATGGAGGTCTATGGTCAAGTCCTAACCATTGGTCATTGACAAGTGGAGGTGCTCCAGCGGGTTGTATACCTTCATCAACAGATAATGTCTTCTTTGATCAAAATTCATTTTCTCTTGATAACCAATCCGTTGTGATTAATATTCCTGATGCGTCTTGCAAAACTATGGATTGGAGTGGAGTGACTAATAGCCCAATTCTGACCGGAGATGAAGCCAATAATTTATCAATTTCTGGTTCGCTTTATTTTGATGCTGGGATGACTAATGATTTTCAGGGAAGAGTATCTCTTGTAGGCGCGCTTCAGGGTCTTGAAGTAAGGTCTGCAGGTAACGTTTTTAATACGGATGTATATTTTGAAAACCCAAATGGGCAATGGACTGTATTAGATGATATTGATATTGGCTCAGCTCTTAGAATAATTAATGGTCACATAATTTTTGATGATGTCAATATTGATGTATCTGACTTTGATTCTCAAATAGATACTGAAAGAATAATCGATTTTAAATCCAGTGTTCTTAACTTAATAACAAGAGGAAATTTTGGTGCTGAGGCAAGAATTCAAATGGCAAATCTTACCCTAAACTCAGAAAACCTTATTATCAATTCGTATGGACCAGCAGCTGTAATCCGATTATATGGCGAAAGCTCCATTACATTCAAGGAATACAATTCTTATGCGAATAGTGGATATCTTGAATCCTATCTTTATGGAGATGGAAATCACCTTTCAATTGAAAAAATATACTTTAAAAAATCTGGTGGTCTAATTGGTGAGATTAGGATGGATAGTTTGATTATGACTGGTGGAAATTCTTATGATCTTAACGATGATCGAACTCACCTTTTTCTTAACGAGTTAATATTAAGAGAACCTTGCTATGGTATTGCAGATATTTTTACAGAGGACATTTTCTTTATTGGCACACAAGCTCAGATTACATTTCAAGAAAATAGAATTATTGATGGGTTCAGCTTTAGAGACATTAAGGCAAATTCAGATTTTGGAGATGTACAAGTTACACGAGGAGTTGATGCAGGTCGAAATCTAGGTTTTAACTTCATTGATTACGTTTCAAGAAATCTCTATTGGATAGGAGGGGAAGGCCAGTGGACTAATCCTGAGAATTGGTCATTAAGTAGTGGCGGATTAGGAGGTGAATGTGCGCCAATCAGTCTAGATAATGTCTTTTTTGATGTAAATTCTTTCGACACTAATCAAGACATTGTGTTAAGCGATAGTATCTTGAATCTCACATGTAGAAATTTCACTTTTGATGCTCCTGAAACTGATATCAGATTCTCTGGAATTTTTATGAAAATTTATGGATCACTCTTTTTGGAGAGACAGGTACGGTGGTTTGTTCAAAATATGACGACCGATGGAGTGGGTGATTCTCAATTCATTAGGACTTCAGGTACTTTAATGAATAATATAATGATTCAGGGACGGGCCCCTGTAGAATTGTCAGATGATCTGATCCTCTTTGATTTTAGAGGAATAGAAATTACAACTACCGCCCCGTTTATTACCAATGGTCATGATATTAGATCCAGTTCTTTTTCTATAAGAATTGAAGAGGGTATTTCAGAAGTAGATATGTCAGGAAGCACTGTTGAAATAACTGGTGATGCAAGCCCTTTATATAAACCTATTCAGTTTTTTGGAAACTCAATGGTAGCTTTAGACAGTGTTCTATTCAGGCTGACAGGTCCTAATAGTGGAATTTATAATGAAGGTGATGTCTATATTCATAACGTGATTTTTGAAACTGCTTCAGGGCAGATGCATACTGACAATAGAAGTGAACTGAGTTATTCAAGGTTAGATGTCTTAGGGAATGGGTTATTTGAGGGTGGATTTGCTACTGACTCTCTTATTTTCTATCCGTCAAAGACCTATATATTTGATGCAGAAGTAGCTGTAGACATAGGAAGTTACTGGAGAGCTCGAGGAAATAACTGCACACCCATAGGAATTACTTCTTCAGGTGTAGGATTCAAATCACAGGTCATAATTCCTACTGAAGGTGTGGTAGAATTTGATTTTGTAGAGATGCGTGATATGGAAGCGCAAGGAGGTGCTGATTTTAATGCGGGCCCTCATAGTACTGATATTCAGAATAGCAATAGAGGCTGGCTATTTCCAGAATTGACCGAGGTAGACGGAGAACTTGGATTCTTGGGAAAGGATTTAGTGCTATGTGGTGATGAAAGTACAACTATCAATGCCTTTAGTAACACACCAAATGAGACATATATATGGAATAATGGTAGCATGGCGTCTGAAATAGAAGTGTCTAATGCAGGTCAATATTCAGTTGAAGTTACTTTTTTGAATGGTTGTGAAATCATGGATTCCATAAATGTAATTGAAGCTTCAGAGGTACAAATCCAACTTCCTAATGATACTGTAATTTGCAACGAAATTGATTTTGAAATAGATGCTGAATTAGGTATAGATAATGCTATTTACAACTGGTCTGATGGAAGCAATACACCTGAGCTCCAAATTAATTCTCCAGGAATATACAAGATAGATGTTTCTGTAGGGGAATGCTCAGCATCTGATAGCTTTCAAGTGGATCTGGTAACCATAGAAAATTTGGATTTGGGTGCAGATATTATGGCTTGTCAAGGGGATACTATTCTTTTGGGTTTTGGATCCAATGAAAATTTGAATTTCATGTGGAGTAATGACCTTACAACACCTGAGATATTGGTCACTGAAGAAGGACTGTTCTCTGTGTTGATCAGCTCTGATGAATGTGAAATATCTGATGAAGTGAATGTTATTTTGAGCCCATTACCTGTATTTTCTTTGGGGGAAGATGTGAATATTTGTGAAGACTCTGTTTTGCTTCTCAATGCACCATTGCTGAATGAAGAGTATCTGTGGTCAGATGGAACGACAACAAATGAAATCAGAATAAGTAACGAAGCAAAATATACATTGACTATTACAGATAGTAATGGATGCAGTTTTTCAGATGAGATTCAAATCATAGTACATGACATACCTCAGATCCAATTAGCCGATGACACATCATTCTGTCAAGGAGATGAAGTCTT
Source organism: Saprospiraceae bacterium UBA7328 (assembly GCA_002471345.1). GTDB lineage: Bacteria > Bacteroidota > Bacteroidia > Chitinophagales > Saprospiraceae > UBA7328. Next base: position 5,188 of record DKPS01000135.1, read on the forward strand.
AATCACGTTTCAAAGCAATAATGATTCAGATGATTTAGAATGGTTAGGTACTGGTATTGGAGCTCTTTTAGTATCAATGTCCGGAGAATACGTTGCATCGGCCAGCAATGGATTTTGTACAAGCTTTGATACAATTACAGTTTCTGAGCTTCCTCCTCCAATTGTTAATCTAGGTGGTGATACAACCATATGTTCATCTGAGGGATTCAGTCTAAATGTGTCGCAGGAAGGAGCTGATTATGAATGGAATAATGGATCGACAGATGCTTTTCTAGATATAATAAATACTGCTACCTATGAAGTCACAGTCAGTATAGGATCATGTTTTGCATCTGATGGTATTTTTATTGCAGTAGTCGAAGGGCCTCAAGTCACGATAGAAGGAATCAATGAGGCTTGTGATGGGGAAGCTATTGAGCTTATAGCAGTAAGTGGTAGTGATTCATTGCTTTGGAATACTGGAGAGAATGATGCTTCAATAATTGTTGATCAATCAGCTATATATAGTGTGCAAGTGTCTGATAATCAAGGGTGTACTTTTAGTGATAGTCTTTCAGTCACGTTTGGAGATACACCTTTCGTTGATTTGACATCAGATACTGTTTTATGTGATAACCAGCAATTATCAATTGATTTTCCTGATTCTGATTTAACTTATAACTGGTCTGATGGAATTAAAAATCACCAAAGAAATATCACCTCTTCTGGTGATTATCAGCTCACTGTAACCAATGAATTTGGATGTGACTATGAGGCTTCTATTGGTGTTGTGTTTCAAGAATGTTCTGAATTCAGTATGTACATACCCGATGCTTTTGCGCCTTCAAGTGTTTCTGGAAATGATAAATTTTATATTTCTGTTGCTGAGAATATTCAAATCACATCATGGTCCCTGAACTTATTTGATAGATGGGGTAATCATGTTTTCAGGACTCTTGACCCCAATATTGCATGGGATGGAAAATGGATGAACAACCAACTCAAACCAGGTGTATATGTCTATAATCTCGAAATCGAATATATAGATGACATTGGACCGGGGAAAGAAAATACAAGTGGAACAATTACTTTACTGGAATAATTTGTCCTATAATTTCAAGACTACTTTTTCACCCAAAATCCAAGCCATGCACCCGTTGCTGCCCACGGAACAATTGCATCAATCAAATCTGGAATTGTTCCTATTTGGAACCAAACACCATCTATATAGTTGATGGTTAAATATCCTATTAGACCTACCATTATCGACGTGATGATGGCATTTTTCATGGTCAAGTCCGTCATTTGCATCATAATCCAACAGAGGAATCCTATAGCAAGAGAATTGACAATGAATGCTCTTATGAGGTTAGTAAAGAATGTGTTCTCCATAGCTTCATGATATTGAATCATGGCCCATGGTTTTCCCAGTCTTGCTTCCATAAGTCTGCCCTGTTCTTCCATATCTCCTTTAGGAGCTCTAATCATGTAGTATTCTCCTTGGGTCAATTTACTTTCTAAGTATGTCATCACTTCTTCTTGATCGGGAGTGTATGACATTTGGTTATATGAAGATCAAAAGTACTGTATGACAAGAACTGCCAAATAAATAGAATAAGACCTCCTACCAGTGCTCCAATAATTAGTTTTTTCATTTTATATGTTTTGTATTCCTTGAAATTAATAAAAAAGAGAGGATTCTATAGGGCAAACAGGACTAGATTTTAATAGAGATAACGAATTGAAATCACCTTCTCTCAATTTAATGTTTCACAAATTGTCCAGAATACAAATTCATTTTCTTCATCTATTTGTAATCTGAGACAAGGCTTTAACCACGCTATAAAGACTTAAATAATTATAGTTTGCCAGGACTAATACCAAATCGTTCCTTAAACTTAGAAGTAAAATAAGAAGCACTTTCAATACCTACTTCATACATCACTTCATTCACTGTAGGGCGTTTTTGATCTCTAATTTTCTGATATGCTTTTTGCAATCGAATCTCTAATATGAAGGAGACTGGGGTGAGACCTGTTAATTTTTGAAGTATGCGGCCTAATTGTCTATTGCTATAACTAAGTTCTTTAGCCATATCAGAGACTGAGAAAGTTGAATCATTTATGTGATTTATAACAAGAGCCTCAGCACGACTAATGAATTCGGCATCTGAATCTAATTCTTCTTCTTTTTCAACTTCAAAAGCATTCCTTTCAACTTTGTTTTTCAGAAGGTTTTGAACTCTGGCTTTATATTCTGAGGAACTAAAAGGTTTGGTGATATAGTCATCTATACCTAATCTAAACCCTTTCAGTTTATCTTCCTCCATAGATCTTGCTGTGAGCAAAATGAAAGGCATTTTTTTCCATTCAGAATGTTCATTTATTCTTTCTCTGAGTACAAAACCATCCATTTGAGGCATCATTACGTCCGATGTGATCATATCGAAACTTGAGTTCTTTAACTTCTCCAAAGTCTGATAACCGTTGAAAGCAATTTCGCAGATATAATAAGGTGCTAAAAGTCCTGCTAGATATTTGGACATTTCTAAGTCATTCTCGACTATTAGAATTCGAGGCTTACTTCCATTAATAGTTATTGGGATATAGCGAGAAGAATTTTCTTGATCAAGGATTTTTAAAGATTCAGGTTCTTTATTTTCTAGAACTTCAAAATTTCTTAATTCTATGGTAAAGGTACTCCCTTGATTAACTTTACTCTGAACTGATATTTTACCACCCAACATATTGACATATTCGTGTACAAGGGCAAGCCCTATCCCTGTTCCGGATGATTGATTAAGTCTTTGAGACTGAAAAAATCTATCAAAAATGTGTAGTTGATCTTTATCGCTTATTCCATATCCATTGTTAATAATATTAATATATAAAATATTGTTAATCAATTTATTAGGTTCAAAATGCAACTTGACTTCTGTTCCGTCTGGAGAGTATTTTAGAGCATTTCCTACGAGATTTACAATGACTTTTTCTAATTTATCTTTATCAGATCTGATCCAAATGGCTTTGTCCAAATTTTGTGATGATAATGTAATATTTCTACTTTTTGCCAATGAATCAAAAGAATAAAATACTCTCTTTAAAAAGCTGGATATTTCAATTTCAGAGAGATGAAGATCAAGATTGTTGCCCTCTATTTTGGAAAGGTCGAGAATTTCGTTGGTAAGATTAAGTAGGCGTTTACTATTGCTTAGGGCAAGGTCTAATTCTCTTTTGTGATTTACATTTCTTATTGATCCGGATAGATCTTCTAAAGGTGCAATCACCATTGTGAGAGGAGTTCTTAACTCATGAGAAACATTATTAAAAAAGGTAGTCTTCAGATTTGATAATTGTTCTAAATCTTTATTTCTCTTTTGTTCTAAATCCAAGGCCAATTCTGTCGCAGCTTTTTTTCTTTGTGCTCTTTGATACCATCCAAAGAATCCCAGACTTATCAAAGCAATACTAGCTAATGCTCCACCTATCCATAAATTCCTAGTATTCTTTTGTTGTGTTATTTCCAGTTGTTGTCTTACTATTTCAGCTTCTTTTTTTTCAGTTTCATATTCGGCATTGGCTAAGAATGTCTGATTAGCCAAATCAGAACTGAATATTTCTTTTTGTAGGGTATGACTCTCATTTACAAGAGAATAGGCTTTTTGGTATTGATTATTTTCAGCATAGATATCAGCTAAATTTCTTTTGCCAATCTCAGTGTCAAATTCCATCCCAAGCCCTTCAGTAATTTCAAGTCCTTTTTAAAGAAATGTCTTTGCTGAATCTAGAATATTTAACTTTTTATAAACAATTCCTAAATGAACTGATATCTGGCCCACCTTCGAGATATCTTTACTCTGTTGAGCGTATTTGATAGCGACTTGATAATTATCAATGGCCCTTCTATAATCTCCTTCTGATTTATCATAATAATCTGCAAGAAAGAAATAGCTATATGCCTGAAAGTTAGTGAATCCATGTTCCTCATTATAAGTAATGGATTCATTTATCATTTTCAGTTTTTTCGCTCCAAAAGGTTGAGCACCTGCTAAGTTTCCTTTGACCGAAGCTACATTCATAGGATCAGACCGTGTAAGATCTAAAAGTGAAAGTGCATCTTCAAAGTATTGTATGGCGTTTACAGTATCTTTTATTGACCAATAGATCATACCTACATTAGCCAGAGACGTTGATATTTGCGCTGTATCATTACTTGATTCACCTATCCCTACGGACTTTTTAGAATACTCTAATGCTTTAGAGAGATTACCTTGTTTTTGATAGATCAGACTACTGAGGTTGTAATTATGAGCGACAGAACTGTACATTTTCTTTTTCTCAGTTACCTCTATGCTCATATTGGCATGTTTTAATGAGCTTTCGTAGTCTCCTTCATTCCAATTAGTAACACCTAGATAATAATGTGATTGCACTATTCCAGAGTCAAATTTTATCTCTGTTCATAATTCAAGAGCTTGATTACAGTATTCTTTTCCTTTTATAGGATCTATAGGATAGTATGTAAAGCAGAGGTCATTATAAACTCTTACTCGTTTCTTATCATCAGAGATTTCTGGTAAAAGTTTTTCAAGACGATCTATTCTACTTTGCTGAGATATTAACGGACGTGAGAACCACAACATGATAAAAATGGATGCAAAAGCATACATAGTATGTATAGTTTCTCAAAATTATTTTTCTACAATAAGATTAAATCAAAGATGCTCACTTCTTATAATGCTCATCTCTAGTTATCAATTTCCATTCAAAATATGTATAAATACATAATATGATTGTTTTTAGTAATAAATTGTCTGAATTCTTGCCTTTTTGTTTACCCATTCATTCTAATATAATTGAGTCTCTATAGGAGTACTCCATTGGCCAAATGTCGTACTTAATCATTAAATATTCCTCGATTAAGAAGTTTCTAATGTACATCTAAAGTATTGATAATCATGTCTATAAATTTAGATGTCCGATAAGAGCAAGTCAATGTCCCAAATCAGTCATTGACAAGGTTATGATGCTTTGATATTTGAATCATTATAAAAACACAAATACCAATGATGATGAAAATATCAAAACGAGAAAAGGAGATATTAAACCTCATAGCATATGAGTATACAGCTAAGGAGATAGCTCAAAAATTATTTATCAGTACACATACTGTTGATACTCACAGGAAGAATCTACAAGAAAAAATGGATGTGCGGAATACTGCAGGAATAATTAGAAAAGCTTTTGAAAATGGAATTCTCCAAGTATCAAGACCAGGTACTTCTGTTTTTACTTTCTTGGTTATTAGTTTTGTCTTGACCTTTATGGTACCTCTTAACATTAGTGCTCAATCTTTTGTATCCGGACAATCTGACATCGAGTATAATGAAGTTTTTAAACCTGGACTTACAATACAAAACAAAGCCACGAGTCTAATTACTTCAAGTAATCTGAGCGTATATAATAATGCAAATTATCGGTTGGATTTTGGTGTAAGGTCATCCACATTTACAGATGGTTTTCATCATTCATACATCCAATCTTGGTATAATAGACCATTAGACTTTTATACAGGAGATGAGAGGCGTATGTCCATTGATTCATTTGGTCGTGTCAATATTTTAGGAGATAATTTATTGCCAGATACAATTGTTAGAGTGGCCACTGCCTATGCCGGTAAAAAAGACGTTATTGGGCTATCATCTATCATCTATCATCTA
>DKPS01000135.1:11195-22903 GCA_002471345.1 Saprospiraceae bacterium UBA7328
TCTATCATCTATCATCTATCATCTTTCCTGATGGCGAAGATTCTAATTGGGGTGCAGGAGGAGTATTTCATGGCGGTTGGAGAGGTATAAGAGCTGTTTCTAAAGTAGAAATAGGTTTAGAGGCTATTTCTACAAGAGGAGATGCAATTTTCTCGGCTTCAACGGATGGCAACGGCATATTCGCAGTGTCATCTAATACTTATGGCGCTCAATGTGCCAGTGTAGACACATTTGGAGTATTTAGCACTAGTACTAATGATCATGGAATCGTAGGGCGCACTAGTATGGCTAATAAAGCAGGAGTATACGGATACAGTGATGACGTTTCAGGAGTTGGAGTTCATGGAGTGTCAAGTATAACTGTTGGAGTAAGAGGAGAGTCACCTTTTGGAGTAGGGGTTTATGGTTCATCTACTGATGAAGCTGGAGTAGTAGGAAGTAGCACGGATGGCCATGGAGTAGATGCTCGAAGTACAAATGATCATGGTATCATAGCAGCAACACAAAACTCCGCCAAATATGATTTTAAAGCAGAAGGAGCTGGAATGGATTATGGGGCAGGGTCATCAAGAAGGTGGAAGTCTAATATCCAAAACATTGCTAATCCTTTAGAAATGATAGCTCAGCTTCGTGGTGTAAGATATGACTGGGATATGGAACATGGCGGGGGAAGACATGACATAGGATTCATAGCAGAAGAAGTAGGAGAGGTCCTTCCAGAAATCGTGAATTACGAAGAAAATGGAATAGATGCTATAGCTATGGATTATACAAAAGTACCCGCCCTATTGGTAGAGGCAATAAATGCAATGAGGGATATGTATGATGATAAGATAGGAGCGATGCAGCAGGAATTAGACTCAATGGTATTAACGATCAATGAATTAAAATCAAACTCAGTAACTCAAAACCAATAAAATGAAACAATTCACATTATTAACTTTATGTGTTGTCTTTAGCATGATAAGAGGCTATTCTCAAGTGAAAGTAGATTTTGGTGATGCAAAAGACGGAATGGTCATAGCAAGAGGTACTTTGGGTCAGACTCAAGGGGATACATTAGGAACTTTGATTTTTGGTAAATCAGATTCAACAATGTACCTCGATAATGGTGTGGAATTCAAGAGAATACCTTAGAGTGATCGAGTTGATGAACTGAATAGTTCTGATGGACGAACTCAGATTACCGCTTCTAGTCGATCTCTGACAATGAGAGTTGACGGTACGAATATATTTAAAGCAGACCGATAGGGAAGGATAGGGTTTTTGGCAAAAAAAAATAATACGTATGTAGGATCTTTTGCTGGTGAAAACCATGTTGAAGGTGGATTTAACAGCTTTTTTGGATATAACAGTGGACAGACTGTAAAGAAGAGTGAAGACAACACTTTTTTAGGTCACAGTGCTGGTTATTATGCAGATTCTACCCAAGCCAATACTTATGTAGGTGTTTATGCCGGAAGTTCGAGCAAAGGCAACTTTAATACTTTTATTGGTTACAATACAGGGTCAGGAAACCTTAACGGAGATGGGAATATTGGCATAGGAGCCCAAACATTGTCCAATGATAGCATAGGTGCATACAATGTCGCTATAGGAACACTTAATATGACTCAGAATAGAACAGGTGAATACAATGTTTCACTTGGATATCGCACTATGGATGATTTTAGAAGTGGGGGAGATAACATTGGAATTGGTTCGGGCACTATGCAATATAAACAATCAGGAAGTTTCAATATAGCAATTGGAAAAGACGCGGGAGGTGAAAATACCAATGGCAGTAGCAATATTTTCATAGGAAATGGTGCAGGCTATAATGAAAAAGGAAGTGAAAAACTTTACATAGATCAAAGCACAACATCTGATCCATTAGTACTAGGTGATTTTGACAAAGATGAATTGGTTATTCATGGCAAACTATCGGTGAATAATAAACAGCCTATTGGAGCTCTTCATGTAAAAAAACATGCTGATCCAACGGCAGTAACTCCAGGTCAAAATTTAGATACTATCTCAGGCATTACATTGGAGAGGAGTAATGGCGACATCACATGGCATATTGCTATAGACTCCTTAAACGGGCTTAATTTCTCAATTGGCAAGACGCTAAAGGCGTATGTGGATCCAGCCAGTGGCAAATGGATTACTGCTACGGGAGCATCACCATTTACTTCTATTCCTACTAAAACTAAGAGAAAATTTAAATCAATTCTGACCAATTTGAATGTGAGAGATAGCAAAGATTCCAATGACAATGACAAAGTGACTTATTCTATTGATTATGCTGAGCTGAAAGAGCAGTTTCCTGAAGCTGTTGTGAGTAATGAAAGGTTCGCAGGGATCGATTATGATCAGATTACTATTTTAAATCTAAGTGTTTTGAAAAACTTAATTACTGAGAATGAAATGCTTAAAAAACAACTAAATGTATATGAAAAAAAGCTCGATGAGTTGGATCAATTAATTGATAATCAATAAGTTGTACTAATATGGAATCACTCAATAAAAGATAAAGTTGAAAATACCTGATTTCATATCGTCTTAGATAACAGCGAACAAAGAGCATAGAGCTAAGTAACAGAAATAGATAATTGAAATAGCTAAAACAAAAGAACCATGAGAACAACAATTGAACTAATGTTTAATTCAAAAACTCGATTTACTTTTTTATTCTTACTTATAGCGGTAAATCTTTCTATCTCACAGATTACCGTAGATTTTGGTGATGCCAAGAACGGATTAATACTGCCGAAGAATGATTCTTCATTAGTTGTAAATGATGCAGTGGGTCAGATGTTTTCAAATATTATAGATTCTAGTTTATACATTTTCGATGGTTTTCAATGGCGGCAACTTATTACAGCAATTACGCATGAGGGAAATATGGTTGTTGGAAAAGCAGCAGGAAGAACATTTGATTCATTTCAAAAAGAAAATACCATGTTAGGATCAAATGTTGGTACCAACCTCACAATAAGTACAAGAAACACATTTATTGGCTCTAAAGCTGGTGAATACTCTGATACCACTGTAGATAATACTTTTATTGGATACCAAGCTGGTCAACATAATAAAGGTGCTTTTAATGTATACGTAGGAAATGACAGCGGTAAGTCTCTGGGGTCTGGTGATCATAATTCAGGTTTTGGATATGAAGCACTTTCTAAATCTAATGGTAGTTATAATGTAGCTCAAGGTTCAGGAGCTTTGTCGTCAGCCTTATTTTCTGATAGAAATACTAGTGTCGGATTTTATTCAATGCGATTCCAAATCAATGGCCATGACAATACTGCACTAGGATATGAGGCTCTAGCCTCAAATAGCCTTGGTATAAGAAATGTTGCTTTAGGATCTAAAGCTGGGAGAAGAAATCGAGGCAGTGGTAGTATTTTTATTGGTTATCGAGCAGGGTATATGGAGCAAGACAGTAATAAACTTTACATTCACAACGACTCAACTGCGAATCCCCTTATTTATGGTGAGTTTGATACGCTAAGATTAGGCCTTAATGGGTCAGTAGGCATAAGAACTAATAGTCCAACTACGAGTCTTCATGTTCTTCAGATGCTTACTCCTTCTGCTGCAGTTGGGAATCATATGAATGTCGAAGATGGGATTAAGATAGAAGCTCCTACAGGATTCCATTGGACGACTTTTATAGATGGATTTAAAGACTACAATTTTGCTGCCTTAGATACTTTGTGGGCATATATACGTGATGACGACGGTGCATATGTTACAGCAGCAGGTTCAGCTCCACTTTTATTCGCTCCAACTAAGAAAAAAGAGAAGGTCCTTGAAACCATTTCAAAAATGGAAGTTTACTCTTTATCAAAATCGACAAATAAAAGCAAAGCTCAAAGTATCGGGTTTAGGTCCAGTGATGTTAAAAAGTACTTTCCAGAAGCTTACGCTAAATCAGGAAATAAAGAGGGGATTATTTATGATCAGTTTGCAGTTTTAGCTATTCAGGGTATAAAGGAATTAGTTGAAGAAAATAACAAATTGAAGGAAGATCTAAGAACTCAAAAGGATGAAATTGAAGTGTTAAAGAATGAGATGAAGGCCTATATGAAGAAGGTTGATCATAGGCTCAAAGAATTGGGTGAAGAAAGATAAAGTTAGTTGAGCTTCGGGCTAACTCAATTTGAACCTGGCTTGAAAAGGCGTGCCTTTCAAGTAGGTAGAGAGCTCACTGCTTCTGAAAAAATATAAGTGTCAATTCCTGCTTATTCGTCAGTTCGTTTGGTAGTTTCAACTCAGATTTAGTGGGGTTTATTAGTATTGGATTTTTTTTGGTTATAATTGATTTTGTGGCTGCTCACAGCGTAAGGGTGTGAATTTTATTGCTTTTTCCGTTTCTAATCCAAGTTGATTTCAGTTAGAATATAAAGTGAATGGACAGCAATGATAACTTGTATCCCAAATTACCTGTATCACTGTCTCAGATTTATAAACTCGGTTTGTAAGTTACATCTTATAAGATTTTCTCTAATGCCTTCACTAAAGCCCTATTTCCTTCGTCAGTCCCAATAGTAATTCTCACTTTCCCTGGAGCTCCAAAACTGCCTACATCTCTCACCATTACACCTTGATCATACAATGTGTCCACAAGTTCATTAGTTGGAATCGGGGAATGTATGAGATGGAAATTTCCCTGAGTAGGAGTATAGTTGATTCCTAGTCTCTCAAATTCACTTTCTAAATATTCTCTCTGATTTAGATTATGTTTTATAGTGATATTAATAAACTCTTTGTCAGAAAGTGCCGCTAAGCCAGCAGCAACTGTTAGCTTGTTGATTAAAAATGGTCGCTGAAAGAGTCTTAAATAGTTGGCTATTTCAGGGGTTGTATATCCATATCCTAGTCTAAGGCTTGCCATTCCAAAGGCTTTAGAAAAACTGTTGATTGCTAGAATGTTATGTCCCTTTTTCACATATGTCAAAGCAGTTTTATATTCTTCACTATCAGAATATTGATAATAGACCTCATCATATACAATCAGTACGTCTGAAGGTGTTTGACTTAAAAGAGCATCAATTTGGCGACTTGTTATAATAGTGCCAGTAGGGTTATTTGGACTGGTAAGAAAGATAATCCTGGTCCGATTTGATATGGCTCTGACGATGCCATCAACATCTAATTGATATTGATCACCATGAAGAGGTACATCCACAATTTTTGCTCCAGCTCTGGTACTGAATGTGTGGTAGGGCAGAAAGCAAGGATTAGAAAGTATCACTTCATCTCCCTCATTGATAAATGCTCGAATGGCCATTTCTAGTACTTCACTGCCACTATTACCGCAGATAAATTGATCTGGATGTAAGATATTATCATGATGAATACTCAGAGCTATTCTCAACTTTTCATCTGTATTGTCAGGATATATATTGAAGTTGTCCGAATTGTGAATTATCTGTTTGACTTTAGGAGAAGTCCCTAGGGCATTTTCATTTGAAGATAATTTGTAAGATTTTAACCCTTTAGGTGCGGGTCTTCCACCTTTATATGCATTTTTGGAGTGTACATAAGGCTTGAAGTGTTCAGATATCACCTTCCTTTCATTCATCAAGTAAACTTACAATTATATTGATGCATATGTAACAAAATTGAATCACCTTTTTACTATTTTTACTTTGATAGACTTAGAAATAGGAGTTCTACTTTCATCAGCATATTCATCAATAGGAACTAGCACATTTGTTTCAGGAAAATACGCCGCAAGATTACCTTTAGGAATGTCATATTCTATGACATGAAATAGTTCAGCTTTTCTTTCTATTCCTTGATAATGACTGGTAATATCTACAAAATCCAAATGATCTAATTGATTCCTATCCATATCAGATTTATTCATAAAAAGTACCCTTCTTTCATTACGTATGCCCCTATAACGGTCATCCAGGCCATAAATAGTCGTATTGAATTGATCATGAGATCGGATGGTCATAAGCAAGAATTCATTAGATTCAGTCCTGTGCTCGGGTAGGGGACAAATTGAAAATCGAGCCTTTCCATCCGGCATATTGCTGAAGTCACCTTCTCGAGCATTATTAGGAAGATAAAAACCATTTTTAGACTCAATAGTTTTCTTATTATACTGATCAAAACCGCTGACTATTTCTTCTATTTTATTCCTGATCTGATTATAATCATCAGCATATGTGTTCCATGGAATTTGGGTTTTTTTCCCAAGTACTGCTGAAGCTAATCCACAAATGATTTCTGGTTCACTCAGAAGTTGAGCAGATGCTGGATCTAACACGCCAGAAGAAGCATGCACTTTTCCCATACTGTTTTCAACAGTTACAAAGCGTTTTTTTCCATTTTTAACATCTAGCTCTGACCTTCCTAAAGTAGGAAGAATGATAGACGTCTTTCCTGCACAAGTATGAGTCCTATTCAGTTTGGTACTTACGCTTACAGTCAGGTTGGTATTCTGTAGAGCCGAGGAAGTATAATTGGTATCTGATGCAGCAGAAACAAAATTTCCTCCAAGGGAAACAAACACTTTTGCTTTACCCTCATGCATGGCTTTGATACATCCTACAGTATCTAAACCTGCATGAACAGGTGGATTAATATCAAAAGTTCTTTTCAGTTTATCATTCAATAAGCTACTCGGCTTTGTCATGATTCCTACAGTCCGGTCACCTTGGACATTGCTGTGGCCTCGTACAGGGCAAGTCCCAGACCCGTCCTTTCCAATGCTACCTTTGAGTAAAAGGAGATTTACGACTTCTCTAATATTATCTACAGCATTTTTATGTTGGGTAAGTCCCATTGCCCAGCAGATGATGATTTTCTTTTTTGGAGCAATAATCTTTACTGCTTTTAGGAAATCTTGAAAGGATATTCCTGCCCGCTCTAGTAAATCTGCTGTTTCGTACTTTTCTAAATCTTTCTTGAGGGTATCATAACCCACAGTCTTTTCGCTAATGAATTTATGATCTAGAATATTATTTTTTTCAACATCAAGATGGATTAATTCCTTTGATATTGCTTTTAGCAAAGCAACGTCTTGATTGATTTTTACAGGTAGGTGCAAATCAGCAAGTGAGGTGCCTCTTTTAAGATAATCCATGGGTTTCTGTGGATTCACAAACCTTTTGAGACCTGCTTCATTAAGTGGATTGATACTTATAATTCTTCCTCCATTCTTCTTGCAATCAGCAAGGGCACTCAACATACGTGGATGATTAGTGCCAGGATTTTGTCCAATCACGATGATGACTTCTGCTTTCTCAAAATCATTTAGAGTTACAGATCCTTTACCAATTCCTACTGTTTCTTTGAGGGCATAGCCACTGGATTCATGACACATGTTAGAGCAGTCTGGTAAGTTATTAGTGCCCAATGCTCTAGCAAATAGTGCATATAAGAATGCGGCCTCATTACTAGACCTCCCTGAAGTATAAAAAACGGCCTCATTGGGATCAGAAAGCGCATTTATTTCTTTTGCTATGGTTTCATAGGCTGTATCCCAACTTATTGGTTCATAGTAATCAGAATTCGGTTTTAGAATCATGGGTTGAGTCAGTCTGCCAGCTTTACCCAATTGATAATCAGTCCATTCAGAAAGTTCTGATACACTATAATTGGTAAAAAAGTCTACATCTACTTTTGATAATGTGGCCTCTTCAGCCAAGGCTTTAGCTCCATTTTCGCAATATTCTCCTAGGACTGATCTTTTATCATCAGGATCTGGCCATGCACATCCAGGACAGTCAATCCCATGCTTTTGATTGAGTTTATTTAAGGCCTTAAATGCCCTCAGCGCTCCCATTTGTTGAGTAGTATGTTCTACTGCTTTTTGTATGCCAGCTATTCCAGCAGCATAATTAGGAGGTTTATTGGTTTCTATGCCAGTGAGTCTGATTGCACCAATTGGATTGATTTTCTTTCTTGCCATAGATTGATTTCTCTACTCTAAATGTAATGAATGTCAAAGAATAAATGACTTTGAATCATGGACAATAAATGCAAAAAGTAGGATTAGAAATGTATTGAAAGTAGAAATTAATAAGTCATTCTTTTCCCAAAACCAAGTGCTACAACTCCAACTATCATAAGTACAAGACTCAAGGAAACCAATCCCCATTGACTCATTGTAGGGACGAGATTGCAGTGCTGGAAGACAATAGTTACGTCCTCTGTGGTGGCTATTGGGGGCGTAGCATTATTTCTTTTGAGCTGAAAAGTAGAGGTAGTAGTGCCGGGAATAGAAGTGAAAATTCCCGAAATCATATCTAAACTTCCTCCTGTACCATTTATTCTGGCCCAACTATCACCTAGGACTGAAGGTCCCATAGTGAGATAAGTGTTTAAATCAATTATTTGACTTTGTGTATTACAAAATGTTGGTAAAGCAGGAGCTGGAACAACAGCAAATTTTAACTCGGCAGTTATATTTTTAAACCCATCTACAACTGCGTAATACCGTTCGTCACTTTTAGCTTGCAAAAGAGCTTTAGCACCTGTTCCATTCATCCAAAGTATAGCAGAAGATGCATCCTGTGGGTCAGTTAAAATAAATATGTCTACTTCTAAATCTGGAGTTCTACTATGTCCTTCTATATACAAATGATAGTCGCCATCCATTTGAGGCAATGCATAAATCATCTCCTCGGCTTCGAATGAGTATTCTGACCTGACAGGATCGTTCTTTAGATTGTCTATGCCGCCATTGTTTTTCAGTGTGATGTATTTATCACCTGAATCTATAGGAGCGTTCATTTTGAGCTGTATGTCAGAAAGGCTGATCATGTTTGGCAGAGACTGAGCAAGGGAACTATACCATGTGAAAAGTATGAAGAGAATGGAGATAAATGTTTTCATAAGGTTTTGATCTTTTTCCTTAAGGCAAATGATTTCGTACAGGTAAAGCAAGAACTGCGCCTTAAAGATAATGATCGTTTTAACATCTAATCATTTTACTTAGGGGGCGAATAGTGTATGCATTTGTATCTTTTTCATATAGATAATTAATGCATTTTTGTCTTTTTACTTTCCTCTTTTTTTTGCCATAATATGTAAACTAGAATTATACCATAAAGGAAGTTTGAAATTGAAACTTCGACTCCATGTGCAATTCTTATATTCTGTGGCATTAGTTCATTAGGCGGTAACAAAGGACTAATACCGCCGAGAATAGAGAAAATTAAACCAACAAGTACGGCACTTTTGATAAAATTAGTATTAGTAGTGCGTAGAATCAGGAACGCTACAGCGATAAAAAGTAATGCTCTTACAAATACTTGGGTTTGAATCATAATACTAATTGAAGGAAGTTTCCCATCATAAAACTCTATGAGTTGTGGATAGACAAATTGAAGCGTAAAACCGGCTAGGATGTATAAAAATAAATACACGATATCAGCCAGTATAATTCTCCATAGCCAACTCAAAACAGATCGATGAACATGACTGATATTAAATAAATATTGACGAGAATTTTTATATAAAAGGATATAGATAGGAGAAAAGATAGCTGCAGTGATAAAACCACTGATTATTTGGTTAGTTGTCTGTGGTCGATCAGTTACATTAAATATCCATGCTTCGATTAGAATATTAAAATGTCCGATAATGAAGTAGATAATGAATACCGAAATGCATAGACTAAATTTCTTGAGATTAGACACAAGAATATAGTACCCTAGAATAGACGCCACCAAAAAATTAGCAGGAATTGCCCATAAATAATACATCATACTCTTGCTCATTCCTTGTATGATGAAAGAAATCAATATCAAAAGAAATGCTCCAAGTAGCGAATTGAATAGAATCTTTGATTTCATTTTAAGTCATTTTTTTAATTACTAACAATGTTTTTTTACACCATTTCAAAGTCGCCTTATATGATTCAATCCCATGTTCAAATGAAAGTCTACCGTGAAGAGGCATTTGCAAGTTTTCTGCCTTGTGATAATCCAGAAGTTGTTTAATGTATATTGTCAATAGGTCGTGAAATGATTCTAAAAAAACAAGTTTTTGTTTTTGACTTGAATACTTATCCATAAAAGCAAACCGTAGAATTATCTCTTCTCTTTTTCGTGAAACATCTATCATTTCCAAAGGTCGTACAAGCCAATTTTGCAATAATTCTTTTCCTTTAATAGTTATGTGAAATTTGTTTTTGTTGTCAGTTTTTGAAGTAAGGTTTTCTACTAACATTAACTTTTGCATTCTTTTCAAGGCTGGGTAAATAGTTCCAGGACTTGTACCAAAATTGCCCATTTCAGTCGTCTCGAATATTTTGCGAATGCCATAACCAGAGAGGGGTTGATGAGAGACTAATCCAAGTATTGCAAAGTCTAATGATGTCGGTTTTTTTGGAGTTGTTTTTTTCATAGTATAGTACGAAACGTATTACTAATATAGTATGATTCGTACTAAAATACAAAATTCACCTAAAATATAATTTGGTTCTCAATCTTGGTGACTTTTAGTTTTGACCTAATGGTATTTATTTGAACTGAGTATTTGTAATTATTGAAGCTTTCCAGTTTATAAATGTAGAATCAGCATTCTAGATTCACTCTATACATTATCTCTAAAATCTCATAACATCAAACTAATGACTTTTTAAGACCGTAGATTAGTCTGTTATATTTATATAAAATGTTAATAAACAGAATTTTAAATATTATGTATTATGCTTATATGATTATAAGGTATGCCTAATGTTCCGCTTCGCATATCTATTTTTGTTCTTTTTCACTCAATCTCTTTCTGCACAGATTATAATAGCAGAGCATCGACATATTCATTCTGACTCTAGTGGAATTGAAGGGTCTATAAGTCTCAATTTGTCTATTCAAAAGACAACTAAAAATTTAGTGTCCATATCGAATGGTGGCCGTTTGACTTATTTTTGGCCGAAACAGAGAATCATGCTTTTTGGCCAATACTCTTTAGTAAAAGGCGAGGGAGAAAGTTTTTCTAATAATGGTTTTGCTCATTTGAGATATAATAAAGACTTATCAGAAAAAATTGAACTAGAAATATTTACACAATCACAGTTTAACAAATTGACTCGTATAAGTCAGCGATGGTTGAATGGAATCGGTGCTAGATTTCGACTTACAGAATATGAAGATGCACAGTTCCATTTTGGCATTGCTTATATGAATGAATATGAGAAAATTATTGATGAAACCGATAATCTTAGTGCCAATCGACTCAACTCATATTTTTCATTTAATCTTGATCCATATGATGATGTGAGTTACAAAAGTATCACCTATTTCCAACCAAGAATTACAAATTGGAGTGATTTCAGAGTTCTTAATCAGAATGAACTAACATTAGTTGTAAACGAAAATATTGAAGTCAACATTAGATTTTTAATTATTCATGATTCTGCAACCCCTGAAGGAATTCCAAATTTAACATATAACCTCTTGAATGGTTTGGATTACAAGTTTTGACTTTCTAGTACACTAGTCCATGTGTAATTGGACTAGACACAAATATTAAATATTTGCCCTACTTAGTTTTCTACAAGATTGTTCTATAGTTGTGGCTGCCCGTTAAGTGCTGTCCATATACCAATATAAGCAGGTTTTCGAGTCATCTCTTCATCAAAGATATTTGGACTATTAGGACTTTTCCATTTGAAGGGAGGTATGGCATCTATCCAGTTGCTTTTATCCGTGAGGCCCCATAATGTTACCCCTTTGCAAGCTGGATCATCTATG
>DKPS01000179.1 GCA_002471345.1 Saprospiraceae bacterium UBA7328
GTTCAAGTCCACCCAGACCCACCAGCTTCCCAGCTGGTTTTCCTTTGATTTAAAGGCTTTTAAGCCGAATCCCGTTTTAACGATTAAGAAGGTTTAAACCGATTAAGTCTGTTTTATGGTACATAAGAGTGCTATACAAAGTGCTATACCTAAGCACCAGAATTTTTAAGAAAATATACCCTAATTACTTTGAGTAGTACTTTGATATAGTTATAGCTGTGGATTCTAGAGAATTAAAAGAGAAGATGAAGACCTGGGAATATGAGAGGTTGAGTAAATCCTATATCTCTCTTAGAAAAAAATTAATTGATGCAAATAACTTATCTTCTACTCATATACTTGAAGAGAGAATTAACCTTATTAAAGATGAGTGGGTGAGTAGAAAATCATCAGCAAGCCAAGAATATCTCTCTCAGTCTGACGGTTTACTATCAGCTATGGGATACAAAGTTGGTATGGATGGCTTAAAACCTTTGACCAGACAAAAAATTTTAAGCGATGTCATGTCGGGTCCTATTCCTTTGGTAAATAGTCCCTCCTATATGGAAGAGTGGGGTGAGGATGGTTCAAGTAAAAGGATTAAAAAGACTTTTAATTGTTTGATGGCTTTTAGTTCTGCAAAAATTCATGAAACACATCACGAAGCTTTGAAAGACTGGAGTGAGGATATTGAATGGTTAGAGAATAATTTTGAAAAGTAATTACTCTAAGACCTAAGAATTAAATAAGTGAAGAAAATTAAATTTATAGATCTTTTTGCCGGCATTGGAGGCTTTCATATGGCTTTTCATAAGCTTAGAAAGAAATATCCTAGCGAATGCGTTTTTGTATCTGAAATTGATGACAGTGCTCGCAAAACTTATGACTTCAACTTTTCTAAAATTGACTCTAACTTTAAAAGACTCAAACAAAAAAATAATTTTGTTGGTGATATCCAAGAAATAACTCAAAAGGATATCTTCTCAATTCCAGATCATGATTTGTTATGCGCTGGGTTTCCTTGTCAGCCTTTTTCTCAAGCTGGTTATAAAAGAGGGTTTCAAGAGGTAAATGAAAATAGAGGAAATATGTTCTTTGAAATAGTAAGCATTATTCAGGCCAAGAGACCTAAGGCATTTTTCTTAGAAAATGTTAGACATATTTTAAATCATGATGATAAAAAAACTTTTTTAACTATAAGGCAAACATTACAGCAATTGGGTTACTCCTTCAGGTATGAAGTAATAAAAGCCTCAGATTATGGCCTACCTCAGCATAGACCTAGAATTTTTATGGTAGGTTTTAGAGATGAAACTACTAGCAGTAGTAAATTTATATTTCCGAAACCAATACCTCTTAAAAAAACTATGTCAGATATTCTTCATGGAGAATGTGATAGAGAAATAGGTTTCACTCTAAGAGTAGGTGGAGCTAGATCTGGTATTGATGATAGAAGGAATTGGGATTCATACAGAGTGAATGGAGAAGTTAGAATCTTATCAGTCGAAGAGGGAAGAGAAATGATGGGATATCCTAAATCGTTTAAATTTCCAGTAGGCAAGCAAGCGGCTATGAAACAACTGGGTAATAGTGTCGCAGTAAACGCCGTGCAGGCAACCCTGGAAAATATTCTTTTTTATTTGAAGACTGGAGAGGAGCCTAAAGGGAAAATTTATGACCCAAAAAAATTAGACTTTTTTGAATAATATATAAATTTAGTATAAGTTCTTTGCATGAGCGCAATCAAAGGGGTTAATAATCTTCCCTTTTTAACTAGATTAAAAAATAGGAATATTTATCAAGATCTATTTCAAAAGCATAATTTAGAAACTAGGCCTTACAAGAGACCACAAGATTACGTTGATGATTTATGGAATATATATGAAACGTATGCATCTTCTAGGAACTTGAATAATAACGTGCCTGGAAGTGCTTTAGAGGTTATTGTTGGATTTTTGCTGGACCGTGAAGGCATTCAGATTGAAAGGATGGATGAGTTGGTCCCAAATGTAAGATTTGCTAAACCTGACTTTTTAATTAGAAGTAATGGGATTCACGTTGTTCTTTCCCTGAAAACCTCCCTCAGGGAGAGATGGAAACAAGCAGATTGGGAGGCAATAAGAATAAAAAAAAATTACCCGCAAACTAAAAATTATTTAATTGTAAATTCTAAGCAAGATGCAAAAAGTATGAAAAGCAAGATTCCTCACCTTGATCTGGAAGACTGTTTTTATATTCGATCAAACAAATTTGATGTGCTCATTCAATCTTTGTAAGAACTAATCTTTTGAAGATAGATGAGAAGCTGCAATCTTAATTAGTTTCTTCCTTAAAAATTCCTTATTTTTACCAAAATGAGCCTCTTTGTGACAATTGGGACATAATGCCACAGCATTATTTATTATGTCTTTTCCTCCATCTGCCAGTCTCTTGACATGATGCACTTCTAGATACTCTTGATCGTCAGCATCCTTTATAAAAGGCGCTTTTTTATCGCAGGCTTCACAAATTCCTTTTGCAATTTTAAGAATCCAAGCAACAACTTTCGGATCTCTTTCATAAGAGACTGTTTTAACTATTTTACTTTTAGGTTTTTTGTTACCTGAAGGCACTCCATGTGTATAAAGAGCAACAAGTTCATCAACACTCTTTTCAAACTCTTCAAAATCGTAAGAATTAGGATAAGCCTTGCTCATCTTTTCTGAAGACATATTCATGTCATAAAATTGTATTAGATTATTTATTGCAGCTGTCCATTGCCTGTGACCTCGCTGATCTTTAATCATATTTTCTTCATTATCAAAGTACATATCTGTAGCTTTTCGTAGTGTTTGAGTATTTTTAAGCTGATATAAATTAAATTTATTCAAACTTTTTTTTTGAATCTTTTGTATATTTTTATCTAAAAGGTCATCAATCATCTTTTTGTGTATCAAAAATGTTGAGATTTGTGCAATGGAGTTTTTATACTTTGAAATACTGGATTGAGAAAGTCCTTTTGTCTTTAACCATTCAACAAAATCTTTCTCTTCAAACATCTACCAGCCTATTTAACTTGATCTCATGTTCTTTAAATAAGAAATAGTTTTATTTTTGGTGTAATGGATTCTTCCTTCGCCAGTAATACTGTTCTTGTATGGCAGCACATAACAATAAGCATTTTTAATATTCATCTCATTAGTTCCTGGAGCAGAACCTCTTTTTCTGGATATATTTTCATATTCCTCATCAGTCAAAGTTTGGTTGGTTAAATCTCTCAATTCTCCAGGATTATCTTTTGAGATAATTATATCAACACTCCTGCTAGGTTCTTCAACTGCACTTTTTATTCTGTCTATTTCTCTTAGAGGAAAGCATTCATCTTGTGTCAGCGAATTAAATTTAATTAATTTTTCTAATGGATTTAAGGCTTTATTGCAGAACAGATCTTCTATTTCTTGTGTTAGCTTGAACTTGGCAAATGCCAATGTTCCATCATTTCCAGCAATTACATTAGCTCTATCAATACTAGCACTATCAGCAGGATTACTTAGATCAGTTTTGATCCAAAGCGGGTCCCCTGCTTTTGCAGTATCGAGAGATACTTCATGGGATGAAAAGCAGGAATACCACTTTTCCCATATATCCTCGGGTACTGTAAGTTCAAATGCCTTGCCTGTATTTTTTCTATAACCAAAATGCCTTGCCATCTGAACATATGTATTTTGTTGTAGTTGCTTTTTAACGGATCTTGCAAAATAGAACGAAAGCATATTTTCAAATGTAATGCCGCGAGAAAGAGTATTACCTCCAAAAACAAAAGTGAACTGATCTGGGGCTTTGAGAGCAATTATATTGTTATTTAAATCATTTTTAGAATTTAGAGTGTACAAATTTATACTAGCTTTAGATTTATCTCTTATGAACTCCATAATTTTTCTATACAGTAGGTCATCTCCTAAGTTTGAGGGATATATTTTTTCTACTTGCTTTAAGATCCTCTCAAAAATACGCCTCTTTTTTGTAACATCATTACCCTGAAGAATATCTACGATATTTTGGACAGTATCTCTATCTTGCTTATGATCAGCAATTTTTTGACTGGTATGAATTACCATTGAGTATCTCACCGGTTTATCGTTCACAACTATGTTCATATAAGCATTTCTAGCCATGAATCTAAAGATTGCTTTTTCTAGATCCTCTTTATATTCAACATCAGGATTAATGAGAGTAAGAGTGTAATTTTTATCAATTTCCGTTGGATCTTCTGGAAAGAAATAACTCACTCCCGTATAACCTTCACCGGGATCACAAAATACCCATTTATCAGCTTCATTATAAAGCGTGTTATTCACATCCATTCTACCTGGAGTAGCTGTAACACCTACATAATATCCAGATTCACCTACGAGATCAGTCATCAATCTATTTATTGTTGAAGCTTCGCTCTCTTCTTTATTGATCTTTGTATCAGGAGTGGCGTAGTCAGCTTCATCATCAATTATTACTTTATTACTTAGCATTCTAGTCTCATGTATCAACTTTTCTAATTGGTTAGAATTCTTCCTTCCAAATATTAACCAGTTTTTTTTGGTCCTCGTTTTCGTATCTGTTTTGATGAATTCATCTGCAAGAATTGGAGTAACTCTAAAATGTTCATTTCTCAGAAATCTTTCTTGAAAGTTTTGGTTTTGTAGAGTTTTTATATCATGCATCAGGACAAAAATTGTATTAACTCCCTCATCAAATAATTTACAACTAAGAGCAATCATGGTCTCTGTTTTACCTGACTGAGGTTCTCCGTATACAACAAAACTTTTACAATTTTCGTTTATATTCTTGATTATTTGGTTTACAGGCTTTGTTACAAGATTCAAATCTCTTTGAGGATAGTTTTCAGCGTATTCTCGTGACCATTCATCAAATCTTAAACTTTCTTCTTCCGATAAAAGATCATCGATAATGCTATTGTTCTTATCATTACTCATAGTTAAGATAATGTATTAATGGATATAAATGATCAAGATATTTATCAGGGTGTAGTTTTTTTAAAAGCCCTTAGACAAGTTGAAGAACTTTCCACTGATCTCAATTATAAAATTCGGTCAGGAACATCTAAAAATAGTTTTCTAATTGAAGGCGAGAAGACAAGAACTGTAGGTATTTATGTAAAGTACACCAAAAAACCAAGATCTCCTTGGTCGTTTTCGTTTATTCAAGAACATCAAGAAGAAATAGAGGTCTTAGCAGAAGTGTGCAACGAAGTTTTAATCACTTTTGTATGTCATTACGATGGAATTGTTTGTTTGACCTACAAGGAACTTAAAGAAGTTCTTGATGAGACCTTTGAAGAATCAGAGCGAGTCAGTATAAGAAGAAAGGCTCGAGGAAATTATTGGGTGAAGGGTAGAGATGGTCGTATGGAAGCATCAATTACCAGAAATGATTTAGGAAAGAAAATCATGGAAGCTTTGGACTAGTAAGATTAAATCTTAATTACCAGAATCAAAAAGTTGATAGTAACGAAACCAGAATAAAGAACTAAATTAGCGAAAGATAATTCTATTTCAGCATAAACATTATCAAATCCAAATTTATAAAAAGAAAATATGGACATAGCAAAGACTATTGAGATTATTGCAAGACACAGAATCGAGGAAATCCTTAGAAATTGATAATTATCTGTATACCAAAAACAAAATAGGAAAAAGAGACCTGTAATAAGAAAAGCATTTTTAAATATACTTTTGAATATTTTAACCAACAGAATTGAATTTGATGAACCATGCTGATCTTTCTTTACTAACTTCGTCATAAATACCTCTTAGGATTTTACAATAGTCTATTTGACGTCATCTCACGACGCAGGAATGCCTGTCTTTCCAGGCTGTCAATGTGATCACTTCAAGGAGGAAAAGCTCACATTGCAGATGTTTTTCTATGTAGCACACCGTCTGCTGGCGCTACCTCTTAAGAGAGGAGTAATTTTTAAACTAGCTTGTAAGCAGATTAATTCCTTTCAAGAGACTTTGTGCGACTCGTCTATTTCTAAATGATAGTTCGTGTCTTATATCTTCAAGCTTTAAAGTATCACCAGCTAAATGAGCAGAGAAGGTTTCTTCGATTAATTGGCTATTTTGGAACTTAAGGTAAGGTCTTTGTTGGGAGAAGTAATTTTGCATAGGTCTATTACTAAAATTTGTTTTAATTTATAAAAATTTTATACTATTTTTTGAACATTGTCAACCTTTTGTAAGTATATTTTTACTAAGCGTCCTATAATGACGTTACAAATAATTTAATATATCCATGCCTGAAAGTAGCCTCAGACAACTTCAACTTCTTCAGATCTTGCCAAGACATCCTAGCAAGATCAGTACAGTAGAGATTCAAGGTCAATTAAATGATCTTGGATATTCAGTTTCACTTCGAATGATACAAAGAGATTTAGAGTCGCTTGAGTCTGTTATGCCAATCGTGTGTGATGATAGGGAGAGACCCTTTGGTTGGTCATGGCATCAAAGTGCTTTTGGCTTACAGCCTTCTATGGACCCTATTGAAGCATTAACTTTTAGTTTAGCAGAACAATACTTAGAACCTTTGATGCCTAGTAAGAGCTTTAGGCGCATTAAGGTTTTTTTTGATCGTGCTAATTCCATATTGAAAAAAATAAAGAGGAACGAAATCAGTCGCTGGAGAGAGCGTGTCAGGGTAGAGCACCAGTGGCAAAAATTAGAAGCTCCTAAGATTAATGATCAAGTTGAGGCTGAGATTTATGATGCTCTTCTTAAGGGAAGACAGCTTTCAGTTCTTTATACGAATAGGGCAGAAAAAAGGGCTAAAGAAAGAATTATTAACCCATTAGGTTTGGTTTTAAGGGGACAAATACATTATTTAATTTGTTCGATGGATGAGGATAAGGATAATCCTAGATTCTTGCCATTACATCGATTTAACAAAGCTGAATGGAATGGGAATTCCTCTTACGAACCAAAAGGATTTTCTGTTGATAAGTACATTAAAGATAATAATCTGGGTTATCTTTATTCCAATAAGCCTATTGTCCTTGAGGCTATATTTGATAAATCAGCAGGCTTTCATTTAACAGAAAGTTCCTTATCAAAAGATCAAGAAATTAAAACCTTAGTAGATAATCGCTTGCTGGTTAAAGCCACTGTTAGCGATACAGCTCAATTAAGATGGTGGCTACTCGGTTTTGCAGAGCAAGTTGAAGTAATAAAACCTAGCTCCTTAAGAGAGGAAATGATTCAAAATATCAAATCTATGAATAAGAGATATAAATGAGCAACACAAGGAGACATTCGCCTTCCAGTCTCATGAGATTCTTTGAGTCACCTTTTGAGTCACTTATTTATAAGCATCTAAGAGAGGTCGATAAAGACGCAGTAAAAGAAGACAAAGAAGATCCTTTTATGCAAGTTGCTTCGAAGAAAGGTGATCAGCATGAAATGGATTTATTTCATGACCTTTCCTCTCAAATGTCCTCTCGAATTATTCTAGACGGAGATCAAGAGGATATGATTGATGCCACTAAAGAGGCTATGAGAGAAGGTGTTGAGCTTATATACCAAGCAGCTTTAGGCGATAAAAGTTTCTTTGGAAGAGCAGACTTCCTCCATAAAATTGACGGTAAATCCAATTTTGGCGATTACGCTTATGAGATATGGGATGCAAAACTAGCCAATAAATCCAGACCTAAGTTTTTGATACAGCTATGTTGCTATTCGGAGATGTTATCAGAACTACAAGGTACTCTGACTGATACTTGCGTACTCATCTATGGAAATAAAGAAAAAGAAAGGTTTCAAGTGAAAGATTTTTTCGTATTTTATAAAGAAATAAGAAAGCAGTTCTTAGTCTTCCAAAATTATAATATAACCAGTGATCTTCCTGATCCTGATATGTATAGAAATTGGGGTCGTTTTAGTGAACACGCGAAAAAAAATCTTGAAGAAAGAGATCATTTATTTCAGGTAGCAAATATCAAATATTCGCAGATTATTAAGTTAAATGAAGCAGGTATAAGTACTTTAGAAGAATTAGCTACTAGCGATATTAAAGTTCATAACCTAGATAAGCGAGTTTTAGATAAATTGAGAATGCAAGCTACTATGCAAACTAAAGCTAAAGAAAGCGGAGAGATACCTTTTTCTTTACTTTCAAATGTTGAAATGGGACTTGGTCTGTCTTCATTGCCTCCAAAATCTAAATTAGATATATATTTCGATATTGAAAGTAACCCGTTACTTACAAAGATTCCTCTTCATTATTTATGGGGTGCTGCACATGAAGATAATGCTGAGGGTTTTGACTGTTGGTGGGCTCATTCTGAAGAAGAAATGAAAACCGCCTTTGAAGATTTTATAGATTGGACTTATGCAAGATGGCAACAAGATGACACCATGCACGTATATCACTATGGTCAATTTGAGATAACAGCCATAAGGGAGCTCATGGGTCATTTTGGAACTCGTGAGAGAGAGGTAGATAATCTTTTGAGAAATGAAGTGTTCGTCGATTTATATAGAGTAGTAAAGCAGTCTTTGTGTATTGGAGCAGAAGGCTATGGATTAAAAGCTATAGAACCCTTATTTAGAGAAGAAAGACATAATGAAGTAAGCAGTGGTCAAGATTCAACAGTGGTCTATGAAGTCTGGTCATCAGAAAGAGGAGATACAAAAGATCACACTGATAGTGAATATTTAAAGGAGATTTGGGATTACAACAAAGATGATTGTATTTCATTAATTTCTTTATCCGATTGGTTAAGAGTTATACAAGAGAAAGAGGGTATTTCTTATTTTTTTAGAGTTAGTAAAGAACGAGAGGTTGAGAAGATTGACGCATCAAATCTTTTAGATGAATTAGTCAGCGGCTTATCAGAACAAGATAAAAAACCACATGCTCGGATCTTAGCAAATTTATGTCTTTACCATAAAAGAGAAAATAAGCCCGCCTACTGGCGACTTTTTGATCGACTAGAGTCTACAGATGAAGAGCTTGTTGATGATTTAGATTGCCTAGGAGATTTAGTCGCAACTGGAGAAATTGAAGAAATCACTACCAAGTCTTCAGCATATACATTTTCATTTGATCCAAACCAAGAAACAAAGATCAAACGAGGTGATTCAGTACGTGTAAAGCAAGACACAAATATTAACGTTACCGTGTATGAGATGAATTCTAATGATGGAAATATAAAACTTAAATCAACTAAGGAGTTACCCAGCCATTTAAGTTTGATTCCACTCAATGTTGTTCCTGCAAGACCTATTGATACAAGCATTCAAGAAACAGCAGAAAACTACTTAAAGACCGGTAAATTAAATAAATGCTTAGATAATTTTTTGTCCAAAGATAGACCTAATTTGAAAAAAGAGGGAGATGTAAATTTATCAAACTGGGGAAGCACTGCTTTGGAAGCAGCTATCGAGATCTCATCATCTTTAGATGGAGGATATCTATGTATGCAAGGTCCGCCAGGTACAGGAAAAACTTATGTTGGCTCAAGAGTTATAGCTTCTCTGGTCAATCAAGGTTACAAGATTGGTATTGCTTCAAATAGTCACAAAGCGATAAATAATATTCTTGAAAAAGTAATAAATGTTATGGACGAGGGAGGCATCACAGGTGATATCGCCAGAATACATAGTGGGCAGGATGAACTCTATGATAACTCTAGGATTCGACTTTTTAAAAATGTTGGTCAAGCCGAACTATCAGACGAAATTAAGATAGTTGCTGGAGTGGCTTGGACATTTGCAAATGACAAAATGGAGAGCGAACTGGATTATCTTCTTATAGATGAAGCTGGACAGGTATCTTTAGCAAATATGGTGGGAATGAGTAAGTGCTGTAAAAACATTATTCTTATGGGAGATCAAATGCAGTTGTCTCAACCAACGCAGGGAGTTCACCCCGAGGACTCTGGTGTGTCTTGCTTAGATTACTTGCTAGGAGAATTTTCTACTGTACCAGCAGATAAAGGCTTGCTTTTACCTGATACCTACAGACTTAATTCAGATATATGTAATTTCATTTCGTCTAGGGTGTACGATGGAAGATTGCAGTCTGTAGATGTAGCAAATTCTAGAAAGATTCAAGTAAGCAATGCAAACCTGAAGAAGGAGTCAGGTATCTGTTACTTACCTGTCCAACATGAGGGCAATGAACAATCTAGTGCAGAAGAAGTCGAGGCTATAGAGGAGTTAGTTGTTAATCTTCTAAAAGGTAAAAAAACGGACGAAGAGGGCAATGAGTCGTCTATGACTCCACGAGATATTTTAATAGTCTCTCCATACAATCATCAAATAAGATTACTCCAAGAGGCTATGGGATCATTATTTGAAGTTGGAACAGTTGATAAATTTCAGGGTAGGGAAGCACCTATTGTTATTATTTCTATGGCTGCAAGTGATTTAGAAAGTGCTCCAAGAGGTGCAGATTTTCTTTTAGAGAGAAATCGTCTCAATGTTGCTCTTTCACGAGCTCAGACTTTAGCTATTCTTGTAGCTTCTCCAAACCTCAATCAACCAATAGCAAATTCTTCAAAAGAAATGTCCTTGGTAAATTTCTATATGGACTTGGTGGATTACGCTGTACATTAGTGCGTCATAATATGACGTCATATAAGTTACTATTTCAAGATGGAAATAAAAGACTTAAACCACGAAGCAATAATCAAAATATCCTTTCCTGATGAAGAAGAAGTTGAAGATGACACTCATCGGATATTATTAGGACTAGATAGTCTTAAGGAATACTTTCTAGATCTAGGACTTGATCCAGAAGAAATATCTGATGCTATGGCGTTTTTTTGTGTTTCAAGGTTCTGTATGGAATCAAAGGACTTAGAGTTCGCCAGGCAAAGAATAAATGCATTTCTGGAAATAGGTTTAGGGCGTTCCTTAGAAGAAAAGAAAAAACTTGATGATTCTTCAGATATTCATCAGGCAGATTTCTTTTCAGTTTTTTTAGATCCATCAAATAAACCAACCATTCAATAATAATATGAAATTTTCTCTATCTTTCTTTGCCTTTCTTCCTTTTAGTATTTTCTCTGAAATTGATATAACAACCATTGACTCATTTAGGATTGTAAATGCCGGACCTCACATGCTTTTAGTAAAGAAGTATTCAGAGAACCCCCTGTCTGATAACGGCTTTATCTTTCATGTAAAAAGACCTCATTGTTTTGCAGATCAACCTAGCTTTGTTATGTATTCTCCTGATTCAGAAGATTTTGAAGAGCCAGAAGAGGATTCTCTAATCAAAGCGAAGATAAGAGTTAACCTTAAAAAGACAAAAGAAATAGATCTGAAAGTTTTTTTAGCTTTAGAGGAAAGATCAGTACTTGAGCTTAAAGGAAATTTTCCAAGCCTAAGAGGCGCAAGAGTAATGGAATTAGATTCTATTTATGGAAAAGAAAAATGGGTACTGAATCATATAGATAATGCAATTGATGAAGCCACAAAGATTTGTGAATCTTTTGCTCCTTATGAAGAAGAGGAAGAAGAGGCAAAGGAGACTAAAGTTTAATGAGATTAATCGGACTTCTTCTCTATATATTTGGTTTTCTATCTTCTCTTGTTTTGGCTTTTGCATATAGAGACTATTCTTTTCAAATGTTATTCATTTTTTTATTCTCCACTTCAACCTTGACCTTAGGAACTTGTATCATGAGTTTGAATAAGGCTAAGCACTATCAAGAGGATTCAGAAGAAGATTTAGATGTTATAGGTAAATTTTCTATCTACTGAATTTAAAAATTACTTTTTACAATCACTATATGAAAACCAAAGAACAACTCAAAAAAGAGATCAACGCACTGCGACAAAACATATGTTGGGTACATGGAGATGATCTTCTAAAAGGTATTGCAGAGCCAAGTTATGGTATCCCTTCAGGATACGACTCTGAAGTTCAAAAAGAATTCCCTTTTCATGGTTTATTTGTTGATTTAGGTTGTTTGGCAGCCACTTCAGATCAAATTAAAGGACAGGTTACTAATGTATGCCCAACTTGCAAAAAAAAGGCATTAATTTATTTGGAAGCTGTTGAGAGTGAATAGATCAATACATATCTTAGTTATCCTTTTATTTACAGATACTATTTATGGTGAAGTTGAATATAACTCTCTGCATGACGAGACATATTGGTTTCCTAACAGCGAATTCATTCTTGAAGATGTTCAAACAGGTAGTGTAAGGAGTAATTTAGTTTGGAAGGACAGAATGTATGTGATGGTTGATGAAGAGAACTGTTTAGGCGAACCCTCAATTTTTGTTCAACTCTCAACAAATAAAGTAAAAACTAAGTTTCCAGATTTTGATTTCAGTTCTATGGAAGATAAATCTGTTGATTTGGTTTTAAATTTTGATGGGAAATATATTGAAAATAATCATGCGAAGATAATTAATGCTCTAGAGTTTGAAGATGGAAACCACGCCATACATCTTAACTTGGGGAGAGTTTATAAATCCTTCTTGGCCATTGAGGAAGTTTATGAGAATCCATTAGGGTGGAAAGTACTAACCATAAAAATTCAAGATGATGATCCCACTCTCAAATATTTCGCTTTTCCTGAAAGACAATACAGAATGTTGGGGTTCAGAACACTAATGGTGCATCTTATAGAAGAGTGCAAGAAAAGTTCTAAATATCGCTAAATTCTCAGCACATAAAACCTCTGATATAGTTGTAAACAAGACACTCATGCTAAGAAAATTATTTAAATCATTCTGGAAAAGAAATATCAACAAGAGCTTCGAGCATAAAGAATATGAGTCCATGTCTGGACTCATTAAAGAATTTGGAGAAGATCAAGAGCAAAAAGATATAGATACAGTCTTTGATAGTCTTGAAGGTAATCAAGAAGAAAGAGTAAAGCCAATTGAATTTAAGATTAACGATACAGAAACTGGATACTTATCACCCGACATACTTCAAATAGATGGTGCTTCTTATGTTGAGGGTATGGACGATTACGAATGGATATTTCAGATTGCTAGCAAAGATTTTGAATCACTGCTCAAACTCCTCAAAGCAACTGAAAAGTTATCGAATGATGTACCAAATGAGTTAATAGATTTTCTCAAAGAGAATGGCACAAAAGTTTCTGAGATAAGAGAATTGTGTCAGGATAATGTAATAGAACATTACTTCCAGAATTGGATATAACTTATTCAGAGGTAAGAGATCTTGAGAAAGAAGGGCGCAGTTATAAATATTTAGAAAATGAAGATCATCACTTGGAATTGTAAAATGAAATTCCGCGAGGATTTACAAAAGGTTTTCCCTTTGAAGCCAGATGTTTTAGTTGTTTCTGAATGTGAGAATTTAGATCGACTTAATCTGCCAAGAGAGGACTTACCTGAGCCGTCCGATGCCTTCTGGATAGGAGATAATCAATCTAAAGGCTTAGGTGTGTTTACATTTAATGACTACAAATTAAAGCTCTATGAAAACTATTCAGATGAGTTCAAATATTTACTCCCCCTTGTTTTGTCTAATGGCAAAGAAGAATTTAATTTAATGGGTGTATGGACAAAAAAAGTTGGAGATAAAAAGAAAGGACACAATAACTATATTAGACAGGTTTATCTTGCCAATATTGCTTATCAAGAATTTTTATCCCAAGAAAATGTAATTATCTGTGGCGATTTCAATAGCAATCTTATTTGGGAAAGGACTGGTGTAGATAAAAATCATCAAGATGTTCTTGATCAGTTATCAGAGAAAGGGATTCAAAGTTCGTATCATCATTACTTTAATGAAGAGCAGGGCAAAGAAACTCAAGCAACTTATTATCACTATCATAAGCAAGACAGACCCTTCCATATTGATTTTTGTTTTTTATCTCAATCTTTAATAGAAAAACTTAAGTTAGTAACTTTGGGTGACTTCAATGCATGGATTAAGTCAAGTGACCATGTACCTATGACAATTGAATTTTAAAATTTTTGCAAACTATCCCAAATTCGTAACAGAATTGCTGCATTAAAGTGCTATAAATAGTGCTATACCTGTAAATGTGATGCTATGAAAGATAGCTATAATAAGGATTTTTGTTAAACAATAGCACCCCTGATAAGGGTGAGGTCG